>DAIDHB010000213.1 GCA_027452145.1 Planctomycetales bacterium
CGCCCGGCCTGGCCTTGGGCAACAGCGGGGCGATGAGAGCCCACTGTTCGTCAGTCACGTCGGTGGGGTATTTGTTGGTTCTCATGGCCTACGAGACTGCACGACCGGGGCCAACTCCGAGGCTTCTCACACGGTTTCTGAAGGCGAGCCTGGAGGAACATCGATGACACCGAACGACTCCGGGACGCCCGAGGGCCTCCCGGTCGAATCCGGGGCCAATTCGGAGATCCTGGCGTTGCTCGACGCCTACCTCGCCGACCTCGAGGCCGGCCGCGCGGTGGACCCGAGGCGCCTGATCGCCGACCATCCCCACCTGGCCGGCCCGCTCCGCTCCTTTCTCGCGGTCATGGACCTGGCCGACCGCGTCGCCGCCGACTCCTCGGGGGATGGTCCCGCCTCACCCCTCCCGACGACCGCCTGCCTGACGCCGGGCGCCCGATCCCGGGGCGGCCTGCCGAGTACCTTCGGCCCCGGCTCCTGGCCGCCGTCCCGGCTCCTGCTGCGCGACCTGCCCGACGAGCGCGAACCGCTGCTCCGGCCGTGCGCCGACTCCGGCCTGCCGGCGGCCGGCGGCGCCATCGGCAAGTACCAGGTCCAGGGCGAGATCGCCCGCGGTGGCATGGGCGCGGTCCTCCGCGGCCGCGACGTGGACCTCGGCCGGGAGCTGGCCATCAAGGTGCTCCTGGACCCCCTGCGGCGCGACCCCGACGTCGTCCGCCGGTTCGTCGAGGAGGCGCAGATCGGCGGCCAGCTCCAGCACCCGGGCATCGTGCCGGTCTACGAGTTGGGGACGTTTCCCGCGCCCGACGGCCGCCCCTTCTTCGCCATGAAGCTGGTCAGGGGCCGCACCCTGGCGTCGCTGCTGAAAGAGGCACCCGCGGCCCGCGAGGGGCAGGCGCGCCTGCTGGGCATCTTCCTCCAGGTGGCCCAGACGGTCGCCTATGCGCACGCCCGCGGCGTGATCCACCGCGACCTGAAGCCGTCGAACGTGATGGTGGGCAGCTTCGGCGAGGTGCAGGTGATGGACTGGGGCCTGGCCAAGGTCCTCCCCCGCGGTGGCGCCGAGGACGATGAGCGGGCCGGCGGGACGCCGCCCGAAGAGACCATCATCGCCACGACCCGCAGCGCCGGCGACGGCGACCGGTCGCAGGCCGGCTCGGTGCTCGGCACGCCGGCCTACATGGCACCCGAGCAGGCGCGCGGCGAGGTCGAGCGGCTCGACGAGCGGTGCGACGTCTTCGCGCTGGGCTCGATCCTCTGCGAGATCCTGACCGGCCGGCCGGCCTTCGCGGGCCGGAGCCCGGGCGAGATCCAGCGGAAGGCGGCCCGCGGCGAGACGGCCGAGGCGCTGGCCCGGCTGGCGTCGTGCGGGGCCGAGGCCGATCTGGTCGCCCTGGCACGGGACTGCCTGGCCGCCGATCCGGAGGACCGGCCGCGCGACGCCGCCGCCGTGGCGGCGCGGGTGACGGCCTACCTGGCCGGGGTCCAGGAGCGGCTGCACGCCTCCGAACGCGAGCGGGCCGTGGCCGAGGCCCGCGCCTCCGAGGAGCGCCGGAAGCGGAAGTGGCAGCTCGGCCTGGCCGCCTCGATCGCCGCCTCGCTGCTGCTCGGCGGGATCGGCCTGGCCGCCTTCACCACCGCACTCGATCGCCAGAAGAACGCGCTGGCGCGGGCCAACGCCGATCTCAAGCGGCAGCGTGAGCGTGCTGAGGCCAACGAAGCGGCGGCGATCGACGCGGTGAAGCGGTTCCACGACGCGGTGGCCAACAACCCCGAGCTGAAAGACAACCTGAAGCTGGAGCCGCTCCGCAAGGCGCTGCTGAACGAGCCGCTGGCGTTCTTCCGGTCGCTCCGGGACCGGCTCCAGGCCGACGGTCAGACCACGCCGGAGGCGCTGGCGCGCCTGGCTTCGGCCAGCTTCAAGTTGGGCAACCTGACCGCCGAGATCGGCGACAAGCAGGACGCGCTGGCCACGCATCGCGAAACCCTGGCGATCCGGCAGCGGCTGGCCGACGCCCACCCCGTCGTCACCTAATACCAACTCGACCTGGCGGCAAGCCACGTCAACCTCGGCCTTCTGCTGGCCAATACCGGCGATCCGGCCGGGGCGCGGGCGGAGTACGAGGCGGCGCGGGCGATATGGCAGCGGCTGGCCGTCGCCCACCCCACCGTCACCAAATACCAGATCGAGCTGGCGTTAAGCCACAACAACCTCGGCAACCTGCTGAATGATACCGGCGATCGGGCCGGGGCGCGGGCGGCGTACGAGGCGGCGCTGGCGATCCATCGGCGGCTGGCCGACGCCCATCCCGAGTCTCCCGACTACGCCGACTCACTGGGCCGCACGCTGAACAACCTCGCCGAACTCGACTTCAACGCCGGCCAGCTTGCCGCGGCCCGTGATCGGTCCCGCGAGGCGATCGCCTGGCAGAAGAAGGCCCTGGCCGCCAACCCACGCCACCCGACCTACCGCCAGTTCCTCCGCAATCACTACACGAACCTGCTTCGCACTGCCCGCGGCGGCCTGGGCGACGCCGAGCTGGCGGCCGAGGCCCAGCGTGTGCTGGCCGAGCTGGACGCCACCGACCCGCGAAATGCCCCCCTCGACGCCCGGCTGGCCGCGGTCCTCCAGGGCGAGGCGCCGAAGGACAACGCCGAGCGGCTCGCCCTGGCGCAGTGGGCCTACGACACCCGGCGGTACGCGGCCGGGACCCGGCTCTGGGCCGCGGCGCTGGCGGCCGACCCGAAGCTCGGCGACAACCTCCAGGCCGGTCACCGCTACAACGCCGCCTGCTGCGCCGCGCTGGCCGGGACCGGCCGGGGCAAGGACGACCCCGCGCCCGACGAGGCCACCCGCGCCCGGCTCCGCGGCCAGGCCCTCACCTGGCTCCGGGCCGACCTGGCCGCCTGGTCGAAGATCCTCGACTCCGACGACCCGAAGGCCCGCGCCGTCGTCGCCCCGATGCTCCGCCACTGGCAAGAGGACCCCGACCTCGCCGGCGTGCGCGACGAGGCCGAGCTGGCCCGGCTGCCCGAATCGGAACGCGGCTCCTGGCGGCGGCTCTGGTCCGAGGTCGCGACCCCGCTCGCCCGTGCGTCCAGCAATCCCCCGGGGAATGGGCCACCCGTGGTCGAGCTGCCGGCCGATCTGTTCGCGAGGTGACGTCCCGCGGGATGGCCCCGTTCCGTCGGGCTCCGTAGTGGCGGATCGGCTCGCCGATCGCCCGCCCTGCCGGGGGATCGGCGGGCGAGGTCAGCCCGGTGACGGAGGGCATCCGAGGTGATCCGGCCGGAGCGGGGCACCCGGCCCCGCTTCCCAGCCCGGGCCCTGCCCTCGCGCACGAACCTCGTCCGAATCAAAAAAATCTCCCCCGGCGCGGCAGGATCGGCCCGCAAAGTTGTCACTAGCCAGGGACGATGTGCGAGTCCTGGCCGAGGGGCCGCCCTGTCGGCGATCCGACCGCGTTGCAGTCGCCGGCGGCCGGGTAGCCCCTCGCCGTGACACCTGATCCCGACTTCGGGGCGAAGGGCGAGCCCCGCGGACGTCCAGGGTGCGCGCCGAGCGTCCCCCGCAGTCAGCCCACACGCCGAACCCCAGGGAGCCGACCCATGAGAAGCCTCATCTCCTCGACCCGATCCCTCCCCCGGCGGCTCCGGACCAGCCGCGCCCGGCGCATGAGTCTGGAACGCCTTGAGGACCGCCAGTTGCTGAGCACCATCTCGGTCAGCGACGCCTCCCTGAACGAGATCGGCGACGTCAGCGCGTTCGTCGCCGGGGGCAGCGGCGGACTCAGCAGTCCGAGGGACCTGGTCCTGGGTCCCGACGGCAATGTGTACGTCGCGTCCTCCGGGTCCAACAGCGTGGTCCGCTACACCCCGGGCGGCCAGTTGCTGAGCACCTTCGTCGCGGCGGGCTCGGGCGGGCTCAACGCGCCCTTCGGCCTGGCCTTCGGGCCGGATGGCAACCTCTACGTCGGCAGCGAAGGGACCAACGCCATCTACGAATACAGCGGCAGCACCGGGGCATTCCTGACCACCTTCGTGCCCGCCGGAGCCGGCGGGCTCAACGACCCCAAGGGCCTGGCCTTCGGGCGCGACGGCAACCTCTACGTCTCGAGTCGCGCATCGGAATCCGTGCTCCGCTACCAGGGACCTTCTGGAGCGTCTCCCGGTAGCCCCCTACCGGTGACCGGCCAGACCGGGGCGACGTTCGTGGCCCCGAGTAGCGGCGGGCTGCAGAATCCCAACGATCTGACCTTCGACCCCAACGGCAACCTCGATGTCGCCAGCGCCGGCATCGGCGTGCTCCAGTTCAACGGCAATACGGGGGCTTATATCACCACGCTCGTGGCCGCGGGCACGGGCGGTCTGGTGAATCCGCGCGGCATGGCGTTCGATCAAGATGGCCGGCTTTACGTGGCCGATATCGGCAGCAACGCCATCCACCGTTATACCGGCCAGGGCCAGTACCTGGACGATCCCATCACCAGCGCGGCGTCGTCCCTCCGGGAGCCGGTCGGGATGATCGTCGATGCTCAGGGGGCCCTGCTGGTGAGCAGCCGCGACACCAACCTGGTCGGCCGGTATGACCGCGGCGTGACCGTGACTCTGTCGGCCGCCAGCTCGACGCCCGTGAGCGCCACCTACGGCACCGCCGACGGCACCGCCACGGCGCCGCTCGACTATTCCGCGCAGACGGGCACCGTGACCTTCGCGCCGGGCCAGACCTCGCGGCTGGTCCTGCTGGTGACCCACGAGGACTCCGCGATCGACGGCAGCGAGACGTTCGGCGTGCAACTGAGCAACCCCACGAATGCGACCATCGCGACCGGCACCGCGACCGTGACGATCACCGATCCGAATCGGATCACCGGCACGGTGTTCAACGACCTGAACGGCAACGGCGCCCTGGATGCCGGCGAGTCCGGGCTGTCCGGCTGGACGGTCTTCATCGACCCGAATCTCAACGGGATCCTCGATAACGGGGAGCCCTACGCCGTCACCGACGCCAACGGGAATTTCTCCCTCGACAACCTCAATGGCTATGCCACGGGCCCCGGCGGAGTGACCTACCTGAGTATCGTCCTGCAGGTCGGCACCGGCGGGCGCTGGCTGAACACCACGCAGACCTTCGCGGCGAACAATCCTCAGAACACGCCGAACCCGGTCTCCAACTTCGGCGTGCAGTTCCAGCCGACCACCGGCGCCGTGCCCGCGGGCGGCGAGACCCAGGTGAACGTGAACTCGGCCGGGGCGCTCACCGGCGAGTACGGCGGCAGTGGCCAGCCGTCGACCTCGGTCGCGGCCGATTCCAACGGCGACTACGCCGTCGCCTGGCGGGACTACGTCGCGGGCGGCACCGACAGCATCATCGCCCGCGTCTTCAATGCCGATGGCAGCGCCAGGACCGGCGAGATCGTGGTCGGGACGGCACCCGACGCCGGCAACAACTCCAAGCAGATGCCCCAGGTGGCGATGTCCAACGGCACCTTCGCCGTCGCCTGGACCAGCTCCATCCCGAGCCTCGGCAGCGCTTCCACTCTCATGCGCGTCTACCAGAGCAACGGCAATGCGCTCACCGGGGCAGTGTACGTCTTCCAGGGGACTACGAAGGCCGAGGCCTTGATGGACGGGATCGCCATGAACGCCAACGGCGCCTTCGCCGTGGAGTACGGCAAGTCCACGTACAACACCCGTTACAATACGTGGAGTACGCCGACCATGACGGTCCAGCTCTATACGAGCGCCGGCCTGGCCAACGGCAAGCCCATCTCCGGCGCCACGCCGGGCGTCGTCAATTACGACACCGGCATCACCATGGACGCGACCGGCAACTTCGTCGTCGCCTGGGACTCCGGGGGCGTGTATGCCCAGCGGTATACCGCCTCCGGCAGCAAGAACGGCACACAGATCACCGTGGCGAGCCCGCCCAGCAGCGGATACCTGGCCCTCGGGTCGGTGGCGATGAACGGCACCGGCCAGTTCGTGCTCGACTGGTACAATGGCTCTGGGAGCACCCCACAGACGATGGCGGAGGTCTATAACGCCAGCGGCTCGCCGTCGGGCGGCACGCTGTCCTTCGCGGGCAACCAGGCCAACATCGGACCGGCTGAGCTGGCCATTGACGGCGCCGGCAACTGCACGTTCACCTGGACATCGGCCCCGCCCCTCACCAGTGAGTACCCCTATCCCTACGGCCAGATCCGCTACATCCAGTTGACGGCGGCCGGTCAGCTCTCGCCCGAATCGATCGCGAACACCACCACGGCGGGCGGGCATTACGGGCCCGCAGTGGCCGCCACGGGCAACGGGGCCTTCGTCATCGTCTGGCAAGGCAATGGCGTCGGCAACAACCTGGGCCTCTTCGCCCAGCGCTTCACGCCCGGCCCGCAGATCGGCTCGCTGACGGCGAGCCCCAACTCGGTCGCGCCCGGGGGCAGCGTCACCCTGACTGCCTCGAACATCACCGACCCGACCCCCGGCGGCACCATCACGCAGGTGGCCATCTACGTCGACGCCAACGGCGACAAGCAACTGGACGGGGGCGATACCCTGCTCGGTTACGCCGTGTTGAACAGCAACGGCACGTGGACGTTCACGCTCTCCACCACCGGCTGGGCCGCCGGCACGTACAGGCTCTTCGGCCAGGCGGAGGACTCTTCGGGCCTCTTCAGCGACCCGTTCGCCGTCACCCTGACGGTGACATGAGCCAGGGGTCGACGAAACGGAGCCCGGCTCGACCATGCTCGTGTCGGGCCCGCTGGAGATTTTTCGAGACTTCTCGCTGAACGCCGCGATGAACCGCCCCTTCGGGGCGAGGATCGGGCCGGTGCGGCCATGCTGTGAATAGGTCCTCGCAGAGGGAAAGGCGGGTGGGTATTGCCCACTTGCGGAGGCCATCGCCGGCGGCGATGCCCACCCTACGCCATCCCCCGCCTCGCTTTCCGGATTGCGCGGACCTACTGAACCAGGTGGCGTTCGGCGCGAAGTGCCGGGCATTCCCAACCTACGCCCCGACCTGCCCCACCAGCCAGAGCGGGCAGTCGCGGCGCATGGCCTCGTTCGCCGCCAATGCCAGACGCGCAAAGGTCAGGATCTCGGGCGCCTCGGCGACGCAGCCGTCGTCGGGGTCGTGGGCGACGCGCAGCAGATCCTCGAGGCCGTGGTCGTCGAGCGTCAGCTCCCAGCGTGAGGCCAGCTCGGTCAGCTCGTTGCGCAAACCCGGCAGGCTGGCGCAGCGCAGGGCGGCTCCCGCCGAGAGGGGGAAGGATGCGGTCTGGACGTTCGCGGGCAGGTAGACGCCCCGGGCGTCCTCGCCGAGGGCCATCAGGTTGGGGAGCGCGTCGCGGCCGAGTTCCTCGGAGGCGCGCCGCTGGAGCTCGGACCAGCCCGTGTCGGCGAGCTCACCGTAGTGCAGCGCGGTATCGTCCTCCCATTCGCCCTCGGCGCCGAACGCATTGTCCAGCACCCCGGCGACCTCCTCGGCGAACGAAGCCGAGAAAATGCCCCGCGCCCCGCCGACGGTGAATGATACAGCCATGTTGGGTCCCTTCTTCTCGGTGCCGCGACACGCTGGACGAGGGAGATTCCGGACCGGAGGTGACCTGATCGCCGACGCGGACGCCGACACGCCCCTACCCACCACGCCGTGGGCGCCGTATCCTGGTTCCGCCTTGCGTTTGCGACGGCCCCGGCCCGTTACGTCCATCGACGCCGGCTGACGGCCGAACCAATCCTTCCAGCCGGCTGCTCGGGCCGGAAGGCGACGACTCGGAGCCCTCAGTGTGCCCCCGCTCCGACGCATCTGTCAAGCGTTCTGTTCCCACCAAGGAAAGGCTGGCGATGAGGCGATCTCGCATCCTCCTCCCGACCGTTTCGGTCTCGCTGTTCCTCACGATCATCGCCGCCGCCGGTGCGGGTGCGAGAGCCCGAGCGGACGACGGAGACCCGGCCGGCGGCCCGCCCGGCCCGGCGATCGGGTTCTCACCCAGGGCGTTCGAGAAGCAGCACGCCGCCGAGGCCCGCGCCCTGGCCGTCCCCACCCCCGAGAACGCCCGCAAGTGGCTTCGCACCCTCACCGCCGAGCCCCATGTCGCCGGAACCCCGGCCGATCACAAGACGGCGATCTTCGTGCGGGACAGGCTTCGCGAATGGGGCTGGAAGGCGGATCTCGTCGAGCTCGAGGTGTTGCTGAACTATCCGGTGGATCGCCCTGATCGCCCCAGCCTCACGCTGACCGCTCCGATGCGTGTGAACCTCCCCGTCGACGAGGCTCCGGTCGCGACCGACAAGGACTCCGCAAGCAGCAAGGCGTTCGGGGCGTTCAACGGCTACGGGGCCTCGGGAACGGCCGTAGGACAGGTCGTGTACGTCAACTACGGTCGCCCCGACGACTACGCGGCACTTGAGAAGATGGGCATCGAGATCAGGGATAAGGTCGTCCTCGTTCGCTACGGCGAGATCTTCCGCGGGCTGAAGGTCTACAACGCCCAGAAGCGCGGGGCCAGGGGGATTCTGATCTTTTCCGACCCGGCCGACGACGGATTCGCAAAAGGGGACACCTATCCGAATGGTCGCTTCCGTCCCGAGACGGCGATCCAGCGCGGGAGCGTGCAATTCCTGTCGCACGGGCCGGGCGATCCATCGACGCCGTTCGGGCCGTCGATTCCGGGGGCCCAGCGCCTGCCGATGATTTATTTCAAGGGATACCCCAGTGGCACGGACCCCTTCCCGGGTCAGCTCAGCCTCGCCGACTGGGAGAAGCAAACCGGCCTCAAGCTGGTGGAATACTTCGCGACGATCCCCTCCCTGCCGATCAGCTACGGGACGGCGCGAGAGATCCTGAAGGTGCTGGCCGGACCGAATGCGCCCGCCGGCTGGCAGGGCGGATTGCCGCTGCCGTATCACGTTGGCCCCGGGCCGGCCGAGGTCGGGTTCACAGTCACGATGGAGTACCGGCTCCGCAAGATCTGGAACGTGCTCGCGACGATCCCGGGCACCGAGGAGCCCGATCGGTGGATCATGATGGGAAATCATCGCGATGCCTGGGTCTATGGTGCGGTGGATCCCGGCAGCGGCACGGCGGCGACGCTGGAGACCTGCCGGGCCCTCGGCGACGCGGTGAAGCACGGCTGGAAGCCGCGCCGGACGCTCGTGTACGCGAGCTGGGACGCCGAGGAATACGGCCTGGTCGGCTCGACCGAATGGGCCGAGGCGAAGGCCGATGAATTGAAGAAGAAGGCCGTGCTGATGCTGAACGTCGACTCGGCGGTCAGCGGGCCGACGCTGGGACTCGGCGGGATTCCGTCGCTGCGCGACTTCGTCGTCGAGGCGGCCGGGTCGATCACCGACGTGCGGACGGGCAAGACGCTCGGCCAGACGTGGACCGACGAGCATCGCGCGGCGTGGGCGAGTGCGTCGCCGTTGATCCTCGAGGATCCGGCGTGGTCGTCGGGCGAGGGCAACTCCGGGAAAACCGCGCACAGACCCGACGACCACAGCCCCCAGATGAGCTGGCTGGGCTCGGGCTCGGATTACACGGCGTTCGTCGACCACCTGGGCATCCCGGCCGTGGATGCGGGGCTCCGGGGCGGGTATGGCGTGTATCACTCGATCTACGACGACTTCAACTGGATGGAGAAGTTCGGCGATCCCGAATTCCTCAGCCACGCGACGGCCGCGCGGCTCTATACGCTGATCACGATGCGGGCCGCGGGGGCCGAGGTCGTGCCGATGCGGTTCGCGCCCTATGGCCAGGCGCTGCGGCAGCACGTGGATGAGCTGCGGCTGATCCGGGCGCGCAAGCTGCGAAAGGCGAACGGTCCACAGCCGAGGGCGGGGGCGGAGTTCGACGGCGCGGCCGATCTGATCGGGGCCGTGCGCGAGTTCCGCGAGCGGGCCGAGGAGTGCGACCGCGCGGTCGAGGCCGCGGCGCGCAAGGGAGGGCTGGATCGTGCCCGGCTGACCGAGCTGAACGACGCGATCGCGGCGGTCGAGCGGGCGTTTTTGCTCGACGATGGGCTGCCGGGTCGGCCGTGGTTCAAGCACTCGGTCTATGCCCCGGGGCTCACCACCGGCTATGCCTCGTGGCCCCTGCCGGCGATCCGCCAGGCGATCGAGGAGGATAAGCCGGGCGAGACGGCGAAGGCCGTCGCGGCGACCGTCAAGCGGATCCGCGGGGCGTCGGGTGCGCTGAGTGTGGTGATCGGCCGGGCGCACGCCGCGGCGGGGGCGGGGCAGTAGGGACGTAGGTCGGGCATTCTTGCCCGACGCCCAGATCCGGCCCCGCTCGGAGTCGAATAACCGACCTACTTGAAGAGCGTCGGGCAAGACTGCCCGACCTGCTTGAAGAGCGTCGGGCAAGACTGCCCGACCTGCTTGAAGAGCGTCGGGCAAGACTGCCCGATGGACTTTCAGACCGATTCCAACCCGACGATCGGAGACACCCGGATGAGCCTCATGGATAAGGAGCCGCAGACCACGCTGCCGCGGGTGCTGGGCGGGCCGGCGGCGTTCTCCGCGGTGGTGGGCTCGGTGATCGGGTCGGGGATCTTTCTGGTCGCCGCGAAGGTGGCCGGCCGGGTGCCGTTTCTCTCGGGGATCATCGTGGTCTGGGTCCTCGGCGGGATCTTCAGCGGCGCGGGGGCCTTGACGCTCGCCGAGCTGGGCGCGATGCTGCCGCAGGCCGGTGGTCTTTATGTGTTTTTGCGTGCGGCTTATGGACCGCTGCCGGCGTTCCTGTTCGGCTGGGTCGAGTTCCTGGTGGTCCGCAGCGGCTCGATGGCGACATTAGCCGCGGCGTTCGGGCAGTATTTCGCGCACCTGGTCGCCCCGCCGGCGGGGGTCCATGGCAAGCTCTGGCAGGCGGGCGCGGCGATCGCAGCGATCGCGGTGGTCGCCACGGTGAACGTGCTGGGCGCCCGGCGCGGCGGGACGCTCCAGGTGATCGGCACGGCGCTGAAGGTCGGCGGCATCGCCACGCTGATCGCCCTGCCGTTCCTGGTGGGCGGGGGTTCGACGGCCAACCTGTCGCCGTTCTGGCCGACGTCGGAGAGCTCGTCGACGATCTTCAAGGGCATGATGGCCGCGATGGTGAGCGTGCTGTGGGCCTATGACGGCTGGACGAACGTCACGCCGCTGGCCGAGGAGATCCGCGACCCGGGCCGGAACATCCCGCGGGCGCTGATCGTCGGCATGGCCGTGTTGATCGCCGCGTATCTGGGGATGACGCTGGCGTATCACTACGTGCTGCCCATGGACGAGGTGAAGCAATCGGTCGGTAGCGCCGAGCACTTCGAGCGCGCGGTGGCCGCGGTGTACTGCGACCACCTGCTGGGCCGGCCGGGCGTGATCGGGATCTCGCTTTTAGTCATGTGCTCGGCTTTCATCGCGCTCAACGGCAATGCGCTGGCGGGCCCTCGGGCGTATTTCGCAATGGCGCGCGACGGATTGTTCCCCGCGGCGCTCTGCCGCGTGCACCCGAGGTTTCAGACGCCCGCGAACGCGATCCTCGCGCAGGCGGTGTGGGCGATCCTGCTGATCGTCGCGGGCACGTTCTTGATCATGGTGCCGCCGGATGGGCGCGCGTCGGCGCTGCCCGGGTTCGTGGTGGCCGCGTGGAAGACGCTCAGCCAGACGCCACTGTACGACGTGCTGTATACCTACGTGATCTTCGGCGCGTTGATCTTCTACATGCTGGCGATCGCGTCGGTCTTCGTGCTGCGGGCGCGGCGGCCCGAGCTGCCGCGGCCGTATCGGACGCTCGGCTATCCGGTGACACCCCTGATCTTCGTGGCCTCGGTGCTGCTGCTCCTGGGCAACATGCTGGTCGATGAGGAGAGTCGCGTCCCGTCGCTCGCCGGGCTGGGGATCATCGCGGCGGGCGTGCCGGCGTACTGGTTCTTCCGCCGGCCGCCCGGTGCGCCGGGGCGGGCGTGAGAGCTTGACCCTCTCGACGGCAATCCCCCGAAGACTTAACCGCGAAAAACGCGAAAAACGCGAAAAGGGAGTTCGATTGGAGAAGCCTTATCCCCTCCAGATTCCTCTTTCGCGCTTTTCGCGTTTTTCGCGGTTAAATCCGGATCTTGTAGGAAGACGGCCGATCGCGACGGCCTCACTTCTGGCCCCGGTCGGGACGGTCTCCGGGTTCTTCCTCGAGCGCGGCGGCGCCTCGGCGGAATGCGAGGGGGCGCGGGGACTCCGGCGGGCGGTTGCCCAGGTGCTCGGAGTCGCGGGTGAGGTGCAAAAAGCCGATGCACATCTCGTCGGTGGTTTCCTCGCCCCAGCGGACCTCGATCGGCGGCCGGCTGGGGTTGTGCACGTTGCCCGGCGAGTTGTCGAAGTGAGCGACCATCTCGATCCGCGTGCCCTTCGGCAGGGCGACCGCGTCCTTGAACTCGTAGAGCGTCTGCCAGTTGAAGTCCCAGTCGTCGACCCGGATCAACGTCTGGCGCGAGCCATCCGGCCGGATGGCGGTCAGCCGAAAGTCGTGGCCGAGCAGGTGCATGTGCGGGAACACGCCCAGCAGGTGCGAGTCCTGGCGGATTGTCATCGCGCCCTTGACCTCGTGCCTCGGCTCACCGGGCGGGATCTTCAGCTCGGGCCGGCCGAAGAGCATCGGGCGGGGCGGCAGGACGACGCCCGTGCGGATCTGCTTGTCGACCGGGCCGCGGGCGAAATACAGGCCGATCGTGCTGGCGTCGGTCTCGGGCTTGCCGCTCTTGTGATAGTGGACCTGCAAGAGCACGTCGGCGCCGGCGGGCAGGGCCCGCGCGGTTCCCTCGGGCGACCAGAACGCCCGGCGTCCGGGCGCCCAGCCCCAGAGCTGGCCGGCCGGCAGGAAGGGCAGCCCGTTCGGCAGTCGCCCGTAGCCGCCGCCGGACGTCGCGTAGCCCGGCCCGCTGTCGGCGGCGTCGAGCTTGCGTGCGTTGCCCGAGACGTCATAAGCCGCGAGGATGTGGTGCACGACCCGGGGATTCCCCGGCTTGAAATCCACCGCGGCGATCCATCGCCCCTGCAACAGTCCCGACGGGAGCACGAACACGCGGTACTCGTCGGGCCCCGAGGCGCCCAGGGTGAACGGTTCGCTGACCTTCAGGACCAGGTCGGGCGGCCCGAGCGCCCATTCCGAGTCCCAGCTCCGCCGCGGCGGGGCGTCCTTCGGATTCCCCTCGGGAGCGCCGGCCTCGGCCCAGTCGGCCAGCAGCTTGATGTCCTTCTCGCCCAGCACCCGGGTCCCGCGGAACGGGCCGCCCTCGGCCGTCGAGGCGTGCCAGGGCGGCATGGTCCGCTGCTCGGCCACCGTCGCGATGTCGTCGGCCCGCTTCCGGGCCTGCGTGTAATCCAGCAGCGAGAACGGCGCCACCTGACCGGGCCGGTGGCATTCCTGGCAGTTGTTCTGGAGGATCGGGAGGATGTCGCGATGATAGGTGGGCGCCTCGCCGGCGCGGGCCGTGGTCCCGATCCCGAGCATCGCCACCACGGCCAGCCACGACGCGCCGGCCACCCATCGCCATCGCCGCGCGGGACTCATCAAGGCAAACATCACACAGCCCTCGAACCGGAAGAAACACCCGGCGACTCACGTCGCCGGTTCGCCGAGACGAGGCGACTCCGCCGCGACGGCGTCGCGCGGGCCCTCTGATCAGATAATAGTGCCCGGAGGCCCCGGTTGTTTCACGAATCGGGGGAATTCGGCCGGGAATCGGCCGAAGCGGGCCGCTCGGGACGCCCCTCGTGCCCCCGGACGGTGCCGGTGACATCGATGAATCGGTAGGGCTCGGGCCAGGTGGAGAAGTAGCTGCGGTCGGGCAGGAGCGGCAGATCGGCGCGGAAGAACGTGTTGAGGACGACGCGGAACGAGTTGACGGGAGTGATGTCGGGATAGAGACCCTCGTACCGGCCATCGGGGAAGTAATAGGCGTTCAGGATGCCCATCCGCTCGGGGAGATCCGTGTTCGCGGCGCTGTTCATGTCGAGGTTCAGCTCCGACCCGTGGTCCGACTGGACGATGATGATCGGCGGCTCGGGCGACTCGGCCAGGATGCGGTCGATCATCTGCCGGGCCCTGGCGGTGATGTAGGCCGCCTGGTCGCGATAGGCGTCGCGGAAGTGCTCGGGGTGGCGGAACCGGCCGTCCACCTTGCCGTCCTGGAAGAGCACAAACCGCTCGTTCGCCCGGGCGACATCCTGCCCCTCGGCGCCGAAAATGATGGGCGGGTGCGGGCAGAGGATGTGTGCGAAGGTGAACGTGGGCTGCGGGTCGCGCGCGACCTGGGGGACCGTGTCGAGCAGGTAGAGGATCCGTTCGCGGGCCTGCTGGAACGGGTCCAGCCGACGAGGGTCGGGCCAGACGACCCGGGCGGGGGTCAGGTCGACCACCATCCGCTGGAATTCCGACAGGTGCACCCGGGGCGCGAGATATCGGTCGGCCTCGGGATGCTCGGTCGGCTCGAAGCCGGTCGCGAACGTCACGAACGCGTAGCCGTAGGGCTTCAGGGTCGCGACGACGTCGTTGCGGCCGATCAGGTTGGAGAGCTCGGTCTGGTCGGTGCCCAGGCCCTTGACCAGGTGGTCGAGATAGCTGGCGTTGAGCGACGACGAGAGCGAGAGCGGCGTCTGGCAGTAGTTGGCCGTGCTGCGGTCGGCGACATAGAAGCCCTTCTGCCGCAGGTGGTCCAGGAACGCCGAGTTGTCCAGGCCGAAGTGCGAGGCCATCACGTCGTGCCGCGCGTAGCCGTCGAGGATGATGTAGTAGATATCGGGTCGGCGCGCGACCTGGAAGGGCGGCGCCGAGGCCAGCGGCCGCGCCTGCCGGGCGGGGCGCGCCGCGGCGGGTGCCTTGACCGTCGCGATCCGGGCGAGCGGCAGTGCCACGACGACGACGGCCAGGATGTTGAGGAACCGGGTCGGCCGCGACAGGTCGCCCAGCCGTCGCACGATGAAGGCGAATCCGGCGAGCAGCACCAGCTCGAGCAGGACAATCCAGATGGGGTTCAGCACGATCGGGCCCTTGCGGACCCACAACTCGCTGAGCGAGCCCAGCACCCATTCGGCGGGCCCGAGCAGCCGGTCGACGGTGTAGAACGGCACGACCGCCGCGGCCGCCACGAGCGCGCCCTTCGCCGCGGACCGCAGCAACAGGGCGAGGACCAGCCAGGCCGCCGCGGCGATGCCGGCCGCCGCGAAGAGCACGAGGGCCAGCTCGGAGGTCCGGACCTCGCTCGCGTTCTGGGCGAAGAGCGCGAGGATCGGATAGGCCGCGAACAGCAGCGGGTAGATGGGCACGCGGGCCGCCCAGCGGCTCAGTCGCCCCGGCGGCTCAGCAGGTAGAGGATCCGCCCCCGCTCCGAGATCGGCTCCGAGGCGTCGATCGCAAAGTGCTGGCTGAAACATCGCTCGAAGGTCTCGCGATCGTAGGGGTGATGCACGCCCGACCGCTGCGCGGCCAGCAGGCGCACCTGGGGGTCCGTCTCGGGTACGAACTCGATCAAGAGCCGCGGGGCCACGCGGCGGAAGAACCCCGCGATGTTGGCCATCGGCTGGTTGCCCGCGAACGCCAGGTGGTGCACCAGGGCCAGCGCCATGACCAGGTCGGGCTGCCCGCGGTCGAAGAACGACACCCGCTCGCGGTTCATCCAGCCGGACGCCGGGCTCGGGTTGAACAGGTCGAGCACCAGCGGGAGCAGCCGGGTCTCGCCGCGATCCCGGGCCTCGCGGTACATCGCCTCGATGCAGTCCGGGTCCGCGTCGAACGCCGCCACCGACGCGCCCATCCCGGCGGCCAGCCGGCTGAAGTGCCCCGTGTTGGCGCCGAGATCCCAGACCGTCGAGGGTTGGACCCGCCCGAGCATCTCGGCGACCAGGCCTTCCTTGCGCCTGAAGGCTTCCGGCGTGTAGGGCGGGTCGCGATCGTACGATGCCCAGGCGCCGCCCACGGGCCGAGGCGCGAGCTTCCGCACGGCCGCCTCGAGGCTGTCAACCAGGCCGAGCAGGGCATTTTGGCCCATCGCCCGGTTCGAGGCCGGCGCGGCCGCCTTCGGCCCGTCTGCGGTCCGCCGCCCGAAACGGGCGTGGAGGTGCAGGTGGAGCGCCAGCCCCCAGCGCCGCCAGGACGACAGCGGCAGCATCCGCGCTGCCAGGTCGAGCGGGACGCCGTCGATGTTGGTCCGGCCGAGCTGGCCCAGCCGGCCGTCGACGAGCGACATCAGGGCCAGCGGGGCCAGGAAATGCTCGCAGAACTGCCGGTAGCCCGCCCAGGGGGCGCCCTCGCGGTGGACCTCGAACGAGAGCGTGTCGATGAACACGGGCCGCCCGTGGTGGAATTGCAGGTTATAGGCGCTGCAATCCTTCAGGGTCATGCCGCGCTCGAGCGCCCGACGCTGCACGGCCAGGGCCGCCAGCGCCGCATCCCGCAGCGCGCCGAAGCTCCATTCATACGGGTAGGAGATCAGCCCGATCGGCTCGGGCCGGATCACCCGGTAGGCCAGCGACGGCTCGCGCCCCTCGGCGTCGATCTCCTCATGCGGGATCAACAGCCGCTCGGCGACGAGTTGATCGTAAAGACCGGACGTCATCAGCCGGTCGTAATGCTCGCGATAGACATGGTTCACCTGGCGGCGGAGGTCGCCGTCCTCGGTGTACACGAACCCGGCAGGATCGCGGAAGGACACTTCCGCCAGGCTGAAGGTCGCGGTCATTTTCGGGCCCAGGGCAGCGCCGCACGCACCTGCCGGAACCATGACTTGACGAAGAACGAGGCGCTGAGCACGCCAGCCAGGAGCACCTGGAAGACCATGCTCCCCATCCCTGGATCCAGGTAGGCCCACAGCCGGGGCGAGGCCGCGGCCGCCGACCTCGCCATTTCAAACGTGTTGAATTCCCACATAATTTACGTATCCATCACTTCGCTCGGACTGAGGCCGCCATCGCCGCCACTCTGAATACTATCAGCGTCAGGCCGAGTGACCTCGTACCCCACTGTTTCCGCCGAGAATCCGCAAAGGTCTGTAAATGCGGGGGGATCCGGCACCTCGCGGATACGGCAATTCTCACGACACGCCGGCCGCGAGAACGGCCTCGACGGGCGGGCGATCCAGGTCGGGCAGCAGGGCGGCGAGCCGGGATGTGTCGAGCGAGACGTCGGCCGGTCGCGGTTCGGCGAACGCGGCGTCGGCCTGCCGGCCGGGCAGGACGAGCGACGGGTCGATGCCCGAGGCGATCGCGGCGCGCCGCATCAGGTCGAACCGGCTGAGGCGCTCGCGGCCGCCGACGTGCACGATGCCGGTCGCATCCGACACGACCAGGCGTAGGAGCGCCTCGGCGGCCGCCGAGTAGGGCAGGGGGGTGCGGAACTCGTCGACGAAGAACGGCCGCGGCTCGCCTCGGAGCAGGGCGGCGAGCGCCAGGGCGAAGAAGTCCGGCGCGGCCGGGGCCGGGGCGCCGAACAGCAGGCTCAGCCTCGCGACAAGCCCTCGCGGTGTGCCGAGGACGTGCGCCTCGGCGTCGAGCTTGGTCCGGCCGTAGGCGAGGACCGGCCGGGCCGGGTCGTCCTCGCGGTACCACGAGCGTGAGCCGTCGAAGACCAGGTCGGTCGAGGTGAAGACCAGCCGCCGCCCGCGCGAGGCCGCCCATCCGGCCAGGCGGCGCGTGGCCTCGACGTTGACGGCCCGGGCGCGTTCGGGGTCGCGACGGACCGCCTCGGCGGTGCTCAGGCAGCCGGCGTGGAGGATCGCCTCGGGATCGTCCTCATCGAGCGCGCGATCGATCGCCGGCGCGTCGGCCAGGTCGACCGGCCGCAGCGCGATCGCGCCGCGGGTTCCTGTCGTCGTCCCGCTCCAGGCTCGCACCTCGTGCCGGCCGGCGCGGGCCAGGCGATCGAGCAGCTCCGAGCCCAGCCGGCCGCTGGCCCCCGTCACGACAATCCGCATGATCGCTATCCTCCGCCTCGCGTCCCGAGATTTCCCAGACTGGAGATCAGGTCGGTCGGGCCGCGTGGCCGATGGCTAAATGCAAAGAGTGGAGCCCGGGGGCACGAAACCCGGGTTCACGATACGGTCACGCCGACCACGAAAGAAGCGCCGCCATGAACATCCGCGACGTCGCACTGGACGACCTGGTCCTCGATCCGAATCTGAACCTGCGCGACCGGCTGGACGACTTCACCGTCGAGCGGTACGCGGACTCGTGGGAGCGCCTGCCGCCGATCACGGTGTTCGATGTCGACGGCCGGCTGCTGCTGGCCGACGGGTTCCACCGCCACGCGGCGGCCGTGATGACGGGCAAGCGGACGATCCCGGCGGAGATCCGCGAGGGGACGTTCAACGAGGCGCTCGACTTCGTCGCGAGCGTGAACCTCTTCCACGGCCTGCCGCTGACCCGCGCCGAGCGTCGAAGGGCCGTCGAGGTGAAGCTCAAGCTGCACCACGACTGGTCGGATCGCCGGATGGCCGAGGAGCTGGCCGTCAGCCGCGAGCTCGTGGCCAAGATCCGCCGGCAACTGATCGAGGCCCACCAGATCCCCAACCTGCCCGGTCGCGTGGGTGCCGACGGCAAGTTGTACACGACCGCCGGTCTGCCCAGGGACGAGAACGAGCGGCTGCCGCGCGACAACAAGAGCGCCGGGGCGGCCGATGACGACTCGGACAGCCGCGGCCGCCGCACCATGGGCGGCGCCGCCGCCGCGCCCCCGTGGGACGACACCAGGACCGATCCCTCCGAGCTGGTCAAGCGGCCCAGGGGCGACGAGGTCCCGCCGTTCGCCCGCGACGCCCGCGATTCGGCCGCGGCGGTGCCGGTGGATGTCTCCGGCTCGACGATCGATGAGATGCTCGAGCTGATGGCGCGGCAGGTCAACGAGGTCGTCACCTGGACCAAGGCCGAGGGCTTCAACGACGCGTACCGCTCGGCGTCGGCCAACGCGCGCGGGCTGTTCCAGGCCGCCGTATTCAACCTCGCCGCGCGGGCCGAGCGGCTGCGCAAGGGATGATCCGGATCGCGGTCAGTGGCGGGGGCGGCCGAGCCCGGCGGGCGGATCATGTCCGGCTACTCGCGGACCTGGCCGTCGCCGACAACGACCCACTTGGTGCTCGTCAGCTCGCGGAGGCCGCATGGCCCTCGGGCGTGGAACTTGTCGGTGCTGATGCCGATCTCGGCGCCCAGGCCGAGCTGGCCGCCGTCGTTGAACCGCGTGCTGGCGTTGACCATCACGGCCGAGCTGTCCACCTCGGCGACGAACCGCCGCGATGCGGCGAGGTCGTCGGTGACGATTGCCTCGGTGTGGCCCGAGCCGTGCCGCGCGATGTGCGCGATCGCGTCGTCGATCGAGTCGACGACCGCGACGGCGAGGATCTTCTCGAGGTACTCGGTATCCCAGTCGGCCGGCTCGGCGGGCCGCATCTGCGGGACGATCGCCCGGGCGCCCGGATCGCCGCGAAGCTCGACCCCGGCGGCCAGGAGCGCCTCGGCGGCGCGGGGCAGGAAGCGAGGCGCGGCGTCGCGGTGGACCAGCAGGGTCTCGGCCGCGTTGCAGACCCCCGGGCGCTGGGCCTTGGCGTTCACGATGATCCGGACGCCCATCTCGACGTCGGAGCGCGCGTCGATGTAGACGTGGCAATTGCCCTGATAGTGCTTGAGCACGGGCATCCGCGCCTCGGCCGCCACGCGTCGGATCAATCCCTCGCCGCCGCGGGGGATCGCCAGGTCGATGAACTCGGGCAGGGACAACAGCGCGCCGACGGCCGCGCGGTCGGTCGTGGGGACGAGCTGCACGGAGTCCTCGGGCAGGCCGGCGGGGGCCAGCTCGTCGGCCAGGATGCGGTGCAGCGCCCGGTTGGTGGCGACGGCCTCCTTGCCGCCGCGGAGGATCGCGGCGTTGCCGCTCTTGACGCAGAGCGCGGCGGCGTCGACCGTGACGTTCGGCCGGCTCTCGTAGATCATGAAAATCACGCCGAGCGGGACGCGGACCTGGCGGACCTCCAGGCCGTTGGGCCGCCGGCTCGAGGCGATGGTCTCGCCGATCGGGTCGGGCAGCGCGGCGACCTCCAGCAGCGCCCGCGCGATCTCGTCGACGCGCCTCGGGTCGAGCCGCAGCCGGTCGATCGCGGCGGACGACAGCCCGTGCGTCGGGGCGGCGGCGACATCATCGGCGTTGGCCGCGAGCACCTCGTCGCGGCGCTCGACCAGCGCGGCGGCCGACCGGCGCAGCCAGGCGTCCTTCGCGGCACCCCGGGCGACCGCCAGCGTGCGCGAGGCGGCCTTCGCCCGCCGCGCCAGCTCGCGGCAGAGTTCCGTCATTTCTTGATCGACTGCGCCCTCGGTCGCGACCCCGGCCCTGGAGGCTCCGCCCGCCGCATCCGTCCCGGTTCTCGTTCCGCCGCTCGTGCTCGTGCTCATGCTCATGCTGATACTCATGGCGTCTCCTTCCCGTGCCAGCCCCGGATCGCGCCCCAGACCTTGATGGCGTCGACGGCCGCCGCGACGTCGTGCACCCGGACGACCCGCGCCCCGGCCACGCAGGCCGCCAGAGACGAGACCGCCGAGGCCGTCGCCCGCTCGCCCACGCCCCGCCCGGTGATCGTGCCCAGGAACCCCTTGCGCGACGTGCCCACCAGGACCGCACATCCCAGCGTGGCAAATCGACCGAGGTCCCGCAAGATCGCCAGGTTGTGCCCCATCGTCTTGCCGAAGCCGATCCCCGGGTCCACCGCGATCCGCTCGCGCGGGATGCCATGCTCGCCGGCCCAGTCTACCCGGCGCGCCAAAAAGTCGTACACCTCGGCGACCACGTCGTCGTAACGCGGGTCGCGCTGCATGGTCCGGGGCGTGCCCTGCATGTGCATCAGCACCACGCCGGCGCCGGCCTCGGCGACGGCCCGGGGCATCTCGGGGGCGCCGGCCATCGCCGTGATGTCGTTGACGATCGAGGCGCCCGCGGCCAGCGCGCGGCGGGCCACCTCGGCCTTGGTCGTGTCGACCGACAGGGGCAGGTCGACGGCGCCGGCGATCGCCTCGACGGCCGGCACCACGCGGCGCAGCTCCTCGTCGAGCGGCACGGGCTCGGACCCGGGCCGGCTCGATTCGCCGCCCAGGTCGAGCAGGAGGGCGCCCTCGCCGGCCAGCCGCCGCGCATGCTCGAGCGCGGCCCCGGCGCCGGGGAGCCGGCCCCCGTCCGAGAAGCTGTCCGGCGTGACATTCACGATCCCCATCACGACGGGCGTCGGGCCGCCCGCCGGCAGGAGGATCCGCTTCGAGGTCCGCCAGGTCGCGTCCGCCATCGGCCGATCGACTCCGCCCGTTCCGGGTTGCTGAGATCCATGGTGTGCTGGGAAGGCCCGGCCGCGGCGAAGCCCGCTACTCGACGTCGTCGGCGTTGAACCAGGGCCGCTCCATCATATCCACGATCTGCTTGGCGATGTTCTCGGTGACCTGCTGGAAGCTGGTCAGCGTGGTCTGGCCGAGCTCGGGAACGAATGGGAGCGACTCCATGATCTGCGTGGGCAACTGGTTCTTCTCCGACTCCTGCGGCGGATTGTGCCGCCAGTTGATCCAGACGGTCATCGTGGCGTTGAGCTCGCGGGGCAGGTTGGTCGGGGCCTCGACGATCAGGTACTTGTCGTCGACGGTGATCACGCCCTCGAGGATCGAGTCGGCGTCCTCGCGCCGGCCGACGACCACGAAGGGGGTGCGCATGCTGATCTCCTTCAGCACGGCCTCCTCGAGCATGAGCTGGAGGTCGCGGCGATAGCGGTTGGACTTGAAGTAGACGAAGACCCGGTTCCCCTCCGACGTGTCGAACGGGGCCTGGATGTGCCAGCCGAAGAACCCGCCCTCGGAGGCCGACGAGGGCGTGGGCAGGCTGCTGCAACCGGCCGAGAGCCCGAGGGAGGCGAGGAGGGCCGCCGCCGCGGCCCGGCGGGTGACCCGGCCGTCGCGTCGCGGCTCCGGGCGATCATGGCACGCGGACCAGCCATTTCGAGCCGTCATCACATCATCCCTCCGGGCATTCCCATGCCCATCCCGCCCATGCCCATCCCGTTCATCATGCCGCCCATCATCCCGCCCATCGGGCCGGAGCTCATGAAGGGATCGCTGGCCCCCGGCGGGATGATGATCTTGCTCGGCTTGGAGGGCTTGCGAGGCATTTTGGCGAGCTGGGCGAGCTCGGTCTTCGCCTTGACGGCCCAGGGGCTGTTGGGCCAGCGCTGCGGGACCCAGCCGAGATAGTACTCGGCCGAGGCCACCTTCTTCATTCGCTTGTACTGCATCCCGATGTTGTAGATCTTCTCGGCATTGGCGTCGTTGATGTGGTCGATCGTGAGGTAGAGCTTCTCGAAGCTGGCCTGGCGCTCGGGGAAGGTCTCCATGGTCTGGATCGCCATGCCGCGCGCCTTCTCCAGGCACGACGAGTCGTATTCGGGGCCCATGTAGCTCTTGACCCGCGCGTCGATCGCTGAGAGTTGGGCGTGCTGGAGGAACTGGGATTTCTTGCCGGCCCACTCCTTGACGAACAGCTCGTAGTAGTCGGCGGCGGTCTCGTAGTCGGCGTGCTTCATGTAGAAGTCGGCGATCTCGATGGCGGCCTTGTCGGAGCTGGGCCCGATCGGGTCGTTGTGCTGCGCGTGCTCGAGCGCCTGGATGCCCGATCCCTGGGAGTCGATCCAGGGGAGGCGGCCGTCGAAGCGGGCCTGCCAGGGGAGCTTCTTCTCCGCCGGGGTCGTGGGGTCCGACTGAGCCAGCCAGATCCGGCCGATCTCGAGCTCGCGCTCGGTGAGCTTCTGGAGGAACGTGGTGCCGGGGTAGTCGCTGACGAGCTTCTGGTAGCTCTGGTGCGCGGCGGTGTAATGCTTGCGCTGGTACTGGCATTCCGCGACGTAGAACCGGGCGTTCTCGCCGTGGGTGGTCGGCGGCCCGTACTTCTTGACCATGGCGGCGAACTTCTTCTCGGCCTCGTCGAGCTTGCCCTGGTTGAAGAGCTTCTCGGCGGCGGCGAGCTCGGCGTCGGCGACGGGGTCGGGCGCGGGCTTGGCCATCGGCCGCCAGCCGTCCGAGCCGAGCACCTGCGTGGAGGTCGGCGAGTCGAGCGAGCGGAGCGACGGGTTGTTCCTGGGTGTGATCCAGCGCCGGAACAGGTTGTTCGAGTCGGCCGGCCCGCTGGCGTCGGCGATCTCCTCGGAGCTGAGCTTGCGGACCAGGCCGTTGTTATAGGCGGCGCGCCACTGGCCCCACGGGGTGACGATGTTGGAGCAGCCGGCGAGCGGGGCGAGGGCGAGCAGGACCAGTCCGATCGCGAGCCGGGCCGCGTGCGGCCTCAACCCGAGGCGGCGGGGGTTCGGGACACCGGGAGCCGCGGCGGCCTGACGATCGGGGCGGACCATGGGGTTCAAACTCCCATTAGGGGGCGGAGCCGCGGGCGGTGCCCGAAGACGTGACTGATGACCGCCCCGACGGTTTCTCCCGCCCGGGCCAGGTCGAGCGAGCCGGGGTCCAGCTCGCGCCAGGCGTCGCCCGGGCTGGCCAGGGCGCGGATCGCCCGCAATTCCCCGGCCGACAAGGCCACGACGTGCGGCTGGGCGGTGCGGCAGGCCGCGCAGAGCACGCCGCCGGTGACCAGCCCGAAGCCGATCGAGTTCCCCGTCGCATCGATCGCCGCGCCGCAATGGGCGCAGGTCTCCAGCGCCGGCATCAGCCCCAGCTCGCGCAGGCACGCCAGCTCGAACCGGAGCATCCGCCGCGACCGAAGTCCCGGCTCGCCCAGATGCCGCAGCGTGATCCGCGCCGCGTCGAAGAGCCTCGGGTGCGGGTCGTGGAGGTCGGTCAGCTCGTTCAACAGCTCGGCGACGTAGTAGCCGGCATACAGGGCCGCCAGATCGCGGCGGAGAGATGCGAAGCGTTCCGCCGGCGCGGCCTCGATCAGGAGGTCCAGCGCCTCGGACGCCTTGGGAATGAGCACGATATCGGAAACCGCCAGCAGGTCAAGGCCACCCTGCATCGCCGATTTCGGCCGCCGCGCTCCCTTGGCCAGCGCACCGACCTTCCCCAGCTCGCGGGTGAACAGCGTCGCCACCAGGCTGGTCTCGAACACGTCGATCGTCCGCAGCACCAGGGCCAGGGTCCGCGTCCGCTTCTCCGCCATGGCGTGCTGTGCTCCCAGGCCGGGGCTGAGGGGCGCGTGGCGAGTGGCCGGCGACGGCCGGCGGACCTCGACCGGCGGACGGCCTCCGGGAACCGGCGGCTTCCCGGCGGGAATGCGCCCTCCCCAATTCTCGCGATCACGCCGCCGCCCGGGAAGATGTGAATACACCGGGGGGTCGTTCAGGCCGCAGTGCCCAGGGTTCCACCCTCCGCGGTGCGCCACTGGGTCACTGACCACTACTCTCTGACCACTGAGCACTGACCACTACTCACTGACCACTGACCACTACCCCTCGAGATAAACCGCCCTGCCGGCGTGGGGAACGGCCTGGACGCCCAGGTGCGTGGGAGATGCCTCGGCGTGGGCGCCGTGGTAGTGGATCTCGTGCAGCCGGCGATACAGCGCCGAGCCGCTCTTGAGCTCCTGGTCGGTGCCGACGGCCTCGACGCGGCCGGCGTTGAGCAGCACGATCCGGTCGGCGACCTGGATCGAGGCCAGGTTGTGCGAGATGAGGAACGTCGTGCGGCCCTGCGAGAACTCCTCGATGGCCTTGCGGATCAATGCCTCGTCCTGGATGTCCACGGCGCTCGTGGCCTCGTCGAGGATCAGGATCGCCGGGTCGCGCAGCATCGCGCGGGCCAGCGCGATCCGCTGGCGCTGGCCCCCCGAGAGGCCCAGTCCGCGCTCGCCGACCATGGTGTCGTAGCCCTGCGGCATGGCCGCGATGAACTGGTGGGCGTAGGCTCGCTCGGCCGCCCGGATGATGTCCTCGCGGCGGGCGTGGGGGATCCCATACGCGATGTTGTTGGCGATCGTGTCCTGGAACAGGATCGTCTCCTGGAGCACGATGCCGATCTGGCGCCTGAGGCTGCCGAGCGGCACCTCGCGGATGTCGCGGCCGTCGATCCGGATGGAGCCGCCGTCCACGTCCCAGAACCGCGGCAACAGGCTGGTGAGCGTCGTCTTGCCGCAGCCGTTGGGGCCGACCAGCGCGATCGTCTCGCCGTGGCGGACGGTCAGGCTGACGCCGTCCAGGACCGGCTGGCCGGGCTTGTACCCGAAGGCGACGCGGTCGAACTCGACCGACTCGCGGTGCCGCGCCAGGCTCGGGGCGTGCTTCTGGTCGACCACCTGGGGCGTCCGGTCCATCATGTCGCAGATCCGATCCGCGGCCGCCGAGGCGCGCTGGATCTTGGAATGCACGTTCGCCAGCTTGCGGATCGGGTCGGAGACCCCGGCCAGCCAGGCGTAGAGCGTCAGGAGGTCGGGCGTGCCCATCGGCTGCGAGGCGAGCTGGAGGCGGAAGATCCCGAGCTCCAGGTAGATCGTGTGCTTGAGCACCAGGTACGAGCCGGCCAGCAGCGCGATCGCCACGGTGGTCAGCGTGAGCATCTCGAGCACCGGGTCGGACATCGCGTCGATCATCGCCACGCGGACGCTCTTGCGATACAGGTTCTTGGTCTCGCCGAAGAACCGCCGGCGCTCGACGCGCTCGGTGGCGAACGCCTTGACGACCTTGATCCCCTGGAACGTCTCCTGCAGGATCTTGTAGATCGTGGACATGCTTTCCAGCGACCGCCGGACCGCGCGCTTCATGATCTTGCCGACGCGGTACGTGGTGAGCGCCGAGATCGGCACGAGGATCAGCGTCAGCAGGGTCAGCCGCCAGTTGAACAAGAGCGCCGAGCCCAGGCAGGTGGCGATCCGCATCGGCTCGCGAATCAGCTTGCTCATCAGGGTGTTGAGCCCCTGGCCGAACGAGTCCATGTCGCTGGTGAACCGGGCCATCAGCTCGGCCGAGCCCTTCTCGGAGAAGCTGGCGAGGTCGAGGTTCGTGGTGCGTCGGAAGAAGTGGTTGCGGATGCGGAACAGGGTCAACTGCATCACGTCGGCGACCAGGACTTCCTGCAAGAACATGAACAGGCCCTTGAGGGCCACGCCGACCATCACCAGGCCGATCAAAAAGAGCAGCGCCGTGAAGCCGTCGCCGGGGAGATAGCGGTTGACGAACGGCTGGACCCTCAGGCAGTGCCCCAGCCACCACTCGTCGCTCTCGATCTGCTTGCCGATGTCGGTGACGCGGCGGTCGATCGCAGTCGGCTCCCCCCTGCGCAGGAACCCGCCGGAGGCGAAGAGCTCCTGCTGGCGGGCCAGCGCGATCCGGTGCTCGCGGCGCAGCTCCTCGAGCCCCCTGGGCCGATCGCCGGCGCCGGGATCCGGTCCGAAGCGTAGCTCGTCGTCGACCGAGCGCCGCTCCTGCTCGTGCAGCCGGGCCTCGATCCGGGCGAGGTCGTCGATCAGGGCCTGGCGGCGGATTTTCAGCGGCTCGCGTGCGCCCTCTTTCTGCGGCGCCACCTCGATGACGTAGAGCGCCTCGGCGCGGCGGGCCTCGAGCGCCGCGATGTCATCGCGGTAAGAGTCGATCTTCCGCGCCAGCCACCTTTGCGGGTTCTGATCGTTGAACAGGATGTGCAGCAGGGGATACACGGCGCCCAGCTCGGCAAAGAAGAGCAGGGCCACCATCGCCGCGCACGCGATCGACAGGCCGAAACGGACTTTGTAGGGCAAGGCGAACCGCACGAGGCGAGCGAAGTTTTTCATAACGTGGGCGTCGCGGAGGGGAGACCCATTGAGCATCCATGCGCCGGGGACGCACGAGGCGACCGCGGCAGGTCGGGGCCGTATGTACCACGGCCGGGTCAAAGTGACAATCCGATTTCGCCCTGGATCGGCGGGATCCGCATCGATCGGCCAGTCGACCTTGGATTTCCCGGGCGCGATGATTATGATCGTGCCGGCGCCGGGGACCTCCCGGCGGCCGCGAGCGACCGACCGACCACCGAAATTGCGCCCCGGCGGCCATCCGTCACGGAGGACGGGATGAATCTCCTCGCCCTGGTCGAGTCCCCCGAACACGTCTGTTGCCGCTACCGGATCGCGGCGTTTGCCCCGGCCCTCCGGGCATCGGGCTGGTCGCTGACCTGCCGGGGGATCGAGCGCGGGGTGCTCCCGCGGATCGGCCAGCTCCGCCGCGCGGGCCGGTACGACGCGGTGATCCTCCAGCGCAAGCTGCTACCCGGCTGGCAGCTCCGGATCCTCCGCAATGCCGCGCGCCGGCTGGTCTTCGACTTTGACGACGCGGTGCTCTACCGTGATTCGAACGACCCGCGCGGGCCGGACGACCCCCGCCGGCGCCGCCGCTTCGCCGCGACGATGGCCGCCGCCGACACGGTCATCGCCGGCAACGACTTCCTGGCCGACTGCGCCCTCCGCGCCGGCGCGCGGGTCGAGGACGTGCACGTCATCCCGACCTGCGTCGACCCCGGCCGATATCCGTCGGAGCGGCCAGGCGGCGGGCCCGATTCGTCCGCGAGCCGCCTGGACCTGGTCTGGATCGGCTCGGCCGGCACGCTCCGCGGCCTCGAGCAGCCCGCCGCGATCTGGAGCGAGCTGGCCCGGCGCGTGCCCGGCGTGAGGCTCCGCGTGATCTG
This sequence comes from Planctomycetales bacterium, assembly GCA_027452145.1. Taxonomy (GTDB): domain Bacteria; phylum Planctomycetota; class Planctomycetia; order Isosphaerales; family Isosphaeraceae; genus JAKAUH01. The sequence continues at coordinate 27,622 of DAIDHB010000213.1, forward strand.
CGACCGCTTCCCCCGCGATTTCCCGATTCCGGTGGTCGAGGTGCCCTGGTCCGAATCCGAAGAGGCGCGACAGCTCGCCGCCGGCGACGTCGGCGTGAGCTGGCTGCCCGACGACCGATGGAGCCGCGGCAAGTGCGGTCTGAAGGTCCTCCAGTACCAGGCCGCCGGACTGCCCGTCGTCGCGAATCCCGTCGGCTGCCAGGTCGAGATGATCCACCCCGGCGAGAACGGCTTCCTGGCGACGGGTCCGGCCGAGTGGGCCGACGCCGTCGGCCGCCTCGCCGCCGATCCCGGCCTGCGCGCCCGGATGGGCGCCGCCGCCCGCCGCCGCCTCGAGGCCGATTATTCGCTCGACGCCTGGTCGGAGGCGTTCGTCCAGTCGACGACGGGCATGAGCGCCGCGCGACCCTCGGCCCCGGCGCTGTCGACCGCGGGATGGAAGGCCGATCGACCCTCGACGGCCGTCGGCCCCTCGCACGGCGACGGCCCGCGCGACGGCTGCCAGGCCGAGACACAGCAGGCCAGGACCCCTTCGAGCCTCAAACCGATCGGCCACCGATGAGCGTATTCACCCCGCAACGACGGATCCGCGGCACGCGCCCGGCGGCGCCACCATCGGCGCCGGCACCGACGCCGGCGGGCGCCGGCGCCCCCGCCTCGGCCGATCCATTGCCCCGGATGTTCAAGCCGCCGGCCTGGGAATGGACCGGATTCGGCGAGGTCGGCTGGTGGGTCCGCGCCGGCTCGCCGTGGCGCGACGTCCTGCTCGGCCCCGACGGGTTGCGGCTCGACCAGTGGCGCGCCGAGGGCCGGCTGGCGACCGTCAAGTCCGGGCCGCACCGGATCGTCTACCGCGCCGAGCTGCCCGAGGGGGTTCTTTATATCAAGCACTTCCTCGTCCCGAACCGCCGCTCGATCCTGCGCCAGTGGTTCCGGCGCGGCAAGGGCCGCAACGAGGGGAAGCGCTCGCAGCAACTGGCCGCGATCGGCGTGCCGACGATCTGGCCCGTCGCGCTGGGCGAACAGCGGAAACGCAAGTTCCTGTTCGAGAACTACCTGGTCACGCCCGAGATCGCCGGCACGACGCCGCTCGACGAGTTCGCCATGAGCGAGCTGCCCACCTGGCCCGAGCCGCTCCAGTCGCGCGTGCGGGTCCGGCTGGCCCGAGAGCTCGGCGCGATGACGGCCCGGCTCCACGATGCGGGCTTCCTGCACGTCGACTTCCATCCCGGGAACATCCTCGTCCGCTTCCCCGCGCCCGACGAGCCCGAGCTGATCATGATCGACCTGGATGCCCTGAGGCGCCGCAAGAAGCTCGACTGGAAGGCCGCGCGGTCGAACCTCGCCCTGCTCGACCACTTCTTCTGGCTCCGCAGCAGCCGCACCGATCGCCTGCGGTTCCTGAAGCACTACCTCCGAAATCGCCGGGACAGATGCCCGTCGATCGGCCGCGCCGCCCGGCAGATCGAGGGGGCCACCCGCGCCTGGGCCGAGCGGCTCTGGAGCCGCTGGGGCCGCCGCTGCCGGTCGAGCAACAAGTATTTCGAGGTCCTCGAGGGGGAGAGGTCGTGGGGCGTCGCGTCGCGCGACCTCGACCCCGAGGCGTTCCGCCGGATCCTCGCCGATCCCGAGGCACCGTTCGGCGACCCCGGCGCGCGGCTGCTGAAGGACTCGCGCACGACCCGCGTCGCCGAGACCACGATGATCGTGCGCGGCCGGCCGGCCGCCGTGATCTACAAGCGGTTCAATCGCAAGAAGTGGCTGGACCCGATCCTCAACCTGTTCCGCCCGTCGCGGGCCTGGCGATCGTGGCAGGCCGGGCAGGACCTCGTCAGCCGAGGGATTCCGACGCCCCAGAACCTCGCCTTCGTCGCCCGCCGGCCCCATGCCGGGCGGCCGTTCCTGCGGCTCCTGTCGCACGAGACCTACCTGGTCACCGCCAAGGAGGAGCCGGCGATCGACCTGGCGACCTATGTCAACCAGGTCCTGCCGGCGCTGCCGGCCGACGTGCGCCGGGCTCGGATCCGCCGTCTGACGGCCTCGCTGGCGAACCTGGTCCGCTCATTGCACGAGCGATCGCTGTCACACCGCGACCTCAAGGCGGCGAATATCCTGATCCGCACCGACACGATCGAGCACGAGGACCGGCTCAGCCTGATCGACCTGGTGGGCGTGCGGCTGCAACATCCGCTGCCGGAGCACCGGCGGGCCAAGAACCTCGCGCGGCTGGGCATCAGCCTGGCGGGTGTGACCGGGCGGACGCGGACCGACGCGCTCCAGTTCCTCCGGCTGTATCTGCCGTGGGGGCTCTCCCCGCTGAGCGACTGGAAGGCGTTCTGGCGGCGGATCGAGCGGGCCATGCGGACCAAGCGCTCGCGCAACCAGCGCCGCGGCCGGCCGCTATCGTGACGGATTGGATCGGACAGGACAGGACACGTGTCGTGAGGCCCGGATGCCCCGATCACCAGTACAACCGCGAACGCTTCGACGACCGGGACGCCACCTCCCCGCGGCCGCCTCGCTGTTGCTCGTGCTGGCCTGGGCCGGTTGCGCGACGCTCGACCGCGGCCAGTCGCTGCTGCCGACGACGCCGCAGGTCCGCACCGGGCCGTTCGTGGTCTACGCCAACGGCACGATGTCGGAAGACGCCCTGCCCGTGCGCTGCCTGCGCGAGCTCGAGCGGGACGTCGGCCACGAGCTGGGCTATCACGCCGCGGCCGGCGACGAGCCGGTCGAGATCTACATCCTCAAGGACCGCCACGACTTCGACCATTTCCTCAAGTTCTATTACCCCGAGCTCCCCTCGCGGCGGGCGTTCTTCATCGCCAAGGGCTATCAGCGCGTCGTCTACACCTACATCAGCCCCCGGCTGGAAGAGGACCTGCGCCACGAAGCGACGCACGCCCTTTTGCGCGGCGCCTACGGCGACCTTCCGCTCTGGCTGGACGAGGGACTCGCCGAGTACTTCGAGACCGACCTGGTGCGCCCGTCGGCCGAGCGTCCTCGCGCCGACCTGATCATGGCGGACCTCCACAAGAGCTGGTCGCCCAATCTGGAGCGGCTCGAGTCGATGACCGAGGTCGGCCAGATGAACCAGCGCGATTATCGCGAGGCCTGGGGCTGGGTGCACCTGCTGCTCAACGGCCCCGAGCCGGGGAAGAAGCTGCTGATGGCCTACCTGACCAAAACGGACCGCGCCGAGACGAAGGCGAGGCTCCGCCCGATCCTGGCCGACGCGCACATCGACGACGCCGGGCTCCGCACTCATCTGAATGCGCTTCCCCACACGCCCGTCGTCGCCACGAAGCCCTCCTCGGCATCGCGCCCGGCCGCCGCGCTTCGCTTCCAGGACGGCCCGACGGCTCCGCCCGCCGCGCCCTCAGCACCCCCACAGCGCGAACGCGAACGCGAACGCGGCCTGTTCCGCCGGCTGGGGTCCTGGCTGGGGCTTTAGGAGTCGGTCCCGGCAGGGCTTCGAGCCCCCGTCAAGGGGCGATCGGACGTAGCCCAGCAGCGACCCGCATTGCGGGGTCGCTGCCACGTCCAGCCCGATACAAAAGAGCGAGGTACCCGTCATCCCGGCCGCACGGCGCTGACTTTCCTGCAATTTGAGGGCCGATACGACCTTCGACGAAGACCCGGGACAGTGTTGCCACGTATCTTCCGGCCGCCATGGCCTGGCGCGGACTCGCGTCCCGCCAGGGCCCGACCGTTGCGCGATAAGCCCCGCCGTGAAGCGCTCGAGCGGCGACCGTCGACCGTCAGGAGCTGGCAGCAAGGCGACAATTGATGCGACTGCATTTCTTGCCCGCACACTGCCGGAGAAGATTACTTCGGCAGCTTCGCCTGGATGGCCTTGATCGCAGCCAGATGCGTCCGGTCGTCGTGGTACTTCTTCAGGCTCGCCTCGTACGAGGCCGTGTTCTTGGTGCAGACGAGGGTCTGGGGCGAGCCGCGCCGCTCGGTCACGTGGATCAGGTCGATCTTGTTGGAGTCGATCTGGGAGTGCAGATGCCTGCGGAGCTCCTTCCTTACGGGGAAGCGATGCACGGATTCGCGCGGGTCCTCGAGGAATCGTTTCAGCTCGCCGCAGAGCGAGCACGCGCAGGTGATCGGGGCCGCCCGGCGGAAGTCGGTCGGTTTCGCGGGCTCGCGGGCGGTGAGTGCCTCGAGCTGAACACGGACCGCGTCGAGCCAGCCGTTCAGGGCCGCCGATCGCTTCTTCACGTTCGTCACGAGCCAGGGCTGGAGGCCGGCGATGGCCGGGATCTGCACGTCCGTCAGCGGGTACTTCGCCGGCATGGCCAGGATGTGGGCGATGAGGCGCGACATCAGCTCGGATTGCCCGGCGGCGATCAGCGAGCGGGCCAGGCCGGACAGGACTTCCACTCGGTCGATGGGCCGGTAACGCCAGTCGATCGGGGCCGAGGACCGGTCGATCGCCTCGAGGGCCGACACGAGTCCTGATGCGAGGGTCGCACAGAGCTCGGTCCATCCGTCCTTCTTCCGAGGTCTGGACGTGCCGATCGATTCCAGCAACGCGACATTCCGCTCGATCGTCGCGGGGGTCGTCGCCTTGATCATCGACGCGAGCTGCGGCCGGAAGGCCGACCAGCCATATTTCCGGCCGAGCTCGGCGATCGCGCCGCCGGGCCTCGCGGACGCATCCCTGGTCAAGGCGCCTCCCAGGAAGTCCCCGATCAATCCGACGTCGTCGAGCGCGATCAGCGCCTCGATCAGCCCGCCGGTCCAATGATCCTCGACACCGGGCCTGGCGCTGGCGAACGCGTTGGCGGGCCATTTCTTGATGATCGCGGCGGCGAGCTCGCGCGACTGCGCCTCGAGGGCGCCGGCCTCCGCCCCGCTGGCGTTCTTCCATCGCGCCACCATCCGGATCAGCTCGGGGACGACGGCTCGGCTGTCGCGGTCGCAGATGACCTGGAAATGCCGCCGCTCGGGCCAGACAAAGATCGCGGCATGGCGATACCAATGGTCCAGCGTCATCCCGGCGTTGCCGGTGTAGCCTTCGAAGTCCACCTCGGGATCGCCCCGGCGGATCGCCTCGGGATCGAGGATCTCATCCTCCTCGATCACCATCTCACCGATGGGAAGGCGGTTGCCCTCGGGGTCGCTCCAGTGGTCCGCGGTGAGGCTGGTCTCGTAGATCTCCCCCATCTCGTACTCGCTGGAGTCGGCCCCATGGACCTCGCCGTACTCGTTGGGACGGCGGCCGTACCCGTATCGTCCGCGCCACCCTCCCCCGGCGTACTCCGCGGAGCCCGATTCGTGCAGAGTTAATAGCGCCAGGTAGGCCTGGCATTCCGCCCGGCGTGCCGCCTCGGCGAGGACGCGGGCCTTCGCGCGGTCCGTCCCCTTGAGCGCGTCCCAGCTCAGCCCGTGCTGCGTGTACTGATGGTCCAGGGCGATGCCCAGCTTCTCGGCCGATCCGTCCTCATCCGCCCAGTTCCGCAACAGGCGAGCGATGCTGTCGACATGCTGCGAGTCTCGCGGCGCCGAACGGGACTTCTTCGACTTCGCCAGCGTGAGGTTGTACACCAGGCAGAGGCGATATCCCTTCTCGAGCGGCCGGACCTCGTGCTCGCAATCCGCATAGAAGGCGGCGTACTGGATGTGGAACACGTCCCCGGCCGGTCCGCCGAAGTCGATCGTCCGTTCCTGCCCCTCGTGGCGCACGATCAGCTCGCCCCCTTCGAAGGACGAGGGTAGGACCACGACGAGCGTCGCCACCATCCGGCGCAGCTTCTCGCCGTCCTGGTGAGGTAGGAAGAAGCTCCCCGCGTCGTACAGCAGCAGGTCGTAAAGGTGGCTCTCCATCTCCTGGCCTTCCAGGCCAAGTTCTTGCTGGACCTTGCCCACGATCTCCTTGATGACCCGATCCCAATCGGGGTTCTTGAGGGCGAAGTGGTCGGTCTCCAGTCGCCAGACGCGCCGGACCTTCGTGTCGACCAGGGTCTCCTCGCCCTTGCCGTAAGGGGCCTGATGGCAATGCTTGATCAGTTCCTTCGCCGCGCGAGGAGTCAGGGGCAGCCCGATCGGTCCCAGGCCATCGACCTCCAGCCCGGGCAGGATGGCGGGCACTCGGCCGGCGACGCAGAACGTACCAGGCCGATCGATCCGGCTCAGGGCCCGCTTGAGATGCTCCAGGTTCGCGGATGGCCCGCCAATTCCTTCGCCCGATGGATTGCCCGCCTTCGGCTTGACCACGGCGACTCTCTCGATGAGATACGGGTAGAAGCAGGGGGGGAACCTCCGGATCGTGGGACGAGTCCGCGCGATCGGGCGCGACCCATCCGGCACACGGGTTTCACTTGCGACGATCGCTGTCCCCCAGCCCGCCCTTCAGCGGCACCTTGCGCTCGGGCTTCGGCACGGGAGGGGTCTCGTCCTCGGGCTCGTCGGCGCCCTCGGGCTCGAGGCCGGCCTTGCGGGGGTCGGGCAGCAGCGACAGGGCGATCTTCTTCTCCTCGGCGTCGACCTTGAGGATCCGGACCTCGACCTCCTGCTCGGGCTTCACGATGTCGGCCACGCGACGCACCCGCGTCGGCGAGAGCTCCGAGATGTGGATCAGGCCTTCCACGCCCGGCTCCAGCTCGACGAACGCGCCGAAGTCCATGATCCGCGTGACCTTGCCCTTGATCATCGTCCCGCGCAGATATTTCGCCCCCGCGCCCTCCCACGGGCTGGGCATGAGCTGCTTCAGCCCCAGGGTGAGTTTCTGCGCCGTGCGGTCGATCTTCAGCACCTTGACCGTCACCTTGTCGCCGATGCGCACCAGGTCATCCACCTTGCCGACGCGCGACCAGCTCATCTCGCCGATCGGCAAGAGGCCGTCGACGCCGCCGAGATCGACGAACGCGCCGAAATCCTTGACCGAGCGCACCGTGCCCTCGCGGGTCTGGCCCTCTTCCAGCGTCTGCCAGGTCTTCTCGCGCTGCTCGGCCCGCTCCTGCTCCAATAGCTCGCGGCGCGAGACGACGAGGTTCTTCTCGCGCTGGTTGGCCTCGGTGACGATCGCCTTGAACTTCTGGTTGACGTAGGCCGCCGCGTCCTCGACCCGCGCCAGGTCGATCTGGCTGATCGGCATGAAGCCGCGGATGCCGTCGACATCGACCTCGACGCCGCCCTTGACGGCCTTGGTCACGCGAACCTCGACCACCACGCCGCGCCTGACGTTCTCCCAGGTGGCCTCGACCGCGGCGCCCTTGAGCCGCAGGATCTGCACGCCCTCGTCGGGGTCGAAGCGGTCGACCACGACCTCGATCGTCGCCCCGGGCGCGGGGATCTCGGCGCCCTCGAACTGCTCGATGGGCAGCACGCCCTCGCTCTTGCCGCCGAGGTCGACGAACAGCGACCGGCCCCGCACGCCGATCACCTTGCCGGTGCGCTTGCCGGGGCTGCCTTCCTGGCCGCGCTGGTTGGCCGGGTCGGGGACGCGCTCGGAGCGCGGCCGGCGCTGATTGGAGGAATCGAAGCTTTTGGGGTCGAACCCGCTGAGCGCTGCCTCGAGCTCGGCCTCGAGGCCGGCGTCCCACTGGCGCTTGAGCGAGACCTCGCCCGCGCGGGGGTCGCCGGCCGTGCGCCCGGTCGCCTTCGCGAGCTCGGCGTCGATCTCGGCATCCGTGTCGCGCCGGGCCCGGTCGGCGGCGCGGGATACCGGCGCGGCGGGCGGATTCGCGGGGGCCGCGGGGGACTGGGGAGGAGTCTGCTCATTCGATTCGGCCATGGCGTCGCTTCCCAACGATCGGTCGATGCGGGCGTAGATGTCGTGTCCCCCGGGGTGCCGGCGGAAACAGGAGTGCGGCACCCGGGCGGATTCGTCAACCCCCAGACTAGCGTTTCGCCCGAGATCAGCCAAGCGGCAGCCTGGCGCCATGGCCTCGCGTCGGCGTGGTGCGGTGCAGGTCGGATCCGGCCGGACCGGCCCGGAACCGGCCGGCGCGCCCAGGGTATGGCGCAGACTCCGGCCGCCGGCGGGCGTATCATCGGGTCGAGGGCCGGGTCTTCCCTCCAGGCGAGACGAGACATCCATGCGAAGCCCCGGCCGGGCCGGATCGCCGCGGCTCACCGCCGTTCCCACCCTGATGCATCGAGGCCCGCCGTGCTCCCACCGCACCGATACCCGCCGTCCGACTCGCCCCGGCACCCCGTCGTCTCCCGCCGGTTCGCCCTCCAGGCCGGCGCGGTCGGCCTGCTCGGCCTGGGCATGGAGCACCTCGGAGCCCTGCGAGAGGCCGACGCCTCGGGCGAGCCGGACCGCAAGGCGCCGGCCCGCTCGGTGATCTTCATCTTTCTCTCCGGCGGGCTGGGCCAGCACGACAGCTTCGACCCCAAGCCCGACGCGCCCGAGGGGATCCGGGGCGAGTTCCGCCCGATCGCCACGCGGACGCCCGGCGTCCACATCTGCGAGCACCTGCCGCTACTGGCCCGGACGAGCCACCTCTGGTCGATGGTCCGCTCGCTGACCCATGCCTCCAACGACCACTCGGCGGCCCACCACATCATGCTCACGGGGCGGTCCGACCTGCCCACGGGGTTCGACCCGACCCGGCCGCAGCCCACGGACTGGCCCTCGATCCCGGCCGTCGCCGGGGCCGCGGTGGCGTCGAGGAATAACCTGCCGCCGGCCGTGGTCCTGCCCGAGCGTTTGGTGCACAACACCGGACGTGTCATCCCCGGCCAGTTCGCCGGCACGATGGGGCCGCGCCGCGAACCCTGGTTCCTCGAGGCCTCGCCCTTCGACCCGGGCGCCTATGGCGCCTTCCCGGAATATGAGTTCGACCACCAGGACCGACCGCTCGGCCGGCGCCGGCAGGGGTTCCAGGTCCCCGACCTGACCTTGCCCGAGGGACTGGGCGGCGGCCGGCTTGCGGGCCGGCTGGGCCTGCTGGCCCACCTCGACGGCCGGCGCGCGGGCCTCGATCGCGCGGCCGGGGTCGGACAGTTCGACGCGCGCCGGCAGGCGGCCGTCTCGCTGCTGACCGACGCGCGCGTCCGCCGCGCGTTCGACCTGGCGGACGCGGACCCGAGGCAGCTCGACCGCTACGGCCGCAACGCGTTCGGCTGGTCGCTGCTGATGGCCCGGCGGCTGGTCGAGGCGGGGGTCGCGCTGGTGCAGGTGAACCTGGGTAACAACGAGACCTGGGACACGCACGGCAACGCCTTCCCGCACCTGAAGGATCGCCTCCTGCCGCCGATGGACCGATCGGTCTCGGCGCTGCTGGAGGACCTGCACGGCTGCGGGCTGCTCGACTCGACCCTCGTGGTGATGGCTGGCGAGTTCGGGCGTACGCCGAGGATCTCGCTCTTGCCCTCGGCGTACAAGCTGCCGGGCCGCGACCACTGGGGCCGGGTGCAGTCGGTGCTGCTGGCCGGCGGAGGCGTCGTCGGGGGCCGCGTCGTCGGGGCCTCGGACCGGATCGGCGGCCACCCGGTGAGCGACCCGCAACGACCCGAGGACCTGGCGGCGACGATCTATCACGCCCTGGGCATCCCCACGCTGGCCGCCTGGCACGACGAGCTCGATCGCCCCCATCAGGTCTACCACGGTACGCCGATCGGAGGGCTGAGCTGAGGGCCGGTTGCGGGAGTGGGAGGGCGAGGCTCCCGCCGAGCCGGGATGGCGCGTCCACATCACCCTATCCCGGCTCGCCGGGAGGCTCGCCCTCCCGATGAGAACTCTATCGGTACAAACCCCTCGACTCGAAGCCATCCAACCCGGCCGAGAACCGCTCCCGCCGCCGGTTCAACCCTCGCCGCCGCCGTTCACAGTGTGCGAGTCAACATAATTGCGGAACCGGGTGATGCAGCCGTCGCGCAGGGCGAAGACCATCGCCCAGTCGGTCTCGACGACCCGGCCCGAGTCCTTGATCCGCTGCCGCTCGCGGCCGAGGACGACCACCTTGTTCCCCTTGGCCAGGTACTCCTGCGGTTCGAAGAGCTCGAACTCGGCGGCCTGGCCGAAGTCCTGGAAGAACCGCGCCACCTCCTCGCGGCCGTGATGGGTGCCGGCAAGGGGCAGTTCCGACGGCGCGGCGATCCGCCACTCGACGTCGTCGCTGAGCCGGTCGAGCACGCCCCGGATGTCGCCCCGCTCGAGGGAGGAGAACAATCCCTCGACGATCCGCACGTTCGCCTGCTCGTCCACGTCCGATTCCCTCGGCCATCGGGCCGTCCAGTGACTTCGATTGGCCCCGCGGCGCGCGTGTCCTTCCGGCCGCCCGGCGCGCGAGTCGCCTCGCCCGGACGGCCCGCCCGCTCGTCTTGCGGCCCGGGGCCGTCGCAGGCCACTCGATGGACTTCCATGCAGTCCGCGCGCCAGCATCCGCCATCAAAAGTGGATTCCCGACCAACGATCGGGCAACGAGCCCCGGTCGGATCATCCCAGGGCCCGAAAAACCATCCACCCACGGGTTGTCTGGGGTATCGCGGTCGATCAGGACGTGTCGCGGTCGATCAGGCGGGCGTCCTCGGCTGGCCGTGCTCGCCGTGCCAGTCGCCGGCGACCTCTTGCGGGAACGGATCGGCCTCGGGCTGGTCGTCTTCCTGGCCCTCGGGCTCGACCTGGTCCGTGGCACCGACGGCGTCCGTCGTGCCCCGCAGGGCGGCGGCCGCCTCGGGCGAGATGCGAAGCATCTTCACGACGGGGATGAACTTCGTCTCCTTCTTCTTCGTGAACCGCCGGGTCACGTTGGCGAAGCAGAGGTCGCATCCGGGGCAGTTGTGCAGCGCGATGTCGAGGAACCCGGACTCGTCGAACGGCGGCGGATTCGAGCGCAGCTCGGCGACCCGCGCAGGGTGGTCCTCGCGCAGGGCCTGGAGCATGTCCTCGGACACCGCCGCGGGCAGCGTGATCAGGTCGGTCGGCTTGTCGCACCAGTAGCCGCAGTCCTCGCAGTAGGCCCGGCTCGCGACGGCGCCGGGCACGCTCGCGGCGACCAGGGCCGCAATCAGGGCCTCGAAGCCCCAGAGGACCCAGACGAACGTCCCGGTATGGTGCTGACCCTTGATCGTGAAGCCCTGCTCGTTCCGCAGAAACAGCGACCCGATGAACCCGGCATGACCCGTCCTCATGGCCAGCAGCTTGTCGACGACGCTCGCCGGGTCGGTGTCGAGCTTGTCGAGCATTTCCTTGCGGCGAGCCTCGGGGATCGTCGGATCCTGTGCGACCTGGACGCGGAGCTCCGAGGCGGCCGAGGTGACCATGCTGACGTAATGGCCGTAGTGGACGAAGAACACGCTGAGCAATCCGCAGGCGAACCCGACCACGGCGATGAGGGTGGGTGTGCGCATCCGCAACCGGCCGACCGCGAAGGCCATCACGCCGCCGACGAACATTCCCTGGACGCAATGCGTGACCACCACGAACGTCGGGATCGGGCTGCGTTCCCACAGCCAGACGACCGCCGCGCCGATGACCGCGGCCGTCACGCCCAGGATGACGGTGATCAGGATCGACCGGACGTCGAGCGACCCGGCCGGACGGTACGGCTGACCGATGGGGACCATGGGATCACCCCGCAGTTCGCGACATAAGAGACGGGAATCCGACAGGAGGTGGCGATTCTACCAGGCAGGCGGCCGGGTCCACCAACCTCCTGCCGGAAATCCCCGGCGGCGGCACCGGCCCGGAATATGCGAGAAAGGACGAGCAGGCGGGGACCGGAAGGCCCCGCGGAAACCGATCCGGCCGCGGCGCGAGACGCGCCGGAAGGTCGATTCCCGCCGGCGGCCGGCGACAGGATCCAGAGCTGGTCAGGAGCCGAAGAGATGGACCCCATTACCGCTGCGATCGACAAGACCGAGGAGATCCTGGGACACAGCCCTCATCCCGCGATCGTCTCGCTGCCGCTGGGCGCGTTCGCCGTCAGCAATGTCTGCGATGTGCTGGGCGGCGTGACGGGCGGCGAGCGATTCGATGACGCGGCGCGGCTGAGCATGGGCATCGGCCTGGTCGGCGCCGCCGGCGCCATGCTGACCGGCATCCGCGACTACGGCTACATCCCGGCGGATCGCGAGCCGAATCACTCGGTCGCGACGACCCACGGGCTGGGCAACGCCGTGGTGGGCACGCTGTTCTTCACCAGCTATGTCCTCCGCAGCCGGGATCACGCCGCCGGCCGCCGGACCGGCTCGATGGCCCGACTGCTCGGCCTGGCGGGCGGGGCGCTCTCGCTCTACACCGCCTGGCTCGGCGGCAAGCTGGTCGAGGAATACGGCGAGGCCGTCAAGCCGGTCATGAACCAGGACCAGGGCCAGGAAGAGTCGGGCCGTCCCATCGAGGGGGACGGCCGTCATGGTCATGGCCACGGCCGCGATCGGCTGGCGCCCGCCGCTCCTCTCGGCTCCCGCCATGGCGAGGCGGCGCATTCCGACGGAGCCTGATCGACCGCGGGGCGAAACGGCCCAACCGAGGGGTCGCAAGGCCGGTGCCCCGCGCGCCGGCCGGCCCGCGCCCGCGCGATCGAGTCGCGGGTCGGGGAAAAAAATACGATCGTCGTGGAGTCAGGTGCGGATTCGGATGGTATAGTGGGCACCACCATGTGTCCCGTCACCCATCTCGACGCCACTCCGAGGACTTCAATCGATGGCGAATGAAGAATCGAGGACGACCACCGTCCCGGGGACCGATGATCCGCTGACGGTTTCCCTCCGGCTGTTGACCCACGCCGACGTGGCGGCCTGCCAGGCGGTCCAGGAACTTTGCGGGGCGATCTACCAGCCGGTGCAGGTGCCGGTCCTGGTGAAAGTGGCGTTCACGCTCCACAATGTGAACTACCACGCCCGGGTCACGGCCGAGCACGGCGAGCAGATCCTGGACGCCGTCGGCGATGGCGGCGACGTGCTGATGGTGGTCAATCTGCTCCTCGGAAATCTGACGAAGGCGATCGCCGGGGATCTGAACACCTTCGTGAAAGTGCTGGGCGACAGGGTCGCCGATGACCAGAAGGCGGACGAGCGGGCTGCGCAGGGTACCCAGCCGATCCCGGTGGGTTGCTGCACCTACCCCGGCGGGCAGACGGCGAACCTGACCCAGACGCAGTGCGCCCAGTATTCGAACAGCACGTGGAAGCAGGGGGACTGCCCTCCGCTAACTTCGTAAGAGCGACCAGGGCGGCCTCGATGCCGTCGACCTGCCCCGAAAGCGACACGTCGAGGAGTGCTCCCGCGGAGGGCGCAAAGATGGCAAAATCGAGGGGCGATCGGGACGATCGTCCCGGCTCATTTCCGAGGGTTTCCCGGATTTCGCGGTGAATTCCGGGTCTCCAGGGACCTCGGTGCCGGGAGCCGTCCTGGATTCGAGCGTCGGACTCGCGTAGCATAGGCTCATCGGCCCCCTCCGGCCGCGCGGAGGGCCGGGGGGTACGCGAGTCCCGCGGGCCGCGGGGACTCTCCTGCACGATCGCGAGGGCCGGCGCGTGTCGGACCTCGCGACCGATGCCCGGATGGTCGCGGGACCGGCCGGGAGGGCTCCATGAACGACGACCACCGGACCCCGACCCTCGGGCCCGAGACGACCGGCACGGCCACGTCCCCGGGCGCCGACCTCGGCTCGACGCAGGGACTCCTCGACCCGACGGAGAGGATCGGGGCGGACCGGCTGATCTGCCCGTGCTGCCGCCATTCGGTCTCCACAATCGACGAGCACGGCGGCGGCGTCCGCTGCGAGAAGTGCGGCAACTCGTTCCGCCTGGCGCGGATGCGGCAGCCGTCGGCGCTCGACGAGATCCGCGTCCTCGGCCGCTTCCAGTTGCTCGAGCGGGTCGGCCAGGGTTCGTTCGGCGCGGTCTGGCGCGCCCGCGACACCCAGCTCGATCGCATCGTCGCCCTGAAGATCCCCCACGAGCACGCCGCCGAGAGCGGGCTGGACGTCGAGCGCGTCGGGCGAGAGGCGCGGGTCGCCGCGCAGCTCCGCCACCCGGGGATCGTGCGGCTGTACGAGATCGTCACGCTGGAGGACCTCCCGGTCCTGGTCTCCGACTTCATCGAGGGCGCGTCGCTCAAGGTCGTCCTGGAGCGGCGCCGGCTGACGTTCCGCGAGAGCGCGATCCTCATCGCCATGATCGCCGAGGCGCTCGACCACGCGCACGAGCACGGGCTGGTCCATCGCGACATCAAGCCCGCCAACATCATGATGGAGCTCGCGGAACGGGCCGGGGCCGCGGCCGGGGGCAACCCCCGGGCCGACGCGACTCTCGCGGACGACGGGGCCTCGAGCCTGCCCGGCCGGCCGATCGTCGTCGACTTCGGGCTGGCGGTACGCCCCGAGGCCGACACGATCATGACGAGGGACGGCGAGATCGTCGGCACACCGTCCTACATGAGCCCCGAGCAGGCCGCGGGCGGCGCGCACTTCGTCGACCGCCGCAGCGACGTCTACAGCCTGGGCGTGATGCTCTACCAGCTCCTCTGCGGCGAGCTGCCGTTCCGGGGCTCGCACACGATGATCGTGCACCAGCTCCTGCACGAGGACCCGCGGCCGCCTCGGCGGATCAACGACCGCATCCCGCGCGACCTGGAGACCATCTGCCTCAAGGCGCTGGCGAAGCAGCCGTCGCGGCGGTATGCGACGGCCGGCGAGCTGGCCGCCGACCTGCGCCGCTACCTCAAGGGCGAGCCGTGCCTCGCGCGGCCCGTGGGCCGGCTGGAGCGGGCCTGGCTCTGGGCGCTGCGGAACAGGAAGCTGGCCGGAGCGCTCGCGGCGATCGCCTTCCTCGTGGGATTCACCGCGGTCGGGGCCGTCGTCTACGCGATCCGCGAGAAACATTACAACGAGCAGATCCGAATTGCCCTGCGCGAGACCAGCCGGCGCCTGGCCGAGAACTACCTCGACCGCGGGCTGTCCCTGTGCGAGCGCGGCGAGGTCGCGCACGGCCTGCTGCTGCTGGCCCGGGGCCGGTCGACCGTGCCCGAGGGCTCCGAGGACCTCGACCGCGTCCTGGGCAGGAACCTGGCGGCGTGGCAGGCCGAGCTCGACCCGCTGGAGGCCGAGCGCCGGCACGGCGGGTTCCACCCAGCGATCGCCTTCAGCCCCGACGGCCGGCTGGTCGCGGTCGGCAGTCTGGCGGGGACCACGGTGCGGATCTGCCAGGGCCCGGCAGCCGAGCCGCTCGGCGACCCGATCGAGTGCGGCGCCGCCGTCCAGGCGCTGGCGTTCCGCCCCGACGGCCAGGTGCTGGCGATCGCCTGCCACGATGGCCGCATCCGATACTGGCACCTCGGCGCGGCCGAGTTCTGCGGCGAGTCGTACGCGGGCGGCCAGCTCAGTCTCTCCGTCACCTACAGCCACAACGGCAAGATCCTCGCGACCGGCGGATCCGACGGCATGGTGAGGCTCTGGAACGCCGCCCACAACGGCCGGCCGCTGGAGACGGTGCTGCAACACGACGACCCCGTCCGGCTGGCCGCCTTCACCCCGGACGATCGGACGATCGTCACCGTGACCCGCCGCGGCGCCATCCGCCTCTGGGATGCCGCGACCGGTGCCCTCCGGAGGCCGCCGGCCGGCCATCAGGTCTCCGACGTGGTCGTGGCGGCCCTCAGCCCCGACGGCCGGATGCTGGCGACGGGCGACGCGGAAGGCTCAGTCCGGATCTGGGATGCGGCGAGCCTCGAGGTCATCCATACCCTGTCGTCAACCGGCCGGGTGCGCACGGTCGCCTTCAGCCCCGACGACCGATCCCTGCTGACGGCCGGCTACGACAAGATCGCCCGGCTGTGGGACGTGAAGACCGGCCTCGGCCTCGGACCGGCCGCCTATCACCGACAGATCATCGGGGCCGCGGCGTTCCGCCCCGACGGGCACCACATCGTCACCGGCGATGACGACGGCGTGTTCCAGTTCCGCCGGCATGGGACCGACCGCCCGCGCCGCCTCGAGGTGGCCCATCGCGCGCCGGTCGGCGTGGTGATAGTCAGCCCGGACGGCCGGCTCGCCGTCACGGGCACCAAGCCCAGGGACTTCCAGGCCGACGGGGATGTCCGGGTCTGGGACCTCTCCACCGGCGAGGTCGTGGCGAGATTGAAGCACAGGGGGATGGTCACGGCGGCGGCCTTCAGCAAGGACGGCCGGACCGTCGCGACGGCCGGCATCGACGGGACGGCGCGGCTGCTGGACGTCGCCGGCGGCAAGGAGCTCGGTCCTCCGCTGCGCCACGACGGCTGGGTGCACGCCGTCGCCCTCGACCCGCGCGGCGGCCGCGTGCTGACCGCCTGCGAGGACACATTCGCGCGGCTGTGGGCCCTCGGCCCGGGCGGGCCTCGCGTCGAGCGTTGCATCGAGCACGACCAGCCGGTCAGCATCGTCGCCTTCAGCCCTGACGGCACGCTCGCCCTCAGCGGCAGCTCCGACGGGGTCGTCAAGCTTTGGGGGACCGCCGACGGGCAGGTCCGGCACGTCTTCCGCCACGGCGGGATGGTCCAGAACCTGGCGTTCAGCCCCGACGGCAAGCACGTCCTCACGGCCGGCGCCGACCGCTCGGCCCGGCTCTGGCGGGTTGACTCGGGCGTACCGATCGGCAAGCCCATGAAGCACCAGGACGCAGTGGTCCGCGCGGCATTCAGCCCCGACGGCGAGATGATCGTCACCGGCAGCAAGGACAACACGGCGCAGGTCTGGCGGGCCGCGACCACGGAGCCGATCGGCGCCCCTCTGCCGCATCAGGCGTGGGTCAGCGACGTGGCCTTCAGCCGGGACGGCAAGACGGTCGCGACGGCCGGCGCAGACGAGACCGCCCGGTTCTGGGATGTCGCCACGAGCCGTCCCCTGGGGCCGGCGCTCCGGCACGGCGATTCGGTGACGGTGCTGGCGTTCTCCCCCAACGGGCGCCGCCTGGTCACCGGCTGCCAGGACGGCAAGGCACGGGTCTGGCCCACCCCGCCCGCACTGACCGACTCGCCGGCGGAATCGATGCTGCGGATCCAGACGCTCTGCGGCCTGGAGCTCGCCACCAACGAGGCCGTCGGGATCCTGACGCCCGAGGAGTGGTTCCAGCGCCGCCGGCACCTCCAGAAGCACGACGGCCCTCGCCCTGCGTCGCCCAGCCGGTGAGATGCGATACTATGAACCCTGGCAGAAAAGGTCTTCAAGTAGGTCGGGCAATCCTGCCCGACGGAGCCGGGGCGTCGGGCAAGACGGCCCGACCGAATTGCATGCCCGAGCCCGGACCAGAGCGCGTGACATCCCACCGCAATCCGCACCCCAACGGTCAGGGCGAACCCGCGAAGGAACCAGCGATGCCCGCGTCGAATCGGTCGTCTTACCCATGGCGTCTCGTTCTCCTGGTTGTGGTGTGCGCCGGCTTCGGCCGGGCGATTGCCGCCGACGATCAGCCCAGGCCGGCCAATCGCCTGGCACGCGAGACCAGCCCGTATCTGCTCCTGCACGCCCACAACCCGGTCGACTGGTATCCCTGGGGCCCCGAGGCGTTCGACCGGGCGAAGGCCGAGAAGAAGCCGATCTTCTTATCGGTGGGCTACAGCTCGTGCTACTGGTGCCACGTGATGGAGCGCGAGAGCTTCGAGGACGCCGCGATCGCCCGGTTCCTCAACGAGCACTTCGTCTGCATCAAGGTGGACCGCGAGGAGCGCCCGGACGTCGACCAGATCTACATGACCGCGCTCCAGGCAATCGGCCCGGGGGGCGGCGGCTGGCCCATGTCGATGTTCCTCACGCCCGACGGCCGGCCCTTCTTCGGCGTGACCTACCTGCCGCCCCGCGATCGCGACGGATCCTCCGGGTTCCTCACCCTGGCCGGCGCGATCGCGAAGGCCTGGGACAAGGAACGGCCCGAGATCGAGAAATCAGCCGACGCCCTGACCGAAGCCGTCCGCCGCCGGCTCCAGGCCGAAAAAGCCCGGCGCGGGATGCCGCTGGCGCGCGACTGGGCCGATCGAGGCGAGGCCGAGCTGGCCGAGCAGTACGACCCCGTCCACGGCGGGTTCGGCTACAACCCGACGAATCCCCGCCGCCCCAAGTTCCCTGAGCCGGCGAACCTCGTCTTCCTGCTCGACCGTCACTTCCGCCGGAAAGCCGCGGCGGGCGGGCGGCAGGACGTACCGGAGGTCGTGAACCCGACGCGCGAGCCGCTCGAGATGGTGCGCCTGACGCTCGACCGGATGGCCCGCGGCGGCATCCGCGACCACCTGGCCGGCGGCTATCACCGCTATTCGACCGATCGCTCGTGGACCGTGCCCCATTTCGAAAAGATGCTGTACGACAACGCGCAGCTCGCCTCGGTGCACCTGTCGGCATTCGAGCTGACCCGCGACCCGCGCTGGCGGGCCGAAGCAGAGGCCACTTTTGCCTTCGTGGTCCGCAGCATGACCGCGCCCGAGGGCGGATTCTACTCCTCGCTCGACGCCGAGACGAAGGCCGGCGAGGGGGCGTACTACGTCTGGACCCGCGACGAGGTGAAGTCGGCCCTGGGCGAAGGCCCGGATGCCGCGGCCTTCCTGAAGGTCTACGGCCTCACCGGCGAGCCGAACTTCGAGGGCGGGCGTTACGTCCTGACCGAACCCCAGGACCGCGACGAGCCGGCGAGGGCGCTCGGGATCTCCCCCGACGAGCTGGAAAGGCGGCTGGCGCCGCTACGGGCGCGATTGCTGGCCGTCCGCGACAGGCGGCCCGCCCCGTTGCGCGACGACAAGGTCCTGACGGCCTGGAACGGCCTGATGATCGCGGCGTATGCCGACGGCTACCGCGTCCTCCGCAAGGAGGAATACCGACGCGCCGCGGAGTCCGCCGCCGAGTTCGTCCTGAAGCGCCTGCGCACCTCGGATGGCCGGCTCCTGCGCACCTATCGCGCCGGCACCGCGAAGCTGGGCGCGTATCTCGAGGACTACGCCTTCCTCGCCCACGGGCTGCTCAGGCTGCACGCCGCGACTGGCGATGGCCGATGGCTGAAGGAGGCGCGCGCCCTGGCCGATCGGATGATCGCCGACTTCGAGGACCGCAAGGACGGCGGCTTCTTCTTCACGGCCGACGGCCACGAGAGCCTGCTGGCGCGGCCGAAGGATTCGTTCGACAACGCGATCCCCAGCGGCAACACGGTCGCAGTCCTCGACCTGCTGGAGCTCCACCGGATCACCGGCGAATCGTCGTACCGCGACCGCGCCGCCAGGGCACTCAATGCCTTCGCCACGCCGATGGCCCGGCTCCCCTACGCGATGCCGATGATGCTGGTCGGGCTCGAGCGCTATCTCGACGCGAAGGGCGATTCCGGCCCTGGCCATCCGGCGCCGGGACCCGTCGCGGCGAGCCCGGACGAGGCCGAATCAAAGGTCGTCGCCGCGACCGCGGCCAGGGCCGCCAATGCCCCTGCGACGATCGCCCCCGGCGGCGAGCTCGACGCCACGATCACCCTGACGATCGCCGAGGGCTGGCACCTCTACGCCAATCCGACCGGCGCCCCCGAAATGAAGCCGACGACCCTGGCGCTCGACCCGTCCTCGGCGCGGTCGGCCGAACTGGTCTCGGTGAAGTACCCGGCCGGCGAGACGCGCGTGCTGGCCTCGACGGGCCCTGGCAAGGTCGGGCTCTACGAGGGAACAATCCGGATCGCGGCGCGGGTCCGCGTGGCCGACGCGGCGGGGCCGGGCCCGCTGCGCCTGGTGTTCCGGCTCCGTTACCAGGCGTGCAACGATCGCCTCTGCCTGGCGCCGGCCAGCCTGGAGGTCCCCCTGGAAATCCGGGTCTCTCGATGAGCGACGAGACGACGAGCACCGCGACGACGGTCGAAACGGCGGGTGTACAGACCGCCGAGGACCAGCGCGCGCGGTGGGCGCGTCGGATCTTCACGGCGGTCCGGCTGGCCGCGATCGCGGTGATCGTCGCGCTGACCGTTCTGCTCGCGTCGGTGCTGCCCGACTGGTTCCGCGTCCTGTCGCCCGAGGCGCGGCGGGTCATCTTCGAGGTGATGTTCCGGGTCGTGCTGATCGCCTACTCGGCGCTCGCGCTGGCCGCGGTCGTCGGCACGCCGCTCCTGGTGCTCCTGGCGTCGCGGTCGCGGCGGCGATCCGG
Source organism: Planctomycetales bacterium (assembly GCA_027452145.1). GTDB lineage: Bacteria > Planctomycetota > Planctomycetia > Isosphaerales > Isosphaeraceae > JAKAUH01. The sequence continues at coordinate 47,660 of DAIDHB010000213.1, forward strand.
CGGGCGGACCGGTCGCGGGCTGCTCCGCGGCCTCGCCGCCTGCGCGGCCTGCCTGGTCGCGCTGGCCGTCCTCGAGATCGGCTCGGCCGCGTGGCGCGGCTGGCTGCACCGGATGCCGGCGCTGCCGACAAGGTTCGAGCCGTCGCCGCCGGGAGAGTACCGGATCGTCGTGCTGGGCGGCTCGAGCGCGCTGGGCGAGCCGTATCGGCCCTGGCTGTCGGTCGGCCAGATCGTCGCCTGGCAGCTCGGGCAGGCCGTCCCCGATCGCCGGTTCGAGTGCCAGATCCTCGCCTGGCTGGGCGAGAGCCTGGAGAAGCAGCACCTCAAGCTCGCCGCGATCCGGCGCCGGCCGGATGCCGTGATCATCTACTCGGGCCATAATGAGTTCATCGCCCGGTTCGAGAACGGCCGCGAGGAGCGCGACCTCGGCCTCGACGAGGAGCCGTCGAGCTGGCTGCTCCGCCGGGCGTATCGCGCCAGCCTGCTGTCGCCCTGCTGCCGGCTGGCGTACGAGGTCATCAGCCGGACCCGCCTCGATGCGCCGCCGCTGACGGGCCATCATTCGCTGATCGACCCACCGCTTTGCAGCCCGTCGGAGGCAGCCGACATCCTGGCCGACTTCCGCCGCCGGCTCGAGACCCTCGTAACCTATTGCGAAGGCATCGGCGCCCTGCCGATCCTGATCATCCCGCCGGCCAATGAGGCGGGCTTCGAGCCCAGCCGCTCGACGCTGCCGACCTGGGCAACCCGCGCCGATCGCCGCTGGTTGGTCGACACGTTCACGACCGCCCGGGCGGCGGAACCCACCGACCCGGATCGAGCCGCCGCCGGTTACACCGCGATCCTGGGCCGGTTCCCGGAGTTCGCCGAGGCCCATTTCCGCCTGGCGCGGCTGCTGGAGGGCACGGGGGAGACGGCCGAGGCGGGCGAGCACTACCTCGCCGCACTCGATCACGACGGCCTGCCGATCCGGTGCCCGTCGCCGTTTCGCAACGCCTACCGCGAGGTCGCCCGCCGCCATCCGCGCTGTATCCTGATCGACGGCCGCCGCGAACTGGCCGCGATCAGCCCGACGGGACTGATCGGCGACGTGGTCATCGATGACGCCCATCATCCGACGCTGGCCGGGCACACCGCCCTGGCCGGCGCGGTGCTCCGCGAGATCCAGGCGCGGCGGATCTTCCCATCGGCCCGTCCGATCCCGCTGCCCCTCGACCCGTCCGCCTGCGCACAGCACTTCGGCCTGGACGCCGATCGAATGGCCGAGGCCCACCTGCGGACGAGCGTCCATTACCGCCGCGTCGCCGGCTATCGCTACGACCCCGCGGAACGGCTGGAAAGAGCGCGTCGGCATCTCGAAGCCGCCGAGGGGATGGTCCCCCGATCGCCGTGACCGTCGCCGGTCAAACACGGATTTCCGCCGGGCCGGAAAATAATGTACCGCGGATTTCCGCGGGACGGAAAATAATGGCTTTTCTCCGAACCGAGTGGGTAGAACTTCGTCCGTCAGGGCCTCAAGACCCCGTGATTCGGGGTAGACCCAACGGTCGTGTCACCAGCCGCCATTTGGCGCCGACGCCGGAGGTTTGAGATCGATCGAAGTTGAGTCGCCACGGGGTAGGTGTGCCGCCTCGCGGCCGGTTCGGCGAAATGACACCCCCCCTATCTTGTTCTGGACCCAGGGCTTACTCTTGAGCCTGGTCGTCCTCGCCCCATGGCACACTCATCCAGATCAAATCGGGGCCACGGGGCTCCGGGATAAGCCGCCACCGCGTCGCGAGCGAATGGACCGGGGCAGCGCCTTCGATGAAAGACGTGACCCAAATCCTCTCGGCGATCGAGCGGGGCGATCCCCAGGCCGCCGAGCAACTGTTGCCGCTGGTCTACGACGAACTACGCAGGCTCGCCGCGCAGAAGCTGGCCCAGGAACAGCCCGGGCAGACGCTCCAGGCCACGGCCCTGGTCCACGAGGCGTGTCTCCAGCTGCTCGATCCCGATCGCGGCCAGGACTGGAATAGTCGGGGGCATTTCTTCGCCGCCGCCGCCGAGGCCATGCGCCGCATCCTCGTCGACAACGCCCGCCGCAAGCGACGGCCCAAGCACGGCGGTGATCGGAAGCGGATGCCGCTCGACGCCGTCGTCCTTCCCGTCGAGGACCGGTTCCACGATCTGCTCGCCCTCGACGAAGCGCTAACCAGGTTCGCCGGGCAGGAGCCGCTCAAGGCGGAGGTGGTCAAGCTCCGTTACTTCGCGGGCCTGTCGGTCGAGGAGGCAGCCGCGTGCCTGGGCATCTCCCCGATCACCGCCAAGCGGTACTGGGCCGTCGCCCGCGCCTGGCTCTATGACGCCCTGTCCGATGGCGAGGAACTGGGCTCGGGAAAATAATTATTCCGGCCGGAGTGATCCCTCTTCGTCCTGAAACTCGCACTGTGCTTTGAACCGACGTTCTCAGGACATCACCATGACCCGCAACGACCCCAGCTTCGACACCATTTTCTCCGACGCGATCGAGATCGCCTCGGGGGAGGAACGGGCCGCGTTTGTCGCCCGCGCTTGCGGCACGAACGAGGAACTGCGTCGTCGCGTCGAGAGGCTGGTCGACGCCCACTTCCAGGCCGGGAGCTTCCTCGACTGCCCGCCCTCTTCGCCTACCTCCTCGATGGCCTCGTCCTCGCCGACCGAGTTGTCCGGTGCGGTCATTGGCCCGTACAAGCTCCTGCAGCCGATCGGCGAGGGGGGCATGGGCACGGTCTACATGGCCGAGCAGACTCAGCCGGTGCGGCGGACGGTGGCGTTGAAGCTCATCAAGGCCGGCATGGACAGCCGCCAGGTCCTGGCACGATTCGGGGCCGAACGCCAGGCCCTGGCCCTGATGGACCACCCCAACATCGCAAGAGTCCTCGATGCGGGG
>DAIDHB010000214.1 GCA_027452145.1 Planctomycetales bacterium
CCAGAGGATCGCGGTTACAGTCTGTCATAGCGGTGGCCTTGCTCTTGGAGGGGAGGGGCTTGTGCTTAACCCATACCCTACAAGAAGTAAGGCCATCGCGCCATACCGCCTCGCGAATCTCGTGTGAAATATCCGGGTTAGAGCGCCCGAATTCTCGGGGCCCGAAGCAGGTGACGGGTGGCACGGCACGTTCGTTTCCGCCTGGTCGACGCAGGATCTCCGAGAAAAAACCCGAGAGGCCCCGGCCGGCGAGTGTCTCTTCTCCTGTAGCAAGCGATGGTCGTCATGGCGACTGGCGTGTGACGGCCGGGGTGCGAGCGAATCGAGGAGATTCCCAGCGATGGCGAGCAGCCTGGAAACCGGCGGCACCCGGCAATTCCTCCGCGACCTGTTCGTGGACGGCACGGCGGTCGGCCTGGGCGACGGTCAGCTCCTGTCCCGCTATGCCGACACCCGGGATGAGGCCGCCTTCGAGGTCCTGGTCGCCCGCCACGGCCCGATGGTCCTGGCGACCTGCCGCGCCGTCCTGCGCCACGAGACCGATGTCGAGGACGCGTTTCAGGCGACCTTTCTCATCCTGGCCCAGCGGGCGCGGTCGGTCCGCGCCGGGGACGCCCTGGCCGACTGGCTGCATCGCGTCGCGTATCGCGTCGCCGTGAGGGCCGGGACCTCGTCGCAGCGGCGGCGTCGACGCGAAGCGGAGGTCTCGGCCATGACGACTCCGGTCGTGAATCCCAGCCGCCCCGACCCCGACGTCGCCGCCATCGTGCACGGCGAGGTCGATCGGCTGCCGGAGAAGCACCGGCTGCCGGTGGTGCTCTGCGACCTCGGGGGCCTGACCTACGAGCAGGCGGCCAGTCGACTGCGATGGACCGAGCCCACCCTGCGGACTCGGCTGGCGAAGGCCCGGCAGCAGCTCCGAGTCCGGCTGGTCCGTCGGGGCGTCACGGCGGTGGCAATGGGTGCCGTGCTGGACTCGGCGAGGTCTGTTACAGTCGCGGCCGCGGTCCCGCCTGCGTGGGCCAGGACGGCGGCATCCGCCGCGGCCGGCAAGGCGGCCCCGGCCGCCGTCGCCGCACTCGCGGCCGGCTTCACCAGGAGCCTGATCGCGACCAGGGTGATGATCGCGGCGATCGCGGTATTCGCCATCGGATCGGTCGGGGCGATTGCCCTCGGGTTGGGGCGGCCCGATCCGCCCGCGGCCACGCCGGCCCACGCCGACGCCCCTCGCCACGAATTGAGGGCGCTCGATCCACCCGGCCGGGTGACGGTGCGGGGCCGGGTGCTCGCACCGGACGGGCAGCCCGTCCCCGGCGCGAAGCTCTACATGACGCTCGCCTGGGGCTATCCCCACGTGCCGTCCCCGTCGTCCGAGTATGCGACGACCCGGCCGGACGGCCGCTTCCAGTTCGACGTGCCGGCGGCCGAGTTTTCTGATCGGTATCTCGTCGTCGCGGCCCTGGCGCCCGGATACGGCGTCGGCTGGGTGAAGGCCCCGGTCGAGGGGAAAAGGGACGACCTGACGATCCGACTGGTCCGCGACGACGTGCCGATCAACGGCCAGGTGATCGACCTCGAAGGGAGGCCGGTGGCGGGCGTCACCGTGCGCCTGATGCAGATCAACGCGGCTCCCGACGAGGACCTCGGGCCGTGGCTCGAGGCGGTGCGGGGCAAGAAGGGAGTACGCCTGGACCTCGAGCAGCAGTACCTCAGTCGCTTCACCGTCGCGGTGCCGCTCAACGTCACGACGGATGCCTCGGGCCGCTTCCGCCTGACCGGCATCGGCCGCAACCGGCTCGTCACCGCGCAACTGGACGGGCCCACGGTCGCCAGCCAGCACATTCACATGCTCACTCGGCCCGGCACACCGATCGAGGCCGCCGAGATCACGGGCGGCATGGCGGCCAACGACCCGCAGCGGGTCGTCACATATTATGGTGCGGATTTCCGGCACGCGGCCGCGCCGACCCGGCCGATCGTCGGCGTGGTCCGCGACCACGACACCGGCAGGCCGATCGCCGGCGTCACGATCCGGAGCCTCGCGCTGGCCGTCCGCCCCGACTACTTCCTGGCGTTCGACCTGGTCCGGACCACGACCGACGCCCAGGGCCGCTACAGGCTGACGGGCATGCCCCGACGCGCAGGCTGCCGGATCGCGGTCATTCCGAACGACGACCAGCCCTATGTCCGTCGTTTCCAGGAGATCCCCGATCGCCCCGGCCTTGATCCCGTGACCGCCGATATCGACCTGAGGCGCGGCGTCTGGATCGAGGGGCGGATCACGGACAAACGCACCGGCCGGCCGTTGCGGGGAGCGGTCGAATACTTCGCGATGTCCAGCAACCCGAATCTGCGCGATTACCCGAACTTCGACGGGACGTTCTCGTTCCTCGACTCCGGCGCCCGGGCGAAGGAGGACGGCTCGTACCGCGTGGTCGGTCTGCCGGGACCGGGCCTGGTCGCCGTCATTTACCTGGACAACTACCTCCGGGCCACCCAGCGGGACGACGAGTACGGCGCGAGGGAGACCTCATTCGACACGGCTCCTTACGCCCTGACTCATCCGGTCAACTACGCCGCGATCGCCCGGATCGACCCGGTCCGCGGCGCGATTGCGGTGCAGCGAGACATCTCGATCGACCCCGGCCTGACCTTCACCGGGACGGTGCTCAGGCCGAACGGCGTGCCTCTGGCCGGTGCGCGTCGGCTGACCGGGCTGAGGTGGTGGGATCCCGAGGGCATGAGGACCCCCGAGTTCACCATCCAGGGACTCGATCCCCGCAAGCCGGCGGAGGTCCTCTTCCAGCACCCGAAGCTTGGGCTGATCGGGGTGGCCCGACCTCCGAAGGACAATGGCGGATCGGTCACGGTGCGGATGCAACCCGGCGGGTCGGTCATGGGCCGATTGGTCGACCCGGCCGGTCGTCCCCGGGCCGGCGTCGAGCTGGAGGTGCAGTTCCGCATCGACGACGAACGGCCGTCGGGCGCGTGGCGGAACTACTCTCCCTGGCGCATCCTGACGACCGCGGAGGGCCGGTTTCGCGTCGCGGGATTGCTGCCCGGCTATCGGTATCGCCTGTCCGATGGCAGCGGGGTGGTACTCCTCGATTTCTCGATGCCGCCCCTCGACTTCTCGATGCCGCCCCTCGACGGCTCAACGCCCCAGCCGGCCAGGGCGAAGGAGCTGGGTGACGTGAGGATGACGGCGGCGGGCGACGAGTGACGCCCAACCGCCCTGGCCGGTCGGAGGCTCGATGGCTACCGGATGATGCCGCGGGCCTTCGGCAGCACCACGAACATCCCGTTATCTCCGGGCAGCCCCTCATTATTGCCGTCGAGCGCCGTGCCCGAGGCGCCGGCGATCCCCGTCGAGGGGCTGGCGTTCACGACGAGCTGGCCACCCTGCTTGAACGGGGCCTGGCCGACGAACATCAGGCTCACGCTGTCCGTCGCCTCGTCGTACAGCGCCCGGATCGCGACGGCGTGGGCGATCTGCTTCTTCCGGTGTTTGAGCGTCTCGGTCAGGGTGTAGTTGCCGGGATTCTGCGCCCGCGCCGGGTCGATCGCCGCGCTGAACCGAAGCTCCAGGCCGATCGCGTGCCGGTGCTTGCCCTTGCCGGTCGTGAGGATCTGCTCGCCGATGATCGTGGGGGGCGTGCCGGCCGGTGTGGTCGTGGGCGTCGGGCTCGGCGTTGAGGTGGTCGTCGGGCCTGGGGTCACGGTGCCGGCGACGGACGTGGAGAGTCCGCCGCTGCTGATGGAGAGCGTGTAGCCGCCCGTCCCGCTGAGGGTCAATCCCGTGAAGGTCGCGACGCCGTCGATCAGCGGCTCGGTCGTCGTCCCGTCCAGGCCGGGCGAGCCGCCGGTGATTGTGACCACCACATTCCCGTGATCCAACGTCGCCACGTTGCCGAGGGCGTCCTGAGCCTCCACCGTCAGGCCGAAGCCGCTCCCCGCCGTGACGTCGGGGCCGGGCTGCGTCAGGATCACCAGCCGGGCCGGTGGTCCGGCGTCGACGGTGAAGGCATCCGTCGTCGCGGACGCCAGGCCACTGGCGGCGGCCGAGATCCGGTAGTCGGCGGCTGCCTTGTCCAGCGTCAGTCCCGTGAAGGTGGCGATGCCATTCACCAGGTCGGCCGTGAACGGCCCGCCGAGCGCCGACCCCTCGGGTCCGCCGTCCAGCGCGAGGGTCACGGTGTCGCTAGTCGTCGACACGATGTTGCCGAACGGATCCACGGCGGCGACCTTCAGGCCGAACCCCACGCCTGCGGTGACGCTCGACGGCGGCGAGGCCGAGATCGTCAGCGCGATCGCGGCCGCCGGGCTAACCGCGATCGCGCCGGAGGTGATCGCGGGCAGATTGGCGGCGGTGAACCAGATCGTCGCGGTCCCGGCCGTGTTGTCGGCCAGGCCGGCGAAGGACGCAATGCCGTCGTTCACGATGGCCGTGGCCGAGCCCTGGGGCGTCCCGTCGCTCCCGACGAACGAGGCGGTGATCGCGGTGCTGAAGTCGCCGATCTCGATGTTGCCGTACCTGTCCTCTTCGACGATCACGGGCGGCGTCGCGAATGGCCGGCCCGCGACGGCCGTCGTGGAGGGTTGGATCTGGAACGCCAGATGATTTGCGGTCGCGGGCGCGACGGTAAACGACCCGCTGGCGCCCGAGGATTGGAGCGTGCCGTCGGTGGCGGTGATCGTGTCGCTTCCGGCGGCGTCGACGACCAGGCTGGGGAACGTGGCCACGCCGGACGAGGCGGCCGCCGTCGCCATGGACGAGCCGTCGGCGAAGGTCCCACCATTGAGCGTCAGCGTGATCGTCGAGGTGTCGCCGGTCACGACGTTGCCGAACGCGTCGAGCACCTGGACGCTCGGCGCCGGATTGATCGCCGATCCCGCCGTCACATTCGTCGGCTGCTGGGCGAACGCCAGCCGGCTAGCGGCCGCGGGGGTGACCTTGAACGAGGTGCCCGTGCCTTGCGGTCGGAGCGAGCCGTCGGACATCGCCAGGGTATAGTTCCCCGTCGCGTCGATGATGAGGCCGGTGAACGTCGCGACCCCCGCGTTCGCAGTCGCGCTGATTGTGCTCGAGCCGCCCGCGAACGTGCCCGGGCTCAGGCTGAGCGTCACGGTCGAGCCATCCGAGGTCACGACGTTGCCGTACGGGTCCTCGACTGCGACGCCGACGCTCGGGCTGATGGCGGAGCCCGCGACGGCGTCGTTCGGCTGCTGGGTGAAGGCCAGTTGGCTGGCCGACGCCGGGCTGATGGTGATCGACCCCGAGGTCACCGGAGCGACTCCGGCGGCCGGGATGCTGAAGGACAACGTGATGGTCCCGGCCGCGGTGTCGGAGAGGCCGGCGAACGTGGCCACGCCGCCGGAGACCGTCGCCTGCGCCGTCCCTTGCAAGGGCCCGGCGCCATGGCCGATCGCGGCGGTGACAACTGTGGTGTTGTCGCCTGTCACGACGTTGCCGTACCGATCTTCCTCCGCGACGACGGGCTGGACCGCAAACGCCACGCCGGCCGTTGCGGTCATTGAGGGCTGAGTCTGGACGACAAGCCGGCTGACGGCCGCGGGGCGGACCTTGAAGCTTCCGCTTGTGATTGTGGACGTCACCTCGGTATCGCTCGCGGTGAGGGAGTCGCTCCCGGCCGCGTCGATTTTAAGATTCCCGAAGGTCGCCACGCCACTTGCCACGACCGCGGTCGCGGTGCTGCCGCCGCCCTCGAACGTCCCGCCGTTGAGCGTGAGCGTCACGGAGGACGTGTCGCCCGTCACGACGTTGCCGTACTGGTCCTCGACCTCGACCGTGACGGCGGGGCTGATCGCCGAACCGGCGGTGACGTCGGTCGGCCCCTGGTCGAGGACGAGCTTGCTGGCCGCCGCCGGGCGGATCGCGATCGCGCCGGAGGTGACGGCCTGGACCCCGGCCACCGGAATGCTGAAGGACAGGGTAATGGTCCCGGCCGTCGTGTCGGCCAGGTCCGAGAACGTGGCGATGCCGCCGAGGACGGTCGCCTGCGCCGTCCCCAGCAAGGGTCCGGCGCCCTGGCCGATCGCGGCGGTGACGACCGTCCTGTTATCCCCGGTCAGCACGTTGCCGTACCGATCCTCCTCGTAGATCACGGGCTGAGCCGTGAATGCCTGCCCGGCGACGGCGGTCGACGGAGGCGCCAGGTCGAGCACCAGCGCCGCCACCGGGCCGGGCGCGACGACGATCGAGTCGGAGTGGCCCTGGAGGTTCCCACTCGTGAACTCCAGGCTGATGGTCTCGGCCGTGTTATCGGCGAGGTTGGTGAAGGTCGCGATCCCCCGGACAAAGTTGGCCGTGACGGTGCCCTGGAGCGGCCCGACCCCGGTCGCCAGCGTCGCCGACACCTGGCTGCTGCTGTCCCCGGTCACGACGTTGCCGAACCTGTCCTCCTCGGCGACCACGGGCTGGACGGCGAACGCCTGGCCCGCCGTGGCGGTCGTCGAGGGCTGGGTCGTGACGGCGAGCTGGTACGCGGCGGCCGGGGTCACGCGGATGGAGCCGGTCGTCGCGGGCGTGAGGTTGCCGCCGGTGATCCTGAGCTGGTAGCCACTCCCGGCCTGGTCGAGGACCACGTCGGAGAACGTGGCCACGCCGTCGACCACCGGCTGGGTCAGCGTGCCGCCGAGCGAGGCCCCATTGGGCCCGGCGCTCAGGGCGATCGTGAGGCTGCCGGAATAGCCGGTGACGACGGTGCCGAGGCTGGTCTCGGCGCTGACCTTCAGGCTGAAGATCGCGCCGGCGGTGGTGCTCGACGGCGGGGCCGTGGTGACGGCCAGTTTCGTGGCGAGGCCGTACGAGACCAGGTCGGGGACGAGGAGGTTGGCGATCGGCGACCCCCGGCCGGTGACGAAGTCGTAGCCCGTGCCGGCGCTGTAGCCGTTGTAGCCGGTCGTGATGTCGTGGAAATCGCTCGCGGGCAGGCTGTACAGGGCCTCGAGGGTCTGCGTCGGGTCGGCCGGACTATTCAGCGAGGTCCCGCCGTAGTACACGCGTCCCTGGTTGACGATCGCGATCAGCCCGGCCCAGCAGGGGCTGCTCAGGCTGGTCCCGAACGCGCCGTTGCCCATGTTGCCCCGGAAGTCGAGGTCGACGCCGCTATTCTGGCTCGCGTCGAACGAGACGTCGGGCGTCACCCGGTATCCGGTGTTCTGGAAGGGCTTCTGGTACGCCGGCTCCGATTCGAAGGGGGTCGGGCCGCCGGTGCTGGCCCAGGCCTGGGCGGCGCCGACGGCGTCGGCGACGACCTGGCCGTTGGCAGTCGCGGCGTTCAGCACGACGGTCAGGGTGCCGTCGCCGCTGGAGGAGAGCGTCGGAAAAAAGACGCCCAGCTCCTGGAACTGCGATCCTCCGTCGCTCGTGCCGGCCGGGGCCTTGCTCTGGTCGACGGTGACGGTCCCCAGGATCGTCCCGCTCGCCGGAGTGCCGTCGTAGACCGTGTAGGTCGCGTTCGTCGCCGCACCGGCGACGGGCACCCACGTCGCGGAGACCTCGGTTCCCCAGCCGGTGTTCGTGGCCGTGATCGGGATCGTCCAGGACCCCAAGGCCGACGAACCGCCCGCCGCGACGCCCACGGTCCCGCTGAACCCGCCCGATTGCGACGCCCACGAGCCGGTCGGCAGGAAGCCCGGGCCGCCGTAGTTCGTGGTGTCGGCCGGCGAGGGGAAGCTCCAGGCGGTCTCGCTGCCGTAGCCGTCGTTCTGGAGCGCGAGCTGCGTGCCGCCGACCGAGACCACGTTCGGGGAGGTCGCGGGATAATACCCGTTGTTCCCGACGCCCGGGGCGGGGTTCGAGGGGGGCGACGGGTAGACGGCGGCCCCGTTGTCGTTGCTGGCCGTCAGGAACGTGACGCCGGGGTGATTGGCCGGGGTCACGAAGGTCGACGAGTCGTACGACGTCTCGCCGCTCCACTCGGTCAGGCCGAAGCTATTCGAGATCGATGTGACGCCCGGCAGGCTCGCGGCGAGCTTTTCGCCGATGAGGAGGTTGGTCGGCCAGTTGGAGTCGTCGTTCACCTCGATGATGTCGATCCTCGCCCCCGGCGCGATGGCGTGCGCCCACTCGACGTCGAGGGTCTCCTCGCCCTCCCAGTGACCGGTCGGGTCCTCGGCGGGAACGCCGTTGCTGCCGCTACTGGCGATGTCGGCCGTGATGTTCGCGCCCGACTGGTTGTAGACGTTCGCGAACGACGACGCGGCCCCGTACTGCTGATAGATCGACTCGGACGAGGACAATGACACGCTCATCGCCTGGTCGAAACTGTCGAGGTCCGAGAGAATGGTCGGCTCGTTGCCGGCCTCGACCAGGGCGATGGTCTGCCCGGTGCCGTCGGCAGGCGTCGTCCCGAAGGCGGGGATGCTGTTGATCCCGTACGCCGAGCGGATCTGAGCCACGCTGTACGACATGTACCCGGACGTCGCCGGGGGCACCGCATCGAAGCTCGAGCTCAGCGAGTTGTCAGCGTAGGACGATTCGGCCACCGATTGGTCCGGGTCGAGGGTGACCGAGAACTGGTTCGTCCCCGGGCAGGCGAGGAACGTGCCCCAGTAGCCCCACTCGCTGTTCGTCCCCGACGCGCCGGCCCCCCAGGTCACGTAGCCCGTGTCCTTCGTCAGGCCATTCACCGTGAACGCGATCCGGTACGAGGCATTGCCCGGCAGGTCCTGTGCGGTGAAATCGACCTTGATGTAGACCCATTCGCCGACGTTGATCGTTGACAGAGGCTGGGCGTTCTGGTCGACCACTGCGATGTCGCTGATCGCGAGGTTGGCGCTGGGCGTGATCCGCGCCTCCAGTTCGTCCAGCCCCGGCAGGCATGCGTGCCGCCCGGCGCGGAGGGCCCTCCCTGGCGCACCCCGGTCGCCCCACCCCGCCCGTCCAGGCAGGCCTCGCCAGTATCGAGACTTCATGCCGATGCTACCCTCGCGTGCACGTCGCGTCTGAATCGCGCCAATCACCGGCCTTGTTTGCGGCCCTCGCAACCCGGTCGGAGTCCCCTGCGGATCATCCCCACCAGTCTGCCGTTCGAACGACATGAAGTCCAGTAAGCTATACTGAATATGGGATTCTGTTTGCCTCGTCCATGAGATCGCGCCCGTTCCCGGCGCGGACGGATCGCCTTCGCCGGCCGGCGTGGCAAGACAGTCGGTGTCGCACGCCCGGCGGCCGCGGGTTGACCTGGACGGGTATGTCTATGACAAAATAGCAGGAACCCTTGACCCATCCCGCGTTCCCGGGGGTTGTCCTGCGATGTTCGATCGATCTCTCGCCGCGTGGTTCGCTTTCCTCCTTGCATTCCTCGCCTCCAGCGGCCGGGGCCAGGAGAGACCGTGGGTCGGCTATACGGCGACCCGCAGCCGGATCACGATCGTCGGGCTCGACGGCTCCGATCCGAAGGTCGTGCTCGACTCGCCGCATCGGTTCGCGGCGCCGGAGTGGACGCCCGACGGCCGGTCGCTGATCGTCAACGGCGGGGGCCGGCTCTGGCGGGTGCCGGTCGCGGGCGGGGAACCTCGGCCGATCGACACGGGCTCGGTCGGCGGGATCGACGTCAACCACGCCGTCTCGCCCGACGGGAAGACGATCGCGTTCACGAGCGGGCCGATCTGGACGATCCCCATCGCCGGGGGGAAGCCGGTGCCGCTCAGCAAGGAATCGGGCAACTGGGTGCACGGGTGGTCGCCGGACGGGCGGAAGCTGGTCTTCTCGGCGGACCGGGGGAGCGGGCTCGACGTTTTCTCGATCGGGGCCGACGGCGGCGGCCAGCGGCGGCTCACGACAAGTGGGCGCGTCGATGACGTGCCGCAGTTCTCGCCCGACGGGCGGTGGATCTATTTCCTGTCCGGCCGCGGCGGGTCGCGGGATATCTGGCGAATCCCTGCGAACGGCGCCGGGCCGGGCGACTCGCGCGCCCAGCAGATCACCGCGGATGACCGCGAGGACGCCGCGCCTCATCCTTCGCCCGACGGCAAGTGGCTGGTCTATCTGTCGTACCCGCCCCGCATGGGGTTCAACGCCTCCGACCGCGATGTTTTGATCCGCCGCGTGCCGCTCTCGGCCGGGCGGTCCGCCCGGGCGAGGCCGCAGGACATCGCCCGGGTCATCGGCGGGCACGGGACGCTCGGCGCGCGGCCGTTCTCGCCGGACGGGCAACGTCTCGTCTACGCCAGCTTCGAGCCGCCGCCGACGACGGTCCACATCCTGCTGTTCACGTCGTCGGACCGGACGCCGCCGCCGGGTGCTGCTCACCGCATCACGAAGATCGCCGACGCGGCCGAGCGGTTCCTCGTCGGCGAGATGACGCGGTGGAAGTATCCCCCGGCCGTGAAGAAGCTGTTCCTCCGCAATCCCGACGGCACGGTCGTGATCACGCACATCAAGGGCGATCGGCCGTCGTCGGATCACTTCTACGACCGCGCCGAATGTCACGACGAGGCCCTCTTCAAGGCACCACGTCAGCTCGGCCTTCAGGGCGAGGGACACATCTTCTGGACGTTCTGCTACGTCGGCGACCGGCCCAAGCGATTCTTCGACTGGCGGGGGTTCGGCTGCGCGCGCGACGGCGGCTCGGCCATCGTGAATTACGACACCATCCCCGGCGAGATCCGCCCCGACCTCGGGCTGGAGCAGGGCTTCAACAGCGAGTACTACCTCAAGGCGACAGTCCACGAGCTGGGCCATGCCCTGGGCCTCCCGCACACCGGGCCGGACCCGTGGCTCGGGCGGGGCAACTCGCTGATGGGGCCGAACCACGATGTCTACCTGAAGCGGAAGCCGGACCACCCGGACGACGTCTACCTGAACGAATCCTCGGCCGCGATGCTGTGGAAGCACCCGGTATTCACCGGCACGACGAAGGACCGCTATCGCCAGCCGGACGTGAAGCTCGTCGGCTACAAGGCGACGTACAGTCGCGCGTCGGACCGGATCACGCTCGCGGGCCGCCTGGTCGCGGACATGCCGGCGCACAGCGTCGTGGTGATCGACGACCTGGGCCAGGCGGACCACTACTGGTTCCGCAGCCACACCGCGCGGCTGGCCGAGGACGGCACGTTCCGCGTCGCCGTTGACCACCCTGCGCGGGCGGCCGGGCATTTTCGCATTCTCTTTTGCTTCGATAATGGAGCGTCGACCGGCGACGGCGCCGGCGTCACCTTCGACGACCACGGCGAGATCAGGAAGAGCTACAGGTATCAGAGCGGCGGGTATCGGTTCGGGGATTAGCTTTATTGGTCATTGGTCATTGGTCATTGGTCGGTGGTCCGTGGTCGGTGGTCCGTGGTCCGTGGTCGGTGGTCCGTGGTCCGTCGCCTGCCGTCCGTCCTTCGCGCTCCGATCTTTGTCGTGCGTTCTCGGCATCTCTCGCCGCCCTGCGGCGATTCCCGCATTGCGACTATGTGTGTGCTGGTGGTAATGTCCTCTCAAGATCGGTGATATAAAGGCCGATCTGTCGTTGAGGACAAGGGATGCGGGCCAGCACCGAGGCGGTCCCGCGTCGTGGGACATCTCTGAAGATTCTCGGAGGACGCGCCCCGCGATTCAACGGGTCGGGGGCGTTGCTTCGAACCAGGTCCGACGTCGATCACAGGTCGCGGTCAGGGATTCCGGGGAATGGGAATGGACTCCGACGCTTCGACCGGTAGAGTCCGCCGCGGCGGGCTGCTGCTGTGCCTGTTGCTCGCCGTCGCGGGCGGGATGCGCCTGTACCGCATCGACCAGCCGATATTGGACCAGCACCACGGCAAGCAGGTCTTCAGCGCGAACCGGGCGCGGAACATCGCGCGCTCGCCATCCGCCGCGATCTGGCGGAGCTTCGACTTCCTCGACGCCGACGGCCTGCGCTCGACGCGGATCGAGGAGGTCCCGCTGTACGTCGGCCTGGTCGGGCTGAGCTACCGCCTGGGCGGCGAGCACGAGTGGTTCGGCCGGGCCTGGAACATCCTGGCGACGCTGGTCGCGATCGGGGCGCTTTACTCGCTGGTCCGGCGCGAGTACGACGAGGAAATCGGGCTGATCGCGGCGTTCGTCTTCGCGATGTCGCCGCTGATGATCTTCTACGGGCGGGCGATCTCGCCGGACCCCGGGATGCTGGCCGGCATGCTTCTCTGCGCGGCGAGCTACCGGCGCCATCTCGACGATGGTGAGGAAACCCGATGGCTAGCGGCCGCCGCGGTGTGCGGGCTGCTCGCGGCGGCGTTCAAGTACTACGGCCTGATGGTCCTGGTCCCGCTGGCCGACATGGCCTGGCGCCGGGGGGGCTGGCGGGCCCTGCTGGGGCGCCGGTTCCTGCTCATGGCCGCGGCGATGGTGTTGCCGATGGCGGCGTGGATGATCGGGGTCTTTCTCCGCAACCCGAACCCGGCGGGGCGCAGCCCGTATTTCCTGTTCCAGTGGCCGGGGCTGCTGGAGAACCGACGGCTGTACATCCGGTTGACGCTGGGCCTGTTCGTCAACGATTTCGGCCCGTTCGCCACGATTCTGATCGCCCTGGGCGCCGTCGCGGCGGTGGCGAGGAAGGCCGCATGCCGGCCGCTGCTGGGCTGGACGGTCATGGGCCTGGGGTTCGTGGTGCTCCTCGCGCCCAAGTTCCTCGATCACGATTATTACGGGTTGCTGGCACTGCCCGCCGCGGCGGGATGGGGCGCCGTCGGGTGGAAGTCCGCCCGCGAGGCGATCGCCCGGTCCCGGGGGACGCGCGCCTGGCGGGTGGCGGCCGTGCTGGCCATCGCCGCGGTCGTCCAGTCGCCCTGGGTGATGCTGGGCCGATTCGATCCCGAGATGCAGCACACGGTCGTGGCAGGCCGGATCCGCGCCCTGTGTCCCGAATCGGGGCGGGTCGTCGTGATGGGGCAGACGCTCGGCTGGACGGCCCTGCACTACAGTGGACGGCTGGGCTGGGTCGAGGAATACCGCACCCTCCCGGCCGACTGGCGGGAGCAGCTCCGCGGGTATCGCCGGGTGGGCGCGGCGCTGGTGGCCGTGTACTTCGACCCCTCGGTGCCCGACGCAATCCGAAAGACGTACGCCCCGATCCTGCGCGAGCTCCGGGTCCTCGATCACGGCTCGGGTCCTTGGTTCCGGCGGCAGATGCCCTGCGAGTACTACATCCTGGACCTCGGCACCCTCGATCACCCGAGCCCGTACCCGCCCTCGCTTGCCGGCGCGCCGGCCTCGTCGCCGGTCCGCTGATCCGGGCGGCACGGCCACGGCCACGTTCCGCGAGATCCGTCCGCGGTACGGAGTCCCTCGCGCCTGGGTCGTTCCGCCCGGCCTGCATCTCGCCGCCAATTCTCCCGTTTCTCCAGACCGTCTTTTTTGACAGCCTCCTTGACCGGGGCCATTTGACCAGCTACTCTCTCTCATCCACATGGTTTGGGTGCCGGAGAGCAGTGGGATCCGTTGGCAAGTCATTTCCATTGCAGGTGCGTGCGCCCGGACGGTGGCCCGGCCTGAACCGGGACAGAAAGCACAGCCGTCGTTCGATCGAGACTTCATCTCTGAACCTGGGTGAGGGGAAAGCGCTCGCATCCTGGTGAAGGCCCGGACCTTGCTGGTCCGGTCGGGCTCCAACTGAGCGGGTACGATCGTGCTGCAGTGCGCCGCCCTGTTCCGATGGGGCCGAGGCCCAGCGATGCCGCGCCATCGGTCGGCCGCGACACGGCGACGGGTCCCGGCCTTCCTTTCCGAGACCCTCGAGCGTCGCGAGCTCCTGGCGTCCGCCTCCGCGTCCGCGCCGGGCACGTCGCCGGGGCCGAGTGCGCCGGCGGACACATCGGGGTTCGTCCCGATGTTCAACGGCGTGAATACGGCCGGCTGGTTCAACCCGTATCACTGGGGCAGCGCCGTCGCTCGCGATGGGCAGATCCTCCTGTCGAGCCCGAAGAACTTCTTCCTGATGTCGCGGGCGACCTACAGCGATTTCATCATCCAGGCGGATGTTTTGATCCCGCCGGGGGGCAACAGCGGCCTCCAGTTCCGCAGCCAGTACGGACCCAACTTCGTCCGGGGCTACCAGGCCGACATGGACACCGCCGACCGCAACTGGGCGGGCGGGCTGTACTACCAGAGCCGCGGCTGGCTGGCCCGTCCCGCCCACCGCGCGCCGGTGGTGCCCGGTCGGTGGAATCACTACATGGTCGAGGCTGTTGGTCATCATATCCAGATCTGGGTCAACGGGACCCTCACCATCGACACGTACAGGACCATCGCCTCGAGCGGGCACATCGGGCTCCAGGACCATGGCAGCGCCGGGACCTACCACTTCCGGAACGTCGCGATCGAGGTGCTCCCTTGATCGACGACGGGCGGTAGTCCGGGCGAGATGACGGCAGGCCGGCCATCCCTTGATACGACATTCCTACTTCGCCGGAGAGCGGAATCCATGAGACTGCGTACGATGCTTTTCGCGGCGGCCAGGAAGACGACGACCGATCGCACCCTCGCGCGGCGCCGCGGCTTTCCGCCGGCGGGCATCGAGCGGCTCGAGGGGCGCGACCTGCTCTCGCTGGCCGCCGACGCGCTGCCCCTGGCGCGCCCCCTGGCCGTCGCGGCGTCGACGGCCGCCGAGCACTCGCACGCGCACCTTCAGTCGTTCGCACCTGCGACGGCGACCGCGGCGCCGCTGGCCGCCGAGGCGCCCCACAACGCGACGCCGCTAGGCCGCCGCCACCACGGCGTGTCGGGGCCCCCGTCGGCCGTCGGCTCGTGGAGCCCGGTGATCCCCTTCCGGCCGCCCCATTCCCGGGGGATCTATCTGGCGATCCACACCACGCTCCTGCCCAACGGCGATATCATCACCTGGCCGCACGCCTACAACTATTTCCTCGCCGAACGGCACGCCGCGCCCTATACCCCCGACATCATGTTGTGGAACCCGACCACGAATCAGTATCTCCACATGAACCTGCCGACCTCGAACCTCTTCTGCTCGGGGAGCACGTTCCTGCCCGACGGCAAGCTGATCGTCCTCGGCGGCCACGGTCCGTCGGCCTACCCGACCGGCGCGCTCCAGACGGCCTACGGCAACAACCACGTCGAGATTTATAACTACGTCACCAACACCTGGACCCAGGGCCCCGACATGAGCCACGGCCGCTACTACGGCTCGGCCATCACGCTGGGGACCGGCCAGGCGCTGGTGCTGGCCGGCTACAACGAGGACGGCGTCAACAACGCCAGGATCGAGGTTTACACCGAGGGCCAGGGCTTCCGCACCCTCACCGGCGCCACGACCGCCAATTACCCCAACTGGTATCCGGCGCTCTACCAGCTCAACGACGGCCTGGTCTTCGGCGCCAGCCCCGGTCGGGCGACGTTCCTGCTCAACCCGCAAGGCGCCGGGCAGATCTGGGGCGGGCCGCCGCTGAACTACCCGAGGCGCTATTACGGCACCTCGGTGATGTACGCTCCCAACCAGATCCTCGACATCGGCGGCAATGCCGCGCCCGGCCGCGCGGCGGTCGGGGGGAATAACCTGATCACCAACTCCGCCGAGACGATCAACTTCAACGACCCGAACCCGTCGTGGCACTACACCGGCTCGATGCGTTACGCCCGCTTCTTCCCCAACGCCACCCTGCTGCCCGACGGCACGGTGCTCGTCACCGGCGGCACCCGCCAGCAGAGTAATCCCAGCGGCAACGCCCTGGCCGGCGCCGTGTACGCGGGCGAGATCTGGAACCCGGCCACCGGCCAGTGGACGACCATGTCGTCGATGAAGGTGCCGCGGCTGTATCACTCGACGGCCATCCTGCTGCCCAGCGGCCAGGTGATGGTGGCCGGCGGCGGCGAGCCCTCGGTCACCGGAGAGGCCAGGAACGCGACCCACCAGAACATGCAGATCTTCTCGCCGCCGTACCTCTTCCGCGGGCCCCAGCCGGTCATTTCCCAGGCGCCGAGCCTGGCGTATTACGGGCAGACGATCACCGTCAGCTCGCCCGACACCGCCTCGATCGCGACGGTCAATCTGGTCCGCCCGGGGACTGTTACCCATGGCGTGAATTTCACCCAGAAGCTCGTGCCTGCGACCTTCACCCAGGGGCCCGGCGATACGCTCCAGATCCAGATGCCGACCAACCCCAACGAGGCCCCGCCAGGCCCGTACATGATCTTCCTGCTCAACCAGCAGGGCGTCCCGTCGAAGGCGGCGATGTTCTTCCTTGAGCCCCCGCCGGCCTCGCCGGCCTCGCCGGCCCCGGCCCCGTCCGCGTCGAGCGGGCCGGGAAGCAGCGGCGGCGGCAGTAGCAACGGCTGGTGAGCGAGGGGACGCGGTCGCGGCATCCTTTCGCCATCCGCCGCGCCTCGGCCCTCGGCCGGGAGTTCCCGACCTCCACGGTTCGTCGCCCCGGGCTTGACAGCACCTCGGCCGGGGGCCGACGATCGTACGAGGTTGGGACCCGGCCGGCCCGATGGATGGCTCCGACCTCCGCGGCCCGCGCCGAGGAGAGCAGCGTCGCGTCCACACGCAGGGAGGAGCCGCCATGAGCGCGTCGGATTCGCATTCGCCGTATCCGTGGAGATCGGGCGTTCCGCGCGGGAGATCGCGATCCCTTCGCCGCCCGTGCGCCGGGATGATCGTCCTCGTCCTGGCCGCGGCTGGATCGCTCGCGGCCGGGTCGCTGGCCCGGGGTCAGGAGCCCCGGTCGGCCGGGTCCCCTGCCCCGCCGCCGGCCCGGGGCGAGGGCGAGCGGAACGCCGAGGCGCGGGCGTGGTTCCAGGACGCGAAGCTCGGCCTGTTCGTCCACTGGGGCGTCTACTCGCTGCTGGGCAAGGGCGAGCGGGTCATGGAGCGCGATCGCCTGCCGGTCGCCGAGTATTCGCGGCTCCCCGCGCGGTTCAACCCGGCCCGGTTCGACGCCGAGGCCTGGGTCAAGCTGGCCAGGGGCGCCGGCGCCCGATATCTCACGGTCACGGCCAAGGGCCCCGACGGGTTCTGCCTGTTCGACAGCAAGCTCACCAGTTTCGACGTCGTCGACGCGACGCCCTTCCACGCCGATCCGCTCCGGGCCCTGGCGGATGCCTGCCGCCGGCAGGGAATCCGGCTGTTCTTCCATTACTCGCTGCTCGACTGGCACCATCCCGATGATTCCCCGAAGGGCCGGCCCGGCGGCGGCGACCGGAAGCGCTACGTCGCCTACTATCAGGGCCAGATCCGCGAGCTGTGCACGAACTACGGCGAGATCGGCGGTATCTGGCTCGACGGCGGCCCGGACAGTGCCGGCGCCTACCTCGACCTCGCCGGGACCTGCCGGATGGTCCACGAGCTTCAGCCTGGCGCGCTGGTGGGGGACAACCGCCGCGGTGGGCCGATCCCCGGCGAGGACTTCCGGGCCTTCGAGCAGGAACCGCCGGGGCAATCCGCTGCCGCCGATGACCTGCCGAGAGAGATTCTCCTGACGGTGAACGACTCGCGCGGCTACAACGCGGCCGACGTGCATTACAAGAGCCCCGAGGCACTCATCCGCGCGGTCGTCGGCGCCGCCGGCCGGGGCGTGAACATTCAGTTGAGCGTCGGGGCGCAGCCGGACGGCACGATCGGTCCGGAGACGAATCGCCGGCTGCTCGAGCTGGGCAAGTGGCTGTCGACCAGCGGGGCGGCGATCTACGGCACCCGCCGCGGCCCGATCGCGCCTCGAGCGTGGGGCGTGTCCACCGCGAAGGGGTCGAAGGACCGGCCGAGCGAGGTCTTCCTGCACGTCCTCGACCCCGACGCCGAGTCTCCGATCGTCCTGGGCGAGGCGGCGGCCTCGCTGTCGCCGTTTTTGTTCAGCAAGGAAGTTCCGCTACGGCTGATCAAGGCACCCGGCGGCCTGGCCGTCGACCTCCCGCGCGACATCCGATCGCCGGTCGACACGATCGTCGCCCTTCGCCCGCAGGTGCTGAAGTAGGTCGGGCAGTCTTGCCCGACGCCCGGCCCCTGTCGGGCAAGACTGCCCGACCTACTTCAATACCGGCGTGGTGTTCGCCTCCGCTGGACGTCGCAAGAATCCCGCGGATCGGCGATGATGGGGTCATTATCCCGGCCCCAGACCTCGGCCCCGGCGCGAACCGGGGCGAGCCCGTCTCGTACATTGCGAAGGATGATCCGCGTGCCAGATCGACCGATGGAGGTGACCGGCGAGCCGTATCCGAAGCGGCGGGTCGACGTGGTGACCGCCGTGATGATGGCGGTCACGGTCGCCGCGCTGGGCGGGGCGGCCTGGATGCGGTTCGGCCGGTCGCCGTTCCGCTCCGAGTCCTCGACGGCCGCCGTCGGCTCCCCGGCGCCGCCGCTGCGCCTCATCGATCGCGAGACGTCCGAGCCGGTGGTCCTGGTCGGCCTGAATAGCAAGGTGGTCTGGGTCGTGTTCTGGTCGGCGAGTTCGGCGAAGGGAACGGGCACGAGCTGCCTGGCGGAGCTGGAATCCGCCACGAAAGGACTGCGGGCGCACCGGCGGCTCGCGATGCTCGTCGCGGCCGTCGAAGCCGACGACACGGCGGCCGTTGCGAAGGCGGTCTCCGCCGGGGGCATCACGCTGCCGGTGTACCTGGCCTCGCCCGAGACCCGCCGCCGGTTCCACGCCGAGAGTGCGGACCCCCCGCTGCACGTCCTGATCGACGCAGGCGGACGGGTCCTCGCCATGGCCCGGGGCGACGGCCGGCCGACGATCGACCGGATCGCCGAGATCGCCCGAAAGCGCCTCGACGAGCTCGACCCGTTCGGCGGGACGAGGTTCGCCGCGTGCGACGTCGGCATCGGGATTGGCCGAGGGGAAGGAACCGCGAAAAACGCGAAAAATGCGAAATGGACCCTGCCGGCGCCGGTTGCGGTCACCCGGCCATCCCCGGATTCTTTCGTCCGTTTCGCGCTCTTCGCGGTTAATCTTCCTTCCGGCGAGCGCTTGCTCGCTCACGCCAGGTGCCGGTCGACCTCGGGCAGCAGGCTGGCGAAATCCAGCTTGTTGGGGCAGGCGGCGCGGGCGGCCTCGAGGTCGGCGCCCTTCCAGTCGCGGGCCTCGGGCGAGAGCGCGGCGTACTGGCGGCGGGCCTCGGCGCGGATGCCGTGGTGCTCGTGATAGGTGAGGAACCGCGTCAGGTCGCCCAGCGCGGCCGTCGTGCCGGCGGCGGCCGCGCACCGGCCGTCGCAGTCGGCGCACATGGTCGGGCCGAACGCCAGCGCCGCGTCGCGGAGCTGCTCGATCTCGGCCGTCTTCATGGGCTCATAGCGGCGGGCGGCGTCGGCATCCTCGCGGAGCTGGTCGGTGGTCTTGATCGAGACGCATGACCCGCTGATCCGCTCGTCCGTCCAGATCGCGTGCAACAGCCCCTGGTACGGCGACAGGTTCTTCTCCTTGAGCATCGGCGCCCGGCGGACGACCTCCTCGAGCACGTTGATCTTCGGCCGCGCGGGGAACTGGCCGGCGACCTGCTTCATCGAGATCAGGCCGACCCCCTTCGCGTGGGCGACGTCGAGCGCCCTGTTCAGCTCCGAGTCCCGGTCGAGCCAGGGGGTGTACATCAGCATGATGGCGTCGATGATCCCGCCCTCGGCCGCCGCCCGGATGAGCGCGGCGCGGTCCTGGTGGTGGCTCGAGAAGCCCAGGAACTTCGCCTTGCCCGACTTGCGGATGGCCTCGGCGGTCTCCTTGAACTCCCGGCCCTTGACGAAGTTGATCGCGTCGTCGAGGCTGTGGTCGTCGCCCAGGCCGTGGATGAAGAACATGTCGACGTAGTCGGTGCCCAGCGCCGCGAGGCGCTTGTCCAGCATCGCGAGCATGTCCTTGGGCTCGCGGGGGTTGTCCTTGGTGACGAGGACGATCTGCTTGCGGACCTCGGGCGACTGCTCGAACCAGCGCTTGAAGCCGGGCTCGGTGCCGTAGAGCCTGGCGGTGTCGAACGTGCGGACGCCGTTGGCGAACGAGAGCCGCAACAGCCGCTCGAGCGTGCCGCGCTCGCGCAGGGCGCCGGTGCCCATCTCGAGCAGCGTGATCTCGAGGCCTGTCCGGCCGAGCTTGCGCTTCGGGAGCACGGGGGCCTTGTCGCCGGCGCCGGCAGCGGCCTGCTGCGCCTCGGCATTCGGGGCGGATCCGGCGCCCATGGCCGCGGCGGTGGCGATCGCGCCGGCCTGGAGGAACGTACGGCGGTCGGTCCCGCCGGCCTGATCGTGGGACATCGCTGGGGACTCCTCGAATTGAGAACCTTTTCGAAACGAGCCTGCTCTGCGCTCCCTGACCCGAGAATCTTAGCACCTTCGGAGGCGGCCTGTCTGCCCGGAAGGTTGCGAGGGGGACATGTGCCGCCGCACCATCAACGGTAGGTATCGGCCTACATCTCCCACACCCGCCGCCCCTTGAGGAACATGGTGAGATACCCGTCCTCGCTGACCTTCAGCACCGGGCCGTGCAACGAGGCGGCCAGGGCGGCGAGGGTGCGCGCGCCCTGGACGGCGCGGCCGAGCTCCAGGGTCTCGGGCGCGATGCGCAGGATCGCGGCGAAGCTGAGCAGGCGGCCGTCCTGGTCGACCACCACGGCGCCGTCGAGGCTGGCCATCGCCTCGAGGATCGAAGGCTCGATCTCGGCGAGGTTCATGCCGCGGACGGCGTGGTGCAGCGACCGCTTGGCGTGCTTGGGCGAGAGGTTGTCGGGATCCTCGGGGTCGTCCGCCAGCACCTCGCGGAGCATCTGGTCGGGCAGGGTGAGAAGTTGCGGCACCGAGTTCTCCGGCTCGCGGAGCACGACGAAGAGCGCCCCGATGCGCGCCTCGCTCAGGTTGAGTGCCGCCTGGAAGATGGTGAGTGCCAGGTTGCTCCACCCGCAGCGGCCGATCGCCTCGCACCAGACGGCGAACTTGCTGGGGATGTCCAGCAGCCGCCAGCGGGCGTCGCTGAAGCTGAAGACCAGGGTGCCGCCGGCGAAGACCTTGATCTCCTGCGACGGCGAGAGCACCAGGCAGACGTGGCCGCCGTTGCGGGTCGCCTTGGCGTGGTTGCGATACAATTCCGGGCACGGGTGCACCGGCGGCTCGGTTCCCTGCACGCCCTCGGCCCACTGGGCGACGTCGATCAGCCGCATCAGGTCCCCCTGAAGGTCCACGAGGAAGACCGTGCGCACGCCGTCGCAGAGCCGGTGGAAGCCCTTGATCGCCGTCAGCCGGGCGGTGAAATTCGGCGCGCCCTCGCGATTGACCCACCCGGGCGCGGTCGGGTCGCGCTCGGTGCCCAGCAGCATCGCGCCCATCGAGACCCGGCGGTTCTCGTAGGTCGAAAGCGCCGCGACCCGCAGCGCTTCGAGCACGGCCGGCACGCGGTAAGGGCTGGCGGTCTCGAGGTAATCGGCGACGATCAGGTCCTCGGTCTGGTAGCTGAACCGGTCCAGGCGGTGCGACAGGTCCTGGTTCAGCAGGCCGCGGAGCCTCAGGTCGATCGCCTCGACGATCACGCGGACCATCCGCCGCTCGGAGGGCAACAGCGGCATCGGATTGCCCGACTGGAACGACAGCCGCGTGCCCAGCCAGTCGATCTCGACGCCCGTGCCCGTGGTGTCGTCCCGCAGGCGGAAGAGCTGGCGATCCGAGGTCCCGTCCCAGTCGATGAGGCTCCGATCGCCGACGATCTCGAGCTGCGCCGCCGGGAAGAAATGTTCCAGCGTGCGCCGGAGCACGATCTGGTAGACGCCGACGATCCGTGAGATCGGCCCGGACGACCGTTCGCCCTGCATCGACACGTTCGTGCACCTCCCTGGTCACGCCCGGGGGGGCGCGCCGCGGACTCGGCCGGACCGGGCGGGATACTCGGCCGCGACCCCTTTCCGTCATTGTTCGGCGAAAGTCCCGCTCGATCCAGCCCTGCATGCCCGCAAAGTCGGTCGGCCGACCCGTCCGCGGTCGGATCCGGGCGGTCGCATTGTAACGGTTTTCGCCTTCGCGGCGACGGAAGGGACTCTTGCGATCAGAAGATTCAAGGAGA
The DNA here is from genome assembly GCA_027452145.1 of Planctomycetales bacterium. Taxonomy (GTDB): domain Bacteria; phylum Planctomycetota; class Planctomycetia; order Isosphaerales; family Isosphaeraceae; genus JAKAUH01. The sequence continues at coordinate 21,973 of DAIDHB010000214.1, forward strand.
CCCCGACCGGCGGACGATGACCATAAACCGGACCGAGTGGTCCTGGATCGCTCGGGGTTGTCGACCGCGGGGCATCCTGCTACCATCCGCGCCCCCGAGGGCGAGGATCGGCCCCGAGGAGAGTTCGGCTGGTCACACCCGGCCGGCGGCCGCAGTCTGGATCGGATCGGATCGTCCCGACCGGACCGCGGGTAAAGGAGATCGGCTCAATGGCCATCGACCGTCGCACATGGATCCGCCGCGCCGCGATCGCCGGCCTGGCGGGGCTCGGCACGCAGCAGCTCTGGCGGCACGGGCACGACTACATCTTCATGGACGAGTTCTGGACGGTCGAGCCGGGGAAACTCTACCGGGGCGCCTGGCAGAAGCCCTGGCCGATGCGGCGGCTGATCCACGATTACAAGATCCGCACCGTGCTGGCGCTGGCGCATCCCGCCGACCACCACCTGGCCGTCCACGAGCGGGCGCTGGCGAACGAGCTGCATTTCCGCTGGATCCACATCCCGATCGTCGACCACCGGCAGACGGGCGACCGCGCCGCCGAGGAGGCCGTCTCGGACCTGCTCGAGCAGGCCGCGGCCGTGCTGGCCGACGCGGCGAACTATCCGCTGTTCTTCCACTGCCACCACGGGCTGAACCGCACGTCAATGGTGCAGATCGCGTATCGGACGAAGTATTGCGGCTGGACCCTCGACCAGGCCGCCGACGAGATCGACCGCTCCGTCGGCCTGGTCAAGGTCCGCCGCGGCCCCGACTATCGCCACATGGTCTCGTTCTACCAGAGCCGCGTCCTGCCCCTGCGCCGGGAGCATTCCTGAGCGGGAAGTGGCGAGGGGCGAGCCGGATCGGCCGGGACCGGGTTGGGATGCCAGGGGAAGCCGATCGATCATGGCCGAATCCGACCGACCGGATCAGGACCACGACCAGCGGCTCAAGGTCCTGCTCAAGGAGTTCTTCGAGGCCTTCTTCCGCTGCTTCTTCGCCGACATGGCCGACTGGTTCGAGTTCGGCAAGATCGAGTGGCTGGACAAGGAGGTCTTCACCGCGCCGCCGCAGGGCGAGCGGCGTGTCCTCGATCTGATCGCGCAGTTGAAGCTCCGCCCCGGCGCCCCGAGGCCGAGGGCCGGCGTGGACGACCTGGTGGCCCTGGTTCACGTCGAGATCGAGTCGCGCGACAGCGTGGCGGCGTTCCGGCCGCGGATGTTCGACTATTACGTGCAGCTCCGCCGCGACACGGGCCTGCCTGTGCTGCCGATCGCGCTGTTGCTCCGCGTCGGGCTGGGCGGCAACACGTGGGATTCCTACGACGAGTACTTCGGGGATCGCCATGTCATCTGCTTCAGGTATGCCAGTGTCGGGCTGCCGGGCCTGAAGGCCGAGGAATTTGCGACGGGCGAGAACCTGCTGGGCGTGGCGCTGAGTGCCCTGATGGAACAGCCCGTGGCGTCGGAGCGGAAGGTCGAGTTGTACGCGGGGGCATTGAAGCGGATCGCCGGTTCCGGGGAAAATGATCTCCGGAGATACCTGCTGGCGGAGTGCCTGGAGGCGTACGGCCAGTTGGACGAGTCGGAAGGCGACCGTGTGCGGGCCTTGCTCCAGGGCGAGGGATATCGGGAGGTCGAGCCGCTGATGAAGACCACCTATGAACGCGGGATCGAACAGGGCAAGCGGGAACTGACCCTGGAGTTGCTGGAGGACAGGTTCGGACCGCTGTCCCCGGCGGTACGGCAGCGGGTCGAGGCGATGTCGAGGGAGGAACTGGCGCGGCTCCGTCACGATTTCCTCAGGGCCGATGATCTGGGGCAACTCGGACTGGGCGGGTGAGGTCCCGTCGCCTCGCCGGTGGAGGAGGCTCACCGGCAGGCCGGTCGCCCGGCCAGCACATCGGGATATCGAACCGCCCCAACCATTTGGTGGCTCTTTCAGGCGATTGCAAGTCGCCCTGGGGTGAGGGAGAATCGTCCAGGCTTGAGCTCAAGTCGCGCGGGCGAGACTCCGTCGTCGCGCCGGCGGTTTCACCGAGTTCCTCGAGGGATGACCGATGGCGTCCACGCTCAGCGACGACCTCCTCGATGTCCTGGACGATCTATCGGGAGGCGTCCACCCTGGGTTCCGTCCGGTCCACGCCCGGGGCACGATGTACGCCGGGACGTTCGTCCCCGCGCCCGGCGCGGCCGGCCTGACGCGGGCGCCTCACGCAACCCGCCCGTCCACGCCCGTCATCGTGCGGTTCTCCGTGTCGTCGGGCATTCCAACCGTCCCCGACAACGACCCGAACGGGTCGTCCCCGCAGGCGATGGCTGTCCGGTTCCAACTGGGCGATCACATTCACACAGATATCATCGCCCATTCCCACAACGGGTTCCCCGTGCGGACGGGCGAGGAGGCGCTGGCATTCTTCCGGGCGATCGCCGCGAGCGGGCCGGGCGCGCCGACCCCGTCGCCGATCGCCGAGTTCCTGGAGACGCACCCGGCCGCGAAGGCGTTCGTCGAGGCTCCCAAACCGATCCCGACGAGCTACGCCCGGCAGGCGTACTTCGCCGTGACGGCGTTCCGGTTCACGAACGCGGACGGCGTGAGCCGGTTCGGCCGTTTCCGCCTGCGACCGGAGGGCGGGACCGAGTTCCTGACCCCGGAAGCGGCGGCGGAGAAGACGGCCGACTTCCTGGCCGCCGAGCTGTCCGCGCGGCTGGCGAAGGGGCCGGTGCGGTTCCGCGTGCTGGTGCAGTTGGCCGGCGCCGGGGACGAGGTGGCCGACGCGACCGCCGTGTGGCCCGAGACCCGCGAGGAGCTCGAGTTCGGGACGATCACCCTGACGGAACGGGTTGACGAGCTGGCCCCGGAGATGCGGAAGATCATCTTCGACCCGGTCCCCCGGGTGGACGGCATCGACCCGTCGGGCGACCCGCTGACCGAGGTCCGATCGGACGTCTACCTCCAGAGCGGCCGACGGCGGCGAGCCGCGGCGGCGAAATAGAGCGGCACGGATTTTAGCGTGAGTACGGACCAGGTTGCGACCTGATGCAAGAGCTAGAACTGGCGCACAGCTAGCGACAGTCCGGAGGAAACCAGCCGCGTCCCTGTTTCTGAGTCCGTCCCTGTTTTCGCGCCCGTCCACTATCAAGTGTCGTCATGACGAGGAATGCCACGACTTGCAAGTACCAGCGACCAGTCCTGAGCATCGGGATGACAGACGATGTCTTCATGGATCGGGTGCTTCGGACGCACTACCAGTGTTTGATCTAATGCACGGCATAGATGCTTGCTTTCTTTCGCATTTAATGTGTAGAAATTTGCGACTCCAGCACTCTCCATCGCGATCATGAGATCCCCCACCTTGAGACAAGGATCTCCAAGCCGCGCGTTGTTGGAATCTTCGGCTACGCTCTCTAGGAATTGTTCCGCCCGCTGCAATTCCTCGGTTTTCTGGTCAGGCCCGAGAGATTTCAAGTGATCAAGGATGCGCAATGTTAGATCTTTGCGGTCGATTAAGAACGCTGTGATTTGACATTGTGCTAGTTTTGAACATTTATCTTTGCCAAGGTCGTAATCTTTGTATGGTCTGCGCTCGACCACGGGGGTCCTTGCGCACGCGCACCCAGCAGTCCTCTCGATGTGCTGAACGCTATCCTCAAAGTCGTCGAGCCCGAATCGTAATAGCATACTGAGATAGCTCTTCGCACGTTCCGTGAGATCTGCGTCGTCGCTCCTTTCGGAAATCGTCAGAAGGAGATCAAGGCAGATATTTCGCTTGCGGTTCTGCTGGGGAGGGAGGTAGTCGGTGACGTGCCGTTGCACTTTCTCCAACGACCCCAAGCGATTAAGTTGGTTCAAAAGGTACTGCGCTTCCTTGAGGAGGCGACGCTTGAATTCCTGCTTGACGATTTCGCTTGTGACGACAACATCATACTGCGATGTACGTGCATTGATCCGCTCCTTGATCTCCTTGCTATGGACAAAGCGCGCGATCTGCACAGAGGTGTCGACGAAGACCTTGCTGGCTTGAGACACTATTTGTTCTCCGACGCGGCTGATATGCCCTTCCAGGGGTCTAGCCCCGCCTGCCGAAGGATGCTAATGCTCGAACGAATGTCGTCGTCCTCAATTGTCCAGGGTCTCAGGTGATCGGACACAATTTCATTTATAGCGACGCATTTGACTGTATCATAGGTTTCGAACGGTTCCCCTGCCAGAGCTCCTTGGAGAAGGTTGATGAGGTCACGCCAGTTGGGCTCGCGGTTCGCTCGGAGTGACCAGAGTTCTTCTAGGGCATTCAGGAGATTGAATCCGGCGTTGCTCAGTTCCATCGCATCGCCAGCCCTTGCAGCTGTGGTCATGCGCTCTGTATGCTCGGCCGCCCGACTTACAGCTTTTCTCACGGCATCTCGGGTAGCCAGTTCGGATCGTGTATCCTGCGAACGTGTGCTTGTGCCTTTTTTAGGTGAATTGCTCCGAATTGCAACGGCAGCCCTATTGCCGCTTGATCCCTCGCTATTCGGATAGTAGGCCATGTCAGATGAATCGTTGCTGTATGTATTCCTCTCCCAAGCGAATCCCTGGCTACCTCCATGCGGCGAATTGAGAGTTGTCATTTCGGTAAAGGTTTGGGACATGGTTCACTCCGAGGGTTACGGGCCAGGCATTGCAGCACTCAACTGCTTGAGAAAGCCATCCACACTGGTTCTTGTGAACTCTCGGGGATTCACGGATATTGGATCTTCTTGGAATGCATCGATATCGATCAAAACAGCGTGGGTCGGCATGGCGCGCAATCTGCCTGTTTGCCGCAGCTTCTCTCTGAGAATCTTGTCCTGATTCTTCGGCAGGGCTCTTGGATTTATGTTCACAATCTCCGAGCCACGGTCAAGCTGCGCGCCTTTCTCCACACCGTTGACTTCGATGCGATACTTCCGATCAGTCCCAGGGATGATGACGGAGAAACCGGCGGACTCCGCCTGCTCGCCAAAGGCGGTGATGAGCTTCTCCGAGATAGTGAATATCCCGAGTTGCTTGGCCCAGCGTTCTGATTCTTCTTTGTTTTCACATCTGAATAAATACCAAGCCCTTACTCCCATTCGGCTGAACTGCTGCAATCCCAATTGGTCGATCACGATTTGTGATATCAATTCGATTTGATCGATAAAGCGGCTCACTCCCGGCGGCTCGATCTGAGCATCAAGAGGTTGTTCGAGTCCAAAGTCCATTTTTACGGATGAGAAATTGAAAACGCAGTTATTCTCAAAGTTGATGAGCGGGGAATTTTGAGGACTAAGGACGTCTCGTGGTACCCACTCAGGCGCTTCGCGCATGATCGCGTTCATTGTCTTCCCGCAGCGATCCAGAAACGTATATCCGTACAGGTAGCGCAGCTCGAACGCAAGACGATGCAGGATTGCTGGCTTGCCCAGGAAGTAGCCGGTCGGGTGTCCACGTCCCAATTTCTGCACTCCCCCAGCTTGGACGCAATCGGCGGCAATTGCTCCAGACTTACAAGCTCTGACAAAGCGGGACTGGCTCCGAGTCTTCGAGGTGCCTGTCCCCGCTTTGTCGGAGCCTCTAAAATCTAATGGAATGGATCGGAGTGGACAATGCCTTGCCGACCGGTTCTGGGAATTGCCCGAACCGACACCTACACCCGCCGTCTACGATCCCCTGGATTGTGGTGAGAAGTGGTGGAAGCGTTGCCTGTCGTGCGGATGCTCGGGTCGGAGGCACTTGGTCCGCTCGCTGAAGGAGACAAAGGTCCAGGGCCCGAAAACAGAGGCCTGTTCCATGAAGCCTCTGGAGTCCGCTCAATCGTCGAGGAAAACGGCCGGCTCGACCTTGAAGAACCGCGCCAGGGCCTCGATATGCTTCACGTTCATCCGCCGCTTGCCGGCCAGGATCTCGGAGACTGTCGAATCGGCCAGACCCGTACCGGCCGCGACGTCTCTCTGCTTCACGCCGTGCGTCTCGATCAGATAGCCGAGCATCTCGACCCCCGAACTCGCCGGGATCGGCTCATGGGCCCGCTCGTACTTCTCGACGAAGATCGACAGGGCAAGCAGGTATTGGGTCTGATCCTCGGTCCGCGCCGGTCCGAGGTCGCTGAGTCGGTCGAGCATCGCGACCGCCTGCCGGTACTCGGCCTCGGTGTGGATGATCCGCAGCGGGCACTCGCGGACGAGGTCCAGGTAAGTCTCAGCCGCCTGCGTCGCGCCCCTCGCCCCTGCCCCGGCGCCGCTTGCCGGACCTGGGCGCCTGCTCGATCGCGTCTTCATGCGGGACCGCCTCCCTTGACGGGGCCGGGGGCTGGCGCCTCCATTCCCCCGCGTCATATTGTCGATGCGTCAGGACGCGCCGGATCAAGAGGACCGCGTCCCGGAACAAGACCCCGACGATCGGGCCGATCAACCGGCTCGGGGAGCGGGCGGAACCGGGCCCTGGGACGGACGGACGAAGGCGGGGTCATCGATGCGAATGCGGTCGAAGAATCCCGGCGGCCACGTCGCCGGCCGGACGGGCTCCAGCACGATGGCCTCGCCGTGGCGACGGACGGAGACCGTATCCCCTTCCACGCGGAATTCGTCGCGCAATCTCACCAACTGGGAACCCTCGGCCCGAATGATCTCGGCAACCTTCATGGAATTCCCCCGTCCGGAAGAGGGCCGCGAGAACGGCGACGCGGTGAAGATCGCGGTCGACTGGTGAACTCGAGGATAACAGACGGTTCGTCGGGAGGCGAGCCGGGTCGGGGTGGAATCGGTGTCATGGCGGAATCGGTGTCGGTCAATTCTCCCCTCGACCGCTTCTCTCACTCCGCCCCGCCGTCACCCACCGCCACGCTGACCGCCCCGTCCGCCGCCGGGCGGGACCCGACCGAGATCATCCTCCCGACCGTGGGCGGCCAGGCGGACGGTATGGCCGGCCGCCCGGGCCTGGAGCCGCGCCGGACGGAAGACAGACGGGGCGGCGCCGGACGGGGTCCCGACAGGGGGTCGGGACCCGAAAACAAGGGCTGCCGGCCCCTTCTGGTCGCCCCTTTTTCTGGGCCTATCGGAAGGCCCTGGCCTTTGCGAATCAAGTCTATGGATTCACGACGCCTGATTCAACGCCTTTGCATCCGCCAGCAGTTGTCGGGCCGTGTTCGTCAGAAATGGCACCACGCTCGGGTCGATTTCCGGCACAGCGAATCCGTGGACGATGATATTCCGCAGGTGGGATAGATCTCGAAATTTGGTGTAATTATCCCTGGACAGCACGCCGGAGGAAACCAATTCGCTTAGCATGCCGCGGGGCGCCGCCCCCCATGCCGCCTTGCCCCCCTGTGCCCTGATCCGATGGCGCATCGCCGACTCGGCCGCCGCCCAGGCCGCGATGACAGCTTGCGGCGCGTATCCGTGCTGGTAGAGCCGTTCCGCAGCGTCGAGAGCTTCCGTGATCTGCTGATCTGTCAGCTCCGTCGCCTCTCGCTCGTACTCCGGCTGCGGTGGTGCCTCTGATGGGCCAACGGCGAAGACGTCGTATCGCCAACTTGGGTGTTTGCCGATTGCCTCGGCCAACATCGACAGCTCGCGGTCGGTCTCGAATGCGCGGGCATCGGCCTTCACCGATGCGAGCACGTTCGAGTCAGGGCGCTTGGCAAGAATTTCGACCTTGAAGTCCTTGGCGAACGGCGGAAGGGCATCAGGTCCGGGGTGCACCACGACTTCATACCCCTGCTCGCGGTACCGATCCGCCACGCGATTGATCTGCTGTTCGATTTCCATGGCGTCACTTGGGCAGGGGGAACGGGTCAACCGGATCTTCGATCCGCACGTAAACGAATTCCGATCCTGCCTGCAGAGCGTCGACGATGATTTTGGAGACGCCGACGATGGAGAACGGCGCGCTGATCTCGACGTGGGTAATCTGCGCCTGCCGGATCTGCCGGTCGTCGTTGTAGACAATCGATTGCATCACGTCGAGGATCGGTTTCGACATGTTATCGACGTCCACTGATGGTCTGTTCCCGTCATGGAAGTTGATGATGATCGCTTTCAGCGGGCCGGTCAGCAGCGGGTTGGCGTAACGGTTCTGCGCCTCGCCGGCGACCGTGGCCCGCCACCCAGTCAAGTTCGCCTTCCCCTGGGGCGTGCTCTGCTGATTCGAGATCGGCGGCCCCAGAACGACGAACTCCAGATGCACGGCCATCCATCAGAGTCTCCGATTCGGCGCACAATACCGGAAAGCCTCAGCTTAGCAGAAGGATGGGCGACCGGCCAGTTGACGGAACCCGAAACGAAGGCGCGGTTCGTTTCACCGGATTCGACCGGCCCGTCGGCATTTCGCGTTCGATCCCACCCTCGCCCAACGCCACCCCGAAGGCCCCCGTCGCCGGCGGGCGGAACGCGACCGACATCATCGTCCCGACCGTCGGCGGCCAGGCGGACGGGACGGCCGGCCGCCCGGCCGCCCGCGTCAGGCAAGACTGCCCGACCTACTTCATGACCGATTCGAGTTCGCGGGTGTGATGCCGGCGGGGGCGGACTCTGGTAGAATTCGGACCGGTCGGACGGGTGGACAGGAGGGACAGGGAGGTTGGCGGTGGTCGTGGAAGCGGCGGAGCGGCGGGTCGGGACGACGACATTCGCGATCCTGGTGGCGTTGAGCGTCTCACACCTGCTGAATGACACCATCCAGTCCCTGATCGCGGCCGTCTACCCGGTGCTGAAGGAATCCTACCGCCTCTCCTTCACGCAGGTCGGGCTCATCACGCTCGCGTTCCAGTGCACCGCCTCGCTGCTCCAGCCGCTCGTCGGCCAGTACACCGACCGGCGGCCCCAGCCGTTCTCGCTCGTTCTGGGCATGGGCGTCAGCCTCGTCGGGCTGCTGCTCCTGTCGGTCGCCGGTCAGTTTCCGGCCATTTTGCTCGCGGCGGCGCTCGTCGGCGTCGGCTCGGCCGTGTTCCACCCCGAGGCGTCCCGGATGGCCCGGACGGCGTCCGGCGGCCGGCACGGGCTGGCCCAGTCGCTGTTCCGGGTCGGAGGCAACGGCGGCTCGGCCCTCGGCCCGCTGCTGGCCGCGTTCGTCGTGGTGCCGTGGGGCCAGCGCAGCCTGGCGTGGTTCTCGGTCGCGGCGGTCGCCGCCATGCTGATCCTCTTTCGCGTCGGGATGTGGTACCGCGACCACCTGGCCGAGCGGGCGGCGAGGAAAACCGCGGCGTCGGCGTCGGCGTCAGTGTCGCCCGTGTCGCCCCGGCGGGTCGCGTTCGCCATCGGCATCCTGCTCTGCCTGATCTTCTCGAAATACTTCTACCTGGCGAGCCTCAGCAGCTATTACACCCTCTACCTGATCGACAGGTTCGGGATCGGGGTCGCCGACGCCCAGCTCCGGCTGTTCGTGTTCCTCGGCGCGGTCGCGGCCGGCACCGTCCTGGGCGGCCCGGTCGGCGACCGCTTCGGCTTCAAGGCGGTCATCTGGGGATCGATCCTCGGCGTGCTCCCTTTTACGCTCGCGCTGCCTTACGTCGGCCTGACCTGGACGACCATGTTGACGGTCCCGATCGGCCTGATTCTGGCGTCGGCGTTCTCGGCGATCATGGTCTACGCCCAGGAGCTGATGCCGAGCCGCGTCGGCATGGTGGCCGGGCTGTTCTTCGGGTTCGCGTTCGGCATGGGCGGGGCCGGGGCCGCGATCCTCGGGTGGCTGGCCGACCAGACCAGCATCGGGTTCGTGTACCGCGTGTGCGCGTTCCTGCCGCTCATTGGGCTGCTGACGGCGTTCCTGCCCAACCTCCGGCGCCCCGCATGCGCCTGAGGTCTTGACGCCGTCGGAACAATCGAGCAAATCCCTCCGCGTTCCGTTCCGTCGAGATTTCCACTCACCCCACACCTTCGGAAGGTGCCGATCCTTGCGAGCGAAAGAATCCGGCCTGTTTGTGATCTCCCTGCTCGGGGCCCTGAGCGTCGTCAGCCCGTTCGCCATCGACATGTACCTGCCGGCGTTCCCGGAGCTGGCGGCCGGGTTCGGCGTGCCGAGCACCACCGTGGCGCTGACGCTGTCGAGCTACTTCATCGGCCTGGCGGCCGGGCAGGTCGTGTATGGCCCGCTGCTGGACAGGTTCGGGCGGAAGCCGCCCCTGACGGCCGGGCTGGGCCTGTTCGTCGTCGCCTCGTTCGGCTGTGCGTTCGCCCCGGACGTCACCACCCTGATCGCCCTGCGGTTCGTGCAGGCGCTCGGCGGGTGCGTGGCGCAGGTGGCGTCGGTGGCGATGGTGAGGGACTTCTTCCCGAGGGACCAGGCCGCCCGGGTGCTGAGCCGGCTGTTCCTGTTCATCGCGGTTTCCCCGCTGCTGGCGCCGACGGTCGGCACCGGGGTGATCCAGCTCGGCGGGTGGCCGGCCCTGTTCCTCTCGCTGGCGGCCGTGGTCGTCGGCATCCTGATCCTGGTGCTCGCGCTTTTGCCCGAGGGCCACAGGCCGGATGCGGGCATCTCGCTGCGGCCGGGGCCGATCCTGACCGAGTACCTCTCGATCCTGCGGCACCCGCGATTTTCCACGTACGCCGGGGCCGGGGCATTCTCGTTCGCCGGGTTGTTCACGTTCGTGGCCGGCTCGCCAATCCTGTTCATGGACGGGTTCGGCGTGAGCGGGCGGGCCTATAGCCTGATCTTCGCGCTGCTCGCCGGCGGCTTCATCGGTGCCAGCCAGGTGAACGTGGTGCTGCTCCGGCATGCCTCGAGCGAGTCGCTGTTCCTCCGCTTCCTGGTCGCGCAGGTGGTCTTCGGCGCGTTGTTCCTGGCGGGCACGTGGGCCGGGGTCCTGGGCCTGAGCGGGACGCTGGCCGTGCTGTTCTGCTTTTTGTGCTGCGTCGGGGTGACGAACCCGAATGCGTCCGCCCTGGCCATCACGCCGTTCACGCGGAACGCGGGGAGCGCGTCGGCACTTCTGGGCTTCTTCCAGCTCGGCACCGGGGCGGTCATCTCGACGGCGATCGGGGCGGCCAGCCCCGACGACCGGGTGCCGATCGTGGCGATTTTCGGAGTGACGGCCGCGATCGGACTCGCGATCCTGCTGGCGGGTCGGAAGCGAGCGGAGGCAAGCCCAGTCAGTGAGGACTCGCTGCCGCCGGAGGAATCAGGTGGAGGAGTCGGACGCGAGGGAGTCGGCGCGGCCGAGGCGGGATGCTGCCAGTTGGAGGCGGGGTGACCGCGCGAGAGGCCAAAGATCCAAAAAGCAAGAGGGGTCGGAAAAGCAAAGGGATGACATAACGGCACTGACCGCGGTCCCGGCTCGACGGCGCACCGGCATCGTCGCTGCACCGCTAGGCCCGGCCGGCGGATCACCGGAGCCACGTCGACCCGCTAACTCTCCTCACGTCGGTCGAGGGGCGCGGCATCGCGGAGCCGGGGCCGATCTGCCGCGCGCAGATATCGCGCCGCGCACTCGCGGATCAGCCTCTCGGCCTCCGCGTAGGGCATGAAGCTCGCCTCATGAGCATGAGGAGTGCCGTAGTCGCCCGTCAGTTCGAAGCCTTCGAGCTCCCCATCGCGGAAGAACCCCGTCTCATCCCCCGGCTCCAGGCATGACGGGTCGACGTCAGCGTTGGTGCAGAGAGTGAAGGTCCAGAAGTCATGCCGGGCGCGGAAGTAGAGCGGGTGGCCGGCGAGTCGGCCGTCGGCCTGGACGGGGGCCTGTCCATAGATGTGACACTCCAGCCCCAGGGCCTCATCGAGGACGTGGCGCTCCGGCTCGTAGCTCTTCTCCGATCCAGCCACATGCCCCTCCGCGACCAATGCTCCGTCATTGAAGGTCATCCCGACCGCAGCACGTGAACGCCCCCTCGATACTGTAAACGCGCCGAGGCATACATGCGATTGAGGTCAGACAGGCCGTGAACGCTTATGGCGCCCGAATCCGAAACCGCCCGGAGCTCTGAAAAGTGCGAAACAGGGGTGCCACGATGTCGCGCCCTTACAGGGCTTGGCGATCTGATCCGGACGGTATCCCAGGGCGGTGCCCTGGGCTGATTTGTGGCTGCCCCTTCGGGGCGACCGGCCAAGATCCCGGTATTCTTGCCACAGTGTCGTCATAACTAAAAACTTCGATCGTACCTGCGCCGGCCCCCGCATGGAGGGGATATCGAGCGGCTCCCGACCCGACCTGAGCCGGTCCGCCTCCGACGGCCTCACCGCGTCAGCGTCGCCTCCATCTCATCGCGGACGGACGACAGCTCGTGGAGCTCGTCGGCGGTGAAGCCCTTCTGGTCGCGGCTCCATCGAAGGGCCCAGCTCCGGAATTCCCGGGCGCGGTCGGCCTCCCCCAGGCGGTGGTAGGCCATCGCGAGGAAGCAGAGGTCCCAGGCGAGGTCGCGGTCACCTTGCTGATCGAGATCGGCGCGCAAGGTTTCCACCGCCTCGCGATACCGGCCCAGGCGATAATAGGCCACGCCGAGGGTATTGCGGAACATCGGGTCGTCCGGCGCGAGCCGCGTGGCCTTCCGGGCCAGGACCAGGGCCTGGTCGGGGTCGCGCAATGACTCGGGGGCGATCAGGTAGGCCCAGGCCAGCGTGTTGCACTCGTTCGCGCCGTCCGGCTTCTCTTCATGCAACTTCCGAGATCGGGCGATCCGGTCGCGGGCGCGTTCCTCCGCGGCGCGGGCGAGCGCCGCCATCGCTGCTTCGACCCGGATCTCCATCGTCCGGCCGGGCGCCTCGGACGGGAGGGACGCGACCAGTTCGTCCCGCAGGCCGATGGCGGCGAGTTCCCGGCCGATCCTCCGGAGGTCCCACAGGTGGATCGCCCTGGAGTAGCCCGCGATCACCACCAGCTTCGCCCCGTCGGCGTTGACGCCCAGCCATCGCGCCCGGTCGGCATCGGGGTCCTGCAACCGGGCCAGCGTCCGGCCGGATGCGGCGTCGACGAGATGCACGACCGCCGGCGAAAGCTCCAGCGCGACGAGCCGCCCGTCGGGAGAGAAGGCGACCCAGCCCGGATAGGACGGGATCTCCCACTGGAGCTCGCGGACGGGCTGCCACGACGGGACCTCGCGGAACTGGTACCGGCCGGCCAGGCTGGTGATCATCGTGCGCCCGCCCGGCGCGAAAAAGGCGAAGTTCTGGGGGCCCGTGGCCAGCTCGTCGACCTGGGCCCCGGTCCGGGCGTTCCAGAGCTTGACGCTCGTCGCATGCCACCCGCTCGTCACCACCCACCGCCCGTCCGGACTGATCTGGCCGGAACCCGCCGAGGCGTGCGGGAGCGTGTACCGGACCGACTCGTCCTCCAGGTCGAGCACGAGGACCGCCGACGACCCTTCGCACGCCACGACGGCGATCCGGCCATCGGGCCCGACCGCTGCCGTCGTCGGCTCCATCGGCAGTCGGACCTTCCGGGGCGTCCCGATCCGGAGGCGGCGGGGCTCGCCTGCCTCCTCGACGATCGGCCAGCGGTAGAGCCCGCCGGAGCCGCACGAGAGCAGCTCGCGGCCCCGCTTCCCGGTGATGAAGCTGGCCGACTGGCACTTGCCGATCGGCAAGAACGCCAGTTCCCTCCCGGTGTCCAGCTCCCAGAGCCGCACGCCGTCCTCCATGCCGACGGCCAGCAGGTCGTCCGGGCTGATGTCGGCCCGGTAGTATTCGCTTTGCCCGGGCCCGAGGCCGGCGACGAGCGTCCGATACTCTCTTCCCGGCTCGACCTCGAGCAGCCGCGTCTCCCCGCCGACCTTGACCACGCCGCAAGCCCGCCCGTCCCGCTCGAAGTGGGCGTCGTCGACGGGGCTCTGCCAGTGGACGACCGATCGGCCCGTCCCCGCGTCCCAGAGGCGGGCCGTCCCGTCCCACGAGCAGGTCAGGACGAGGTCGCCGTCCGGGTGGAACCTCAGCACGCTGACCCGCTGCGCGTGCCCCTCGAGCGTGACGACCTCTCGCCGATCGGCGACGTCCCAGATCGACGCGATCGCCCCCAGCACCGACCCGACGCCCAGCCGGCTCCCATCCGGGCTCCAGCCCAGCGCCGCGACCGGCCCCGGCTCGCCCGGCCGGAGATTCGCCACCTTCCGGGGCGGTTCGAGGTCCCAGATCTCCACCCCGACGTCGCGGGATTCGTCGGCGACCGCCAGTTGCTTGCCGTCCGGCCGCATCGCCAGCGGCAGCGGCTGGAACCCGACCGAGAGGCGTGCGACCTCGCGGCCCGCCGCCACGTCCGCCACGACGACCGTGCGGTCCGCCAGGCCGACCGCGAGCCGGCGCGAGTCGGCGGCGAAGTCGGCCTGGCACACCCTCCCCGACACTTTCCAGACCAGCCCGCCCCCCTCCACCGCCCGGACCTGCAGGCCCTCGGGCAGCACGATGGCCAGCAATCGGCCATCCGGGCTGAGCCGCAACTCGCGCGGTACGCCGCCGACGTCGGCCATCCGCGCGATCGGCCCGGTCTGCCCGATCGTATGCACGGAGGCGATGCCTTGCCGATCGAACAGCGCATACCGGTGGAACATCGCGTCGAAGACCGGCGAGCTCGCCCCCGGCGGGACATCGATCGCGCGCTTCCCCGGCCGGAGGTCGGCCAGGGCCAGGCAGGCGATCGCCTCGTCGCGCAGCTCGTCGAAGCCCGATCGCGGCGCATCCACCGCCGTCGCGATGGGGATGGCCTGCCGCAGGGCCTCCAACCCGTCGAGCCGACGGCCCGGCCGCCGGCCGAACCGGCCCGCCTGGGCGCGCGCCAGGTACGACCGCCAGAGCTTGTCCTGCGCATCGCGGCGCGCGGCCTGCTCGTCCCGTCTCGCCTCGCCGGTACGCCTCAGCTCGGCGTCCAGCCGGGCGGTCCAGACCGCCCAGACCGCCACCAGGGCCGCCACGAGCGAGGCGGCCGCCGCGAGCGATGCGGCCAGCCCCCGATTCCGGCGGCAGAATCGCCAGGCAAGCTCCCAGGCCGGCGTCCGCCGCGCCCGGATCGGCCGGTCCGCCAGGAACCGCCGAAGGTCCTCGGCCAGGGCCGCCGCGCCCGAATACCGGCGCCCGGGTTCTTTCGCCGTCGCTTTCAGGACGATCGTCTCCAGGTCGCGCGGGATCCTCGGATCGACCCTGCGGGGCCGGGGCGGCTCGACCTGGAGGATCTGCTCCATCAGCCGGGCCCGGTCGTTCGAGACGAATGCCGAGCGCAGCGTCAACATTTCGTAGATCGTCAGCCCGAGCCCGTAGACGTCGCTGCGGCGGTCGGCCCGGCCGCCGAAGCGCTCCGGGGCCATGTACCGCAGCGTCCCGACGATGTCCCCCTGGTTGGTCAGCTCGACCGAGTCGTCCGCCTTCGCCAGTCCGAAGTCGGTAACCCAGGCCGTCCCTTGCGTGTCGAGGAGGATATTCGACGGCTTGATGTCGCGATGCAGGACGCCCTGGTGATGGGCGTAGTCCAGCGCCTCGGCGACCTGCACGGCGATGCGCGCCACGCTCCGGACGTACTGGATCTCGGGCTGGGCCGCCAGCTCCGACCCGCTCCCCGGCGCCGCCGGGTCGGCGATCGTCGGGCTCGAGCCGACCGAGACCCCAGGCGCCGTTCGGACCTCCGTCGCGACCGAGGCGACGGCGCCGGCGTGATCCGGGCCCTCCGAGATCGGCGCTCGCGCCGGACTCGTCCCCCGGCCCGACGGCCGCGTCGAGGCCCCCGATGACTCGGCCGGCAGCTTGCGCAGCCGGCGCACCTCGTTCAGCACGACCTCCAGGTTCTGCCCCTGGATGTACTGCATCGCGTAATAGTGGACGCCGTCCGACTCGCCCACGCCGAACACGGGCACGATGTTCGAGTGGTGCAGTCGGGCCGCCGCCCGGGCCTCGCGGCGAAACCGCTCGAGCTGGCTCTCGCGCACCGAGCGGTGGAACGGCAGGACCTTCAGCGCGACGTGGCGGCCCAGCGACTCCTGCACGGCCTCGTAGACGATGCCCATCCCGCCCCGCGCGAGCTCGCGGAGGATTCGGTACTCGCCCAGCCGGTCGAGCGGCGGCTCCGGCCCCCGATGCGCCTCCGCCGCGGTCCCCGACCACTCCTCCACCGAGCCCAGCCGCTCCATCGCGACCATCGCCGGGAAGATCTGCTGAATCCGCTCGGCGTGCTCGGGATACCTCCGGACGTAATCGCTGAGCGAGGGCCGCTCGCCGCGACGATGGCGATCGGCGAACTCCTGCGCCAGGTCGACCAGCGGATCGGCCTCGGAGTCCGTGTGGCTCATCGCGTCAGTTCCCCGAACGTCCGATCCCGCCGCCGCTCCTTCGATCAAAACTCCAGGCCGCCCGGCATCTGCCGGAGGATCTCCCGCAACCGCTCCAGCGCCCGAAGGTAGCGCTTGCCGGCCGCCGCCTCCTTGATTCCCAGGACCCGAGCCGCCTCGGCGTTGGTCAACTGCTCGATGTGCCGCAGCGCCAGGACCTCGCGCTCGACCAGATCCATCGAGTTGAGCGCCTCCTGGAGCTGGATCCGCGCCTCGGCCCGCATGGCGGCCTCGCTCGGTCGCGTCGCGTGCCCCAGCAGTTGCGCGGCGATGGCCGCCGAGGTCGCCCCGGGGAGCCCGCCCCGGTAGAGCGTGATCTCGCGGCGGGCGTCGCGCATCGGCGTCCCCAGGTGGTAGCGGTGAATCTCCAGGAGTTTGTGGGCCGCGATGCCCCTCAGCCAGAGGAACAGCGGCATGGCGGGCTCCCGCAGGTAGTCGCCCATGTGCCTCGATGCCTCCAGGTGGATCTCCTGGAGCACGTCGGCGGCGTCCACCCGCCCGCGCAATCGAGGATCGAGCCGGAAGACCACCATCCGGCGGAGTCTTCCTTCGTGCCGCGTCAACAGCGTCCCCCAGCTCGAGCCGTCACCGCCGGCCGCGCACCCCAGGAGGCGGATCGTCTCGCTCGAATCGCCCGTTTGAGCAGGTCTCATGGGAATAGGTTACTCCTCGTCGACCGCCGCGAGGAAGCGATTTGCGGATTTCCTGTCTCGGATACGGCGATCCGCGCAATTAGTGACCTGTCCCAACCGGCGGCGGCCGGGGCCGACTCCTCTTGCCCCCGGCGGCCGCCGCCCACCCGGGCCGGGTCCGCCCGAAAAGGTGTCGATATGTCACGACTCATCACCGCCAGGGGATTCCGATCGTCTCGCCGTCGGCCCGAGAAGCGCCGGCAGCCGCGGATCGAACCGCTCGAGGACCGCCGCCTTCTCGCCACCTTCAACCCGTCGCCCTCGGCCGCCGACGGCGGCGCCAACTCGCTCCGCGCGGCAATCATCGCGGCCAACGCTAATGGCCAGGATAACACGATCAACCTCCAGGCCGGCACCTATCAACTGACGCTGGCCAACGGCGCCGGCCCGGAGGACGCCGCGGCCACGGGCGACCTCGACCTCACCTCGGCCGGCCATACGATCACCATCATCGGCCAGGGGGCCGGCTCGACGATCGTCGACGGCGGCGGCCTCGACCGCGTCTTCCAGATCATGGAAGGCGTCACGGCGAACATCAGCAACCTGACGATCCAGAACGGTCTCGCGCAGGGTTTGTTCGATTCGACTGATCAATCCTCAATAAGCGCCATAGGCGGCGGCATCTTCTCCGACGGTACGATCGAGCTCGATGGGGTCGTGGTCCAGGACTGCACCGCGAAGGGCGGCGATGGCCTGCCCGGGTCCTCGACGACCGTCGACGGCGGACCGGCCTTTGGGGGCGGGATCGCCCAGATGACCCATGGCTCACTGACCCTTGACGAGTGCATCATCCGCGACAACTCGGCGATCGGGGGCCGGGGCGGCGAAGGGGGCCGGGCGGACACCTCCACCGATGGCGGGTCAGGCGGTTTTGCGCTTGGCGGCGGGATCGTCGACTTCGTTTCCTTGACGATCCGACAGAGTGCCATCGTGGGCAACCATGCCGTCGGCGGGACCGGCGGTACCGGAGGTTTCCTCACAAACGGCAGCGGTTCGAACGGCGGCCGTGGAAGGGAGGCCGATGGCGGCGGCGTGCTCGTCACGGGCCCTCAGACCCTCATCATCGATTCCACCATCGCGGCGAACGAGGCCGTCGGCGGCGCCGGAGGACACGGGCAATCGGGCTCCCAGGGAGACAACGGCGCCAGCGGAGGCAACGGTGGCGATGGGAGCGATGGGGAAGGGGGCGGGATCGCGTTCAAATTCATGAGCCTCGACAACAGCACGATCGCCGGCAATCGGGTCCAGTCCGGGACGCCGGGACCGGGCGGGGGGGCCGGGGGCCTGGGAGGGGCGGCGGGGCGACCGGGATCCGCCGGGACCGCCACGGGCGGCGGGATCTGGGGAGCCCAGTCTGATGTGACTCCCGCCCCGTTTTTGACCTCGATCAGCAACATCATCGCGGGCAACAGCATCGTGGGCGTCGGGGCGGACCCGGATGTCTCCGCCGCCTTCACCGGCGTGACCAACACGTTGCTCGGTAGTGGCGTCGGGGCGACCGGCATCACGGGCGGCGTCAACGGCAACATCGTGGGCGTGAACCCCATGCTCGGCCCGCTCCAGGACAACGGCGGCCCGACCCCGACGATGGCCCTGCTCCCCGGCAGCCCCGCCATCGACGCCGGCGCCAACCCCCTCAACCTGACGTCCGATCAGCGCGGCTTCGAGCCCCGCTCGGTCGGCGTCGCCGTCGACATCGGCGCCTTCGAGGTCGGGGCCGCCCAGCCCACCTCTCCGCACCCGCACCCGCAACCCGGCGCGGGCAAGACCTCGATCCTCGTCACCACCCGGGTCGTGAAGAAGAAGGGCCGTCGCCAGATCCTGGTCTTCGACGCGGCGACGAACGTCCTGAAATTCACGATCCAACCGTTTGGCCGTTCCCACCAGGCCAGGTTCCAGGTCACGACGCGCGACGTCCAGGGCAACGGCATCGACGACATCCTCGCCTCTTTCCGCCGCGGTCGAAACCTCATCACCTGGACCTACAGCGGGAAAGACGGCAGTTTGCTCTCCGTCGTGAGGACCCCGGTATCGAAGCGATAGACGCCCGGTATCCGAGGACCGCCCATTCGACCTGCCCCCGCGGGTTCCGGCGAGTCCTGAGTGGAGCGCGATAATCCGGGTCGAGGAGCCCGCTCACAGGCCGGCCCCTCATGGGATTCGATCCCGGGGTGAATCCGTCGGCGACGGGCAGAACGGCCGTGAGACCCCGATCCGGAATCAGCCCGGCGGCGGTCCTCCTGGCATCGATATCCTCGGACCTGACGAGGTCCGCGGAGGCGGACGGTTACCGAACTGCGACGGGCGCAGGAAGGGGCGGGCGTGCCCCGGCCCTTTTCCCCTGCCTTTCCCTTTCACGGCGAGGACGTGCCGTCAACGTTGTTGCATGGGGAGTCAGGCCCTCCAAAGCTCCGCTTGATTCTCTCGACCGCCGGTCTAGAATATGGGATTCCTGCCGCCCGAGCCTCGGCGGCCGGAGGAAGGAAGGAACGCAGTCGGACGACCATTCCGCAAAGTCAAACCAAACCGAACCAAACCGGGAGGTTCCTCGATTGAACATCCGCCCCGCTCGCGTCGGTGACGTCCCCGCGATTTACGAGCTGATCCGGACCTTTGCCGAACGCCGGCAGATGATCCGGAGGTCGATGGGAGAGCTGTACGAGTCGATCCGCGAATTCCTGGTCGCCGTGGACGGCGACAACCAGGTGGTCGGCTGCGTCGCCCTGCACGTCTTCTGGCACGACCTGGCGGAATTGAGGTGCCTGGCGGTCGGCGAGCGCCTCCAGGGCCAAGGGGTCGGCCGCCGGCTGGTCGAGGCGTGCTGGGACCAGGCGCGCGAGCTCGAGATCGCCACGGTGTTCACCCTGACCCACGCCGTCGGGTTCTTCGAGCGGTGCGGATACCATCAGATCGACAAGGCCGAGCTGCCGCACAAGATCTGGAACGAGTGCGTCCGCTGCCCGCTGTTCCCGAATTGCCAGGAGGTCGCCCTGGTCCGCTCGGTGGACCCCGAGCGGCTGTCGACCCTCGGCGCCGGCGAGCTCCAGGCGGCGTCGGCCGAGGCATAGGCACCGCGCCGCGGAAAAGGCCGGGATCCGCTCGGGAGGGCGAGGCTCCGTCCGAGGCGAATCGTGGAAGCGGCTCGGACGGAGCCTCGCCCTCCCGAATCCCGATCCCCGTCTCCGCGGGGTGGCAATAAAGGACCCGGCCCGTCGTTGGGAGCAAGAAGGCGATGCGGAGCCTGCCCAGGGCCGCGGCGGCCGCGAACGTGCTCGCGGCCGCGGCGGTGGCGATCGCGACCGCCGCGCTGATGCTGGCGACCGAGCCGAGCCTGGCGATCGCCTGGGACGAGGGATATACGCTCGGCCGCGAGGCCCGGGTCCGCTGGTGGTTTCGCGCGCTGGCCGACCCGCACGGCTTCGCGGCGAAATGGCGGCCGCCGGCGATCGAGCTGGTCCAGGCCGATCGCAACCAGGTCCCGCCGCCGGGTCCCGCGCAGGTCGACTCGCGGGCCAAGCTGCTGTTCGCCCGCGAGGTCGTCGCCTGGTTCTGGCCGTTCGCCCGCGAGGAGCCCCACGGGCATCCGCCGTTCTACGCCCTGCTCGGCCTGGCCGGCGAGCTGGTTGCGCCGTCGTCCTGGCGCGAGCTGCCCCGCGCGCGGCTCGGCCCGATCCTGCTGTTCAGCCTGACGGCCGGGGCGATCCACGCCTTCGCCGCCGCCCGGTGGGGCCGGTGGCCCGCCGCGCTGGCCGCCGCGTCGTGGGCCCTCCAGCCAAATCTGTTCGGCCACGGCCATTACGCGACCTACGACGCCTCGCTCGCGGCGCTCTGGGTGCTGGCGATCCTCGCCTATTCCCGGGCCGTCATCCCGGCGTTCGGGGCGGTGCCAGGATCGGCATCCGTTCCCGTCCCCGCGTCGTCCGGCCGCGCGGCGAGGTGGGGCTGGACGGTGCTCTTCGGGTTCGTGCTGGGCTGCGCGGCGGCGACGAAGCTCACCGGCTGGTTCCTGCCGCTGCCGTTTCTGGCCTGGGTGATCTGGGCCCGCAACCGCGCGGGGCTCGTCGTGCTGCTGGCCGGGATGGCGATCGCCGGGGTCGTGCTGCTCGCGTTCGTGCCGCCCTGGTGGGGCGACCCGATCGGCGGGGTCGAGCGGTTCCTCCGGTCGAACCTCACGAGGGCGCGGACGATCCCGATCAAGGTCCAGTTCCTGGGGACGATCTACGACACGCCGCGCGAGTCGCTCCCCTGGTACAACACGCTCGCGCTGACCGCGATGGTGACGCCTGTGGGCTTCCTGCTGCTCGGGGCCTGGGGGCTGGTTGCGTCGGTGAGTCGTCGCAAGGAGGATCCGGTCGGCCCGCTGATCGCCGGGCACTGGCTCTTTTTGATGATGCTGCGGGCGTTGCCCCACACGCCGGGGCATGACGGGGTCCGGCTGTTTTTGCCGGCGTTCGGCATGCTGGCCCTGCTGGGCGGCGTCGGGGCCTATCGGCTGATCGAACGCTCGGCGCGGTGGGGCCGGATCGCGGTCGCGGCGGCGATCGCCGAGGGGGTTGTCAGCCTGGCGGTGATGATGCCGGTGCCGCTGTCGTATTTCAGCCCGGTGGTCGGCGGGCTGCCGGGTGCGTCCGCGATCGGGATGGAGCCGACCTACTACTGGGACGCGCTAGACGCCGCCGCCCGAAAGTGGCTGGCCGAACGCACCCCGCCCGGGCGCACCATCCAGTTCGCCACGAACCCGACGTCGTGGCTGTATCTGCGCGAGATCGGCGAGCTGCCCCGGAGGATCTTCCCGTTCGACCCGGATCTGAAGCACCCCGACCCGCCGATCTGGTACGTCGTTCAGAACCGGCCGGGGGCGTTCCTGGACGTTGACCGCGCGCTCGTGGCTCGCGGCCACGCGGCGCATGTCGTGACCAGGCTGGGCGTGCCGCTGATCTGGATCTTCCCGGCCGACGAGGCGCGGCGGCTGGCGAGGGAGATCCGCGAGGATCGCTGACGGGCCGGCCCGGGGGCGAAGGGCGGCGAGCGAAGCCGCTCCGGCGATGCGAGCGTCGAGCCGGCCGCCTCACCGTAAGTCCATTGCGTCGGGCCCGAAAAGAAATACGGTCCGTTCGGGCGCGGCCGCTGACGCGGCCGGTCCGATCGGACCGGTGATTCCTTCCACAGTGGTTTCATCACGCGATCAGGATGCGGGATCGGGTCCCGTCGATCGCAACAGGCGGGGTGCTACGCCATCGTGGGTCGATCAGCGCTTGCTCGGCACGGGCGGGGCCACCATCTGCTGACCCGTGGCCTGGGGGGTGCCCATGTACTGGCCGGACGGGGCGACGGTGGTGTAGGCGCCGGCGTAGGCGCCGCCGCCGTAGGCGCCGGCATAGGCGCCGCCGCAGTTGGAAGCGACCGGCATGCTGTAGCAGGCGTTCCGGTTCTTCTTGTGGCAGAGGCCGCCACCGCCGCCGCCGCACCGCTTGGCCTTGTGGCCGCAGCCGCTTCGCGCGGGGGCCGCGCAGGCGACGGGCTGGGCATAGGTCACCGTGGTCACGCAGGCCGTGGTCGTCCCACAGCCGCCGCCGCACTTCTTCTTGTGGCAGGCCTCGGCGTTGCCGGCGAGGGCAAAGCCCAGGATTCCCACCACGGCCAGGGCAGTCAGTTGTCGCGTCATCAATGCATCTCCATCATGTCAACTCGGCGGAGTCCGGACCCTCCGGGGCTCCGTCCTGGCCCTTCCCGCGACTTTGGGGCCGGGGAAGGCCGCGCAGGAGAGGGTAAATAATCCGGCGGTCAGATGCAAACCCCTAGCGGTGAGAGCAACTTTGATGCCGACGGATGCGGGTTTCCGCGGTAATGGGGCTAAATAGGCGGTTTCCGCGAGACCTGGGCGATGGCGGGGGTGGTAGGGAGATGGCTGGTCGTGTGAAAACAGCAGCCTGTGCGGCGAGTCTGCTGTCGCCGAAAGCGACGCCCAGGCGGTCCGCCGGGCCCGGCTTGCCCGGCCGGCCGGTGCCGCCCGATAATTGGAGCGGCGGCGAGTCGGACGCGGTTCCCCAGGGATTGCCAGCTCATGCATGAAGCCGGGGCGAGGACAGGCCAGGGATCGGGAATCGGATCGGGGGCCGTCCTGTCCGGCGCGAGCGGCGTCGCGCCCGACGAGGCCGGGGCGCCGGCCGTCGGGAATGACGGGGCGCGTCCGGCCGAAGCACGCTCGCAGGGCGCGGCATCCGACCCGACACCGCGACCGTCGCCGGCCGCGGCCGGGCGGACGCCCTCGCCCCGGGTGCTGCGGTGGGCGACGGCGGCCGTGTTCGCCGCGGCGATGGCCGCACTGGTGCCGACCCTGGGCGATTTCGGCCTGACCTGGGACGAGCCGGCGTACCGATACAGCCAGCTCCTCTCGGCGCAGTGGTGGGAGGACTGGGGCCGGGTCCGCGGCTGGGAGGATGTCCGCCGGCAGATGGACCCGTCAAGTCTCCTGTATTACTGGCCGTATGCGCGGTTCGGCATCAATTTCCACCCGCCGCTGGCCGGGCAGTTGAACCTGGCGACCTACGCGATCTTCGGCGGCTGGATGAAGGACATCCCCGCGCGACGGATGGCGACCCTGTTCGAGTTCGCCCTGACGATCGCCATCGGCTTTCACTTCCTGTCGCGGCGGTACGGGATCGCGGCGGGTGCCGTCATGGCCGGGGCCCTGTTGACGATGCCCCGGCTGTACGGCCAGGCGCACCTCATCGACACCGATATCCCGGGCCTCATGCTCTGGGCGGCCGTTGCGGCGGCGTTCTGGAAGGGGCTCGCCGAGCCCGGCGCCCGCCGGTGGCGGGTGCTGGTCGGCGTGCTGATGGGCCTGTGCTTCGTCGAGAAGATGGCCGCCGTGATGGTGTTGCTGCCGTTGTTGTTCTGGCTGGCGGCGGCCCGGCTGATCCCGGCGATCGTCAGGCCAAGGCGGGCCGACTGGATCGACGGGGTGGTCACGACCGGGCTGATGCTGTTGCCCCTGGCGCTGGCGTTCCAGCAGATCCAGCTCCTTCAGCGGCAACTGCCGCCGCCGAAATCGGTCGACCAGTGGACCCAGTGGCCGGCGAGCGACTGGCCCGGCGCCATCCTGGCGGTGCCGCTAGGCGTCTGGCTGGTCCGGCGCGCGCTCGGCCGGATCTTCCGCGGGAGCAAGGTCTGGGGGGCCGAGCGGCCGGGGCTCGAGACCTTCACGGCGATCCTGGCGTTCGCTCCGGTCGTCGGCTGGCTGGGGAACCCGGCCTGGTGGCGCGAGACCCTGCCCCGGCTGACGCACTATTACACCCTCAGTCTGTCGCGGCGCGGGGTGCTGCCGGATATCCAGATTCTTTACTTCGACCAGCTTTACGAGTTCAGCCTGCCGTGGCCCAATGCCTGGGTCCTGATGGGGATCACGGTCCCGGTGGCGATCCTGATCGCCGCGGCGATCGGCCTGGTCTGGGGAGCCCTGCGCGCCCGGCGCGACCGCGTGCCGGTCTATTTCCTCGTCCACTTCCTGGCGCTGCCGGCCGTCCGGATGTTCCCGACGCCGGCCCATGACGGGGTCCGGCTGTTCTTGCCGACATTCTTCTTCCTGGCGGCCTTCGCCGGCTGGGGGGCGATGGCCGTCGGCGACCTGCTGGCGCGGGCGGTCCGGCGTCCGATGTCGGCCCGCTGGTGGCACCTGGCGGTGGCCGCCGCGGTACTGGGGCCGTCGACGGCCGCCCTGGTGCGGATCCACCCGTACGAGCTGTCGTATTACAACGAGCTGATCGGCGGGCCTCGGGCCGCCTGGGAGCGGGGATTCGAGCTGACCTACTGGTACGACGCGTTCAACGGCCCGGTGCTCGACGAGCTGAACGCGAAGCTCCCGCCCCGCGCCGTGCTGGATTTCCTCAACGACCGGACGTGGACGTCGATGCCGGTGTTTCTCGAGCAGCAGAGCCTCGGGCTGATCCGCCCCGACATCGTGCTGGGCCGGGGCGACTCGGTGGCCTTCCCGTACACCATCCTGCTGACGCAGGACTCGAAGGCGACGGCGTTCACGCGGCTCCTGTTCGCGATGCGGCCGTGGTACACGAGCGCGCCGCGGCAGCTCGACGGCGCCCGCGTGGCGACGGTGGCCGACCCGGTCGCCGTGTCCCGCGCGTGGGCGCTGTTTGTCCTGCTCGAGTCGGGCGACACCACTCGTCCTCCGTCCCCGGCCTCGCCGGCGTGGGTGCGCCGGTACGTCCCCTGGCTGGCGCGGCTCTGGGGCGACGGGCTGCTGGCCGAGTACGACGCCAGGGGCCGCGGGCGCTGGGTCGTCCACCGCCTGGCGACGAACGAGGCGGTGCTCGAGTGGTCGCGGAAGGATCCCGACGGCCTGCTGGGGGCCGCGCGGCACCTGGCCTCGGCCTCGGGCCGGCCGCCGGGCGAGCACGACGGGGCGAGCCGCCTGTACTTCCTGATCACCGACGAGGACCCGAAACGCGAGCAGATCCGCCACGAGATGGCCCGCCAGCTCCTCGCCGCGCGGCCGGAGGCACTCGTCGAGGGGGTGCAGATCCTCAACGCGCACCGCGACGAGGTCGTCCGGATCATGACCCGGTATGCCTACACCGACCCCACCCGGCTCGGCGGCTACCTCGACCGCGACTTGCCGGAACCCTCCTCGGCGCGAGCGGCCAGGCCGGCGTCATCGCCGACGGCCCCAACCCCGGCCGCGACCCCGGCCCCGGCCGCGACCGGCGCCGCGGCGACCAGGGCGAGCAGCTCGACCCCGAAGGCCCCCCAGTAAGGCGCAGCCGTCGAGACCCGGCCCAGCAGGACATTCGACGCCGAGTAGCTGACCATCCGCGCGAGCGTCTGCGCCGAGCTGTACGCCCCGAAGACCGCGCCCTGCTCGCGGTCGGGCGTCAGCCGCGACAGCAGGCCCGAGACCGAGGGACTGAGCAGCCCCTGCCCCGTGCCCAGCAGCAGCATCGACAGGGCCAGCATCATCACGCCGTGGGCCATCGCCATCCCGGCGAATCCCGACGCCGCCAGCGCCAACCCCGCGACGATCAGCCGGGGCTCGCCGTGGCGCGGGACCAGGCGGCGGATCAGTCCCCCCTGCACCGCGGCGGTCAATAGCCCGATCGCCGCGAAGGCGAACGACGCCGTGCGCGGGTCCCAGTCGAACCGGATGCCCAGGACCAGCGCGAAGGTCGATTCGAACGCCGCGAACGCCAGCACGCCCAGGGCCCCGAGCAGCACCAGCCGGCCGACGCCCGGCAGCCGCACCGTGTCGAGAATCCCGCGCCAGCTCAGCACGCGCGCCGGCGTGATGGCGTCGTCGCGCGGGCGCGACTCGGGCAGGCGGGTGACGACCAGGATCCACGCCGCCGTCGAGAAGCCCGCCGCGACCAGGAACGGCAGCCGTAGCCGCAGGTCGTCGGAGACCGGCAGGCTCAGGAGCACCCCGGCCAGCAACGGACCCAGCACGAAGCCCAGGCCGAAGGCCATGCCGATCAGCCCCATGCCCCGCGCGCGGTGCTCGGGCTTCGTCACGTCGGCGACATAAGCCTGCGCCACCAGGATGTTCCCGCCCGAGGCGCCGTCGAGCATCCGGGCCAAAAGCATGATCCAGTACTGCCGCGACAGCCCGAGGATCAGGAACGACACGGCGGTCCCCGCCTGGCTGAGCACCAGCAGCGGGCGGCGGCCGTATCGATCGCTCAGCCGCCCCAGGATCGGCCCGGCCACGAGCTGGCACATCGGATAGGCCGAGAACAGCAGGCCGATCTGCCACCCGGTGAACCCGTAATGCCGCGCGAACGGGGCCAGGAGCGGCATGACGATCGAGAACCCCAGGAGGTCCACCAGCACGATCAGGACGACTACTCCCAGCGGCGACATCGGCGACTCCCGGCGTTCCAGTTCATCTTCATCCCCCTGCCCTTTCGGGCTCCGGCTCGAGCCGCCCGGCCCGCGGGCCTCCGGCGCGGTCCTCGATCTCCATCAGCAGCCGCAGGTGTCCGGAGATCGCGGCGTACTCCACGGCGAACGAGCCGAGGTTGAACGACAGGGCCATCGCCGCGGCGCCCAGTTGCCAGGCCTTGTACGAGGCGCCGACGACCCCGAGGCCGGCCGAGGCCGCGGCCACGAGCGTCCCCCCCGCGACGAACGGGACGACCCGCCGCCGGTTCCGGATCGCCTGCGCGACGTACCAGTCGGGCAATCCCGCGGCCCGCGCGGTTGCCTCGGCCCACCGGGCGGTCGCCGCGAAGTAGGCGAGGGCCGTCGCGTGCGCGCCAGCAACGGCCGCCCCGGCGAGCAGCGAGACCACGCGGCGGCCGGCCGAGGGCGGGCCGTCGTCCGGTGTGGAGACGAGCCCCAGCGTCGCGTCGGCGGCCAGGAGCAACGCTCCCGCGACGGCCAGGGCGAGGAACCAGCGGACCATGGGAAGGCACTACTCGATTCGGCGGGAACACGACCGCGGCCGACCGCGGGGGACGCCCCGGCGGCGGACTCGATCGGCGAGAGCCCTTTAGGGTACGCGCCAGGGCGGGTTGTGGCAACTCCGGCCCCAGGTCCGGATGGATCGCGGTCGCGTGCAATTCCGGTGCGATGGGCCCTATTCCGACGGCCGGCCCTTCGTCGGAAATCCGTCCGGCATCCATTTGGGCAGGCCGGCGATCGAGGCCCGCGCGGCCTCGCTGGTGGGCACGCCCCAGGCCCGGAAGAACGGGCCGAGGTTGCGGCCGCAGGCGCGGGAGAACCGCACCAGCCACTGGTCCCGCTTCGCGTCGTCCGATCCGGGGCGATCCCGGTCCGGCAGGCGGCGGTACTCGGCGAACACCGCCTCGAACGGCTTCCAGCCGAAGCCCTCGTAGAGCTGGATGTACATCATCAGCGCCAGGAACGGGTCTTCCTTCCATTTTGCGAACGGGGCGCCGGCATCGATGTGGGCGCGGATGCGGTCCGCCCGGGCCTTTCGGTCGCGGATCGCCGGGTGCCCCGAGTCGTACGGCAGGCCCAGCACCCGGTCGAAGACATACAGCACCAGCACGTTGTTCGTCACCTCGCCGGTGCCGTCGAACGTCCAGTCGCCCGCCTGGTGGTTGTGCCCCAGCTCGTGGAAGTGGCCCCACGAGCCCTCGCGGCGGAGGCGGCCCAGCGAGAGCGCCGTGCGCAGGCTGTCGTCGATCGGGACCATGATCGGATAGCCCGAGTGCATGTAGCCCGCGGAGATCTGCACGTCGGCGACGATCCGCTCGGGCCGCCTGCGGCGCGGGAGGCTCACGGCCGTGTCCTGCGCCGCGACGACCCGGTCCCAGAGGGTCATGAGCGCCTCGGGATCGTCGAGCGAGCGGATCGAGGCCGAGGGCACCGTGAAGACCACATTGTGGCCCTCGAGCTCGGCCCAGGGGCCGGCGAGCTGGCGGAGCTTCTTCCAGTCGTCGCCCGTGGTGGTGCCGAGCCGGAACCGGGGCGCCGCGATGGCGCCGGCGACCTTCACGTCGACCCGGCGCGCCGGAGCCCCCTCGGGGACGTCGATGTAGACCGTGCCCCCGAAGGCGCAGGCCGCCTCGGTGCGGGCCTGCCGGATCGGGAACCGGCGGACGATCTGCGGGGCACGCTCCCAGGCGTCGAGGTGCCAGAGCTCGTCGGTGTGGCTGCCGATCTGGACCGACAGGCCGAGCTTCGCGGCCGACTCGGGGACCTCGACCCGGATCGACGCGCCGGGCGCGGCATACAGGCCCAGGCCGTGCCAGCCGGGGACGGCGGTGTCGATCGCGAGCGTGCGCTCGACCCTCGGCGTCCCGGATGGGACGATCCCGGGGAACTCGCGCGCGGCGGCCGCGGCGTGGACCTCAGGCGCCGGCGTGTCCTGCGCCAGGACCGTCTCGAGCCCGACGGCCAGCCGTCGACGGCCGTCGACTTGCCGGACGGGTCGTTTCCGGCTCGGCACGAGGTCCGTCCGGGCGACGCGGCCCAGCCGCGCCCGGACGGTCGCGCGCAGCGGGTCGTCGGGCTGGACGCGCCGCAGTGCCAGGCGGATGTGGGCCAGGGCGCAGGCCGCGTCAGCAGGCTTGATTTCGTCGCGGCCCTCGATCGCGTGCAGGGCGGTCGCGACGTTGGTCATGGGGGCGACCTCGGCCCGTACGAGATAGCCCTCTCGCGACGTCTTGCCGGCGAAGCCGTCGGTCCAGGCGAGCCCAGTGCCGGCGAGCAAACGATTGCCGGGGAACTCGGGCATCGGCCGGTTGCCGTTCAACTGCTGCCAGCCCCATCCGGTCGCCGCGACGACCAGGCCCCCGCCGGCCGAGACGTACTTGCGCAGCAGCGCCGACTGCTCGGGAGTGACGTGGAACGGCGTGAGCACCACGACGTCGTATCCGACCACCGACGCGTCGATCGCCGCCGGAGCCGCCTCGACCCCGCGGCCCGAGAGCATCGCGCGCAGCCCGCGGCCGTCGACCAGCCCGACGCGCGGCCTCACCTTGCCCCCCGAGGCCCATCTCACCGCGTTGAGCACGAGGCGGTCGGTGTCGCCGTCGCCCGCGCCTCGGAATCCGCCGCCGAGATAGCCGTCGTGTGCGAACGCCACGATCCGCCCGCGGCCCAGGTGCCCGGAGGCCACCACGGGGACCTCGGCGTCGCCGTCCCCCTTGCCGGCCACGACGACGGCGGCTTTCGGGGAGGTCACGGCGATGGTCCCCGGCGCGCCGGGCGCGGCGATCGCGCGGACGCCCTCGATCAGGCTGGCGCGGTCGCGGTCGGCGTCGGCCCGGGCGCCGGGCGTCATGACGACCATCGCCGTCGCCATGATCCACGTTCCCAACCGCGAGGCGGACCGACCGCCGTGGCTGTTCATGCTGCTCATCAATCGGACCTCGAAGGATCGGCCGGATGTCCGCGGCCTGACGACGGCGCGGAGTCCCTCGATGGTCGGCCGTTCGGGTCGGGCCGTCAACCGGCCTCTCAGGTCGGTCGAGCATTCCTGCCCGACGCTCAGCCAACGTCAGGCTGAGAGCCTGACCGACTTTCAAGCCGGCGTCATATTGCGGCGTCCGGCGGCGCGTGAGAGTCTGTCCCGGAAGCCCACGAAGTGGGCGCCAGGACGTAGCCGGGGGGCGTCAGCCCCCCGGAACGCCACGCGAACCCTCATCTCTCCGCCGTCGTGTCGCCCTCCCGGCCGCGAGGAT
>DAIDHB010000215.1 GCA_027452145.1 Planctomycetales bacterium
CGCCCGGCCTGGCCTTGGGCAACAGCGGGGCGATGAGAGCCCACTGTTCGTCAGTCACGTCGGTGGGGTATTTGTTGGTTCTCATGGCCTACGAGACTGCACGACCGGGGCCAACTCCGAGGCTTCTCACACGGTTTCTCAACGCACCTAGGAGCATCCATGACCGTCGAGAGCCCGACCGCGCCGCCACCACCCGCCCCGGCCGCCATGTCCGATGCCGATTGGCTGGCGACCGAGTGCGGCACCGTCCGAGAGTCGATCCAGGATCCCTCATCGTTCGACCGCGACGCGCTGTTGTGGCGTCGCGCCTGCAAGGACATCGCCCTCTTCCGCCTCCAGACGGCAAAGCACATCCCCGCCTCGCGACCCAAGAGCCGCCCCGGCCCGCTGACGAGGGTGATGCTCAACGTCACCTACGTCGAGCACCCGGCCGCCTGGGACGTCTGCCCGGCGTGCAACGGCCAGAACCTCGACCGCCCGGACTGCGATGGCTGCCACGGCGATGGCTACCTGCTGGCCCAGCGGGAGCCAGCCCGGAAGAAGTGAGCCGGGCGCCGACGCCTGAGCCGATCCCAGCAGTTGCAACACGAGATCCCCGGCGAGCCCCATCCCTGGCGGTTCGTCGGGGATCGTCAGTTCCAGCCAGTTGACGACCGGCAGCCCGGCCGGGTACTCATGGCGCGGTTGCCGGGGAGCGATCCCGGAAGATTCCTGCGGCCGACCAGACGGCGTAACGGAGGCGCTCATGACCACTCGCCGCAAGAAGACGACCGCTGCCGATCCGAAGAAGCCCCGGCAATCTGACTACCATGTGGTCCTCTCGTTCGAGCCGATGCCGTGGTCGGCCGAGCGTGAGGCGGCCTGGCAGAGGATCTTCTCCTGGGGCTTCCAACAGGGCGGCGAGCAGCCAGGCCCGGATACGCAGGATGGCGATCGGGCTGACGAACGCCAGACTTCGAGCCCGGATGATGGACAGGCAGGCACGCCGGAGGCTGCCGGCGCCCTAGGTGCCCGCTGAGACGGGCGATCTTCAAAGGGGGCTTACCTGGCGTCCTTCTGGCGGGCGAGCAGCGATTTAACGGCGGCCTCCATCTCGGCTTCGTCATCAAGCGCCGCACCCATCCTGGCCGACAGTCCGACAAGGACGGTTCGAATTGCGGACGCCACTTCGAGAGTTGACTCGTCGGTCCCGGAATGAATGTCGCGGCTAAGGGCGTCGTGCAGCAGCAGGAGCGGATTCTGACTGCCGATGAAAAGGGACGGTGGGATGGCGTCCTTGATGAAACCGACAGCTTTCACAAACTGCCGCTCGGCTCTGGCCTGAGCGAACGTGGCCAGGACTGAAGAGTCGGCGCCGAGCTTGTGGGCGACCCTGGCGATCTCATCAATGAGCCTGTCCTTGCTCTTCTCCACGACCTGCCGGTAGTAGGCGAACGCGCCGATGCCCATCCCCTGATTCTCGGCACGACGGCCTTTCGTAAAGAGATCGTGGTGAGGTCTTAGTAGCGTCAGCACCCGCGACGGCGTCTCTCCACCGTGGGGTGGGTATTCACCGACCTTTCGGAGTTTTACCCCCGGCTCTTTGGTCGCGTATTTCGGACCGAGGAACGGAATCACCTTTCTATGGACCTGGCAATTTGAACAGACAAACACGGCAGTAGTAACGCTCATGTCAGCATAAGTTGGTTGGACGCAACTAGAATCCTCCAGGCTGTGTACTCGCTCACCCTGGCAGGTGACGCAATAAAACGCCGGCCGCACGCGATTCAGCACAGGCATGGGTCCATGGCGATCTCTTATCTCGACCCACACGCCGTCGACCGCTTCGTCTTTCCCTGGAGGCACGGCCTCCAAGAACTGCTTGAATTCCATTTAGTCGCCCTCGTCACACAAGCCCAGGAGGTAGGCGTCTGGCCGGCTCGTCGCCTCCTGTCGATCCTCATGACCCCAACGCCTCGTTGAGCACCCTCGCCAGCCGTGCCGACGCCTGGTAGAGCCGCCGCTTCGCGACAGGCAGGCTCTTCGCCTGGTACTCATCGCCGAGGGTGGCGCCGCGCTTGATCCGCTGGCCCGTCTTCGGGTCCTGGTACGCCTCTCGGTCCGCCAGCAGGGACTCTGTTGCCCAGTCCTCGACCGTGCCCTTCTGAGCGTCGCGCATCGCCTCCGGCGTGTCCATAGCGACCAGGTCCGCAACCCACTTCTCCTCATTGGGCTGTGCGTGGGCGATGATGCCGGTGTCCCAGACTGAGTGAAGGTTCGAGCCGCGATCGAAGAACCGAACCTGGAGCTGGTTGCCGCCCTTGTCGTGGTTCTCGCCGACGTGGAGCGGCATGTGCAGATCCTCGACCAAGTGCACGAGGAACCGGAGGGCCTGCCGTCGCTCCTCGATCGGCCGGGACCGGTCCTTCAGCACTGCCCGCAACTCGCGGATCTTCGGGACGATGTAGCCCTTGGCCGGGTTATCGGCTGCCCACTTGTCGTCGTAGCGAGACTCCTCCAGGGGGACGTCGACATAGTGCCACGGGCCGGTGTGGCGCATCTGGCCCCGCACCTCGTCGGCCCACGTGTATGCGTCGGCCAGGGATTCACCGGGCTCCAGCAGGGCCTTGATCTCGGCGTTGGCCCGGTCGGTCAGGTGCCGCTCGGCAAGTTTGGCGATCACGCGATGACCGAGGCGTCCCCAGGCCCAGCAGGGCGAAGCGGTGTAGAGAGCGATGAGCAAAGCCAGGGCGGCGACGAGCCGGCCCCTCCTCGTTGAACGAGACAAGCGGAACATCTGGAGTCTCCGAGGCGAAGCTTCACAGGGGACGGACACCGCGCAGAAGACCCAGATTATCTCAGTCCGTCCGTAACGCAGCAATCGGAGGGCAACCGGCTTGACGGCTAACGCCGCGTGACCTAAGATCGTGTTATCTCAATCAACGAAGAGGAGGCCCAGATGCCAATCCCCGAGATTACCAACCTCCAGTTCTTCATACTGTCCGCTTTGATAGACGGCGAGCTTTCCGGACGAATCCTCCGTGAGAAATTGGCCGAGCAGGGGCACAAGAAGTCCGCCCCGGCCTTCTACCAGTTCATGGCACGGCTGGAAGAGGCGGGTCTAGTCAACGGCCGGTACGACCAGAAGATAGTCGACGGACAGATCATCAAGGAGCGGATCTACTCGATCACGGGACACGGCGCGAGGGCCTGGGAGGGATACAGGGATTTCGCCATCTCTCACGGACGATTGGGCCTTCAGGGGGCATGAACGATGGACCACGCCGAGCGGATTGACTCGCCCGAGCCACGCCGGCTCGCTCACTGGTCGCGGCAGCACGACAAGTTAGAAGCCGCCCTTGACGACTACCGTCTATCTAACCCGGAGGCCGCAGAGAGAATCCATCGCCAACTGACAGCCGTCCGCAAGGCCATGCAGTCGTATTTTCAGGGTGAGTTCACCCTTCACCCTGATTCTCCCCCATCCTCGCCAGAGTTCCCCCGAATATGGACGCTGCTGGCACTCCTGTTCCCCCGGAAGGTCCGCACCGAGGTGTACGAGCCTGCCCTTGAGGAGCTGAAGGCCGACTGCCTATCCGAGCGGCGAAAGAGTAGGACTGCCTGGGAGCGACGCTGGGTCACGTTCTGCTTCACGTTGCGGACCCTGGTCCTGGTGTGCCAGTCGTTCGGGGCCTGGATGGGCGACCGGACGACCCGACTCCTCCGGAGGATCGGGCTGGGCATCCTCGGCGCCGAGTTCTTCCGGAGCCTGTTCAAGTGAGCCGCTAGAGCCGGTCCACGAGTGGAAAGAAACCTTCATGCATCAAGAAGCTCTGCTGGAATTATTTGAGGAGCTAGTGGTCCGCTCTCAATCGTTGACCCGGGTGTACCGAATGCCCGCCCCTTACCCAGATGAGGAAGGGTATGACGAGAAAATGTGTCAGTCTTGGGCAGTTGAGGCAGAGGCAGCCCTGGCTGCCGTGTTCCCTGAGACACATCCAGTCCGACTGGCGTGGTCGAGGATCCTGGCGACACCAAGTGGCAGGGACATTTGTTTTGTAGCCGGGAAGCTCACGGCCACTTTCGCAGCCGCGCGGAACCTGATCCGAGATGACCGACTAGCCTCCCTAGTCGATATGATTCGGGTCGAGTCCGAGAGCGAATTGCTCGATCAGGCTCAGGTCCTGGTAGAGGCCAACCATCACGCGGCGGCCGCGGTAATCGCTGGCGGGGCTCTCGAGTCACATCTTCGCCACTACGTGGATAAGCATGGCATCACGTTCACCGGGGCAGGGTCAATCTCGACGTACAACAGCGCGGTTGGGAAGGCACGCAAGGCCAATCCAGCTTTCTACTCTGCCAACGACGGCAAGCTCGTGGAAGCGTGGGGCGGCTTCCGCAATGAAGCGGCACATGACCCAGGCAACTTCGCTCGAACGAAGGACGACGTCAAGCGGATGATCGAGGGGGTCCGCGAGTTCATCGGCCGTACAAGCTGAACTTTCCAACCCAAAGCCACGCCCGCCGACGAAACGGGGCCTGCCAGACCAGAGGGCGAGAGCGACCATGACAGACAACCCCAAAGGGAGCAGTGGGGCTGTTGATCGCCGTCGATCTTCGCGAGGGAGGATTTTCCTCGTCACCGGCTCGGCGACCATGGCCGTCGTGGGCCTGACGCTGATCGTTGTGTACCATCCCGAGAAAATCAAACTCGACGGCAACCTCGATGCTCGGGGCAACGTCCTCGGCGCCATCTTCTCAGGATTAGCCTTTGTCGGGCTGGTGACGACGATTCTGCTCCAGATGGACGAACTGAGGATGCAACGCGAGGAGTTGGAGCTCACCCGCACGGAGCTGCGCCGCTCCGCAGAAGCTCAGATCCAAAGCACCGAACAGCATCGGTTGGACTCGTTGAGACAGGCGAGCGAACAGTATCTTGCAGCTCGATTGAACGGGACGGTCGCACTGCTCCAGGCGGAGGAAGCCTCGATTAGGTTGGCGGCAGAGCACACCCCCAAGATCCTCAAGGACGCGACAGGCTTGCAAGTAGCCAGGCTGAGGCAACAGGTCGCCCTTCTCCTCGGCGAGGCCAGGGTGAGACGAGGGCCAAACCTCCCGGAATCCCTGGTCGAGAAAGAAGCGGTCCGCGTCGCGCTGACCGAGACGCTAGAAGACGTTCTCGAATGCCTCATGATCTTCGATGTCTTTGGTGAGCGAGAGACGGTAGAACCGTTGGCCGAGCAACTCCACCTAGAGCTGAAGCTGCTGAAAAGCCAGATCGAAGCGCGGTATCCCGCCCTCGCGGGTCAACTGGAAGTGATTCGCATGCAGCGGAGAGCGCAAGAAGACAAGGGCGACTACTCTATAAAGACGTTCGCGGAGTGGATTCGATCGTTCCTGCGGAAGACAACGAATCCGACCGACGCCATGTGGACATCGTGAAAAAAGCCCAGCCCTCGGGCGGCGCCACCTCAGCCCGAGGGGATCAGATTACCCCTCAAAAAACCCGCCGCTTACACATGCGTGATAATGGACGGGCGGCGGGGGGCCCGCCCTGCCCGCCAGGCCACGCTTCTCAGGCATCGAAGCACCGGCATCTGATGGCGGGTTCTCATCATGGTCGGGACGGCGTTGTCCCGCGTTCGAGCCGCACCTGGCTCGCATCCGGCTGGATTCTACGGCCAGCGTCCAGTCCCGCGTTCCCGAGTGTCCAGGTTGCCCCGTCAAGCTCCGGGTCGCATCGGCATCGCACTACGTAGTGCAATTCACATCGGTCGATAGAATTTCACGATGCACCTATTGACTCGGCAGACGAGTCGGCTAGATTGCTGGCGTCCGGCCCGATGGTCGGGCTGGAAGTGATTTGGGCCAGGCGACGGTTGCAGCCGCCCCTGGCCCGTGGGAAACCCCTGCTAGTGACAGGAGTGTCCGATGTCCACTGTCTCGCGCCCCGCCCCGGGGCGTCAATCCCGCACGTCTCCTCCCCGCCCCGCGACGGGCACCTGCCGGTTGGTCCTGGCGATCCAGACCGGCACGACGACAACAGCCTACCGCGTCCGGCCGATCCGGGTCGATCGCCAGGCCGCAACGAAAGCGTACCGGCTGGCCAAGCCCGATGGCACGGTGTACACCATCGCCGAGACGCAGCACGGGCTGGAGTGCACCTGCCCGGACTGGACGTTCAACCGCGACGGGCGCGACCCGGCCGGCTGCAAGCACATCAAGGCGATGGTCGCGGTCGGCTTGCTCGCGACCCGGAAGGGGGTGGCGCGATGAAGACCACCCTCGCGAACGGCGTCGAATCCCGCCCCGTCAACGGCCAGCCCGCGACGTTCGTTGAGTTCATCGACCATGAGGCGATGAGCTATCGGAGCCAGGGCACGCCGGAAGCCGCCTTCATCGCCGAAGCGCTCGAACGGCTTGCCCAGCTCGTGCGCTGGACGGGCGCCACCAATCCCACCGACCATGCCGACCGCATGGAAGTCTGGGACGCCGAGATCGCCGAACGCCACCACACGGACGGCTACGCCGAAGGCTTCGAAGCCGGCTTCCTCGCCGCACGTCGTCACATCGTCTGACCACTCGGGCGCCCGGGTCAACTCCGACCCGGGCGCCTCCCTTCCCCCGGTTCACCACCGATCAACGGAGACTCCTCATGCTGCGCCCGATCAGCCGGCCCGCGCCCGCGCCGGCCGAGACCGAGACCGACGCCGCGATGCGGATCGCGAGCGTGCTGCCGCTCCTGACCATCAAGGCCCGGCGATGGCTGCGATCCCTGCCGCCCCGCGTCCGCCGCGCCCTTGATGTCGATGATGTGCTCCAGGAGCTATGGGCCAAGCTCCTGGACGCCGATCACCACTTCGACCCGACGATCGCCCAGTACGTCACATGGGCGACCACGGTTGCCGACCGGGCGCTCTGGCGACTGGCCGATCATCTCTGCCGCCAGCCGGGCGGGACGCTGGACGCCGATCCTGCCGACCGGCGGGCCGAGACGCCGTTGGAGACCGTCTTGAAGACTGAGAACCGCCAGCGAGCCGCTGAGGCGGTCGGACGGGCCATCGAGCGACTGGACGACCGGCGACACGCGATCATCGTCCGGTACTACGGCATCGGCCGCCCGTCGCAGAACGTCCAGGAACTCGCCAGGTGGTTCGTCGAGCCGCCAGGCCGGATTCACCAACTCCGCATCCAGGCGGAGAACCAGCTCCGCACGATGCTGACCGGCTGAGACCGTGGCAGGTCGCGGAAGGACGAACGGCCAGACGACCGGGGCTTGCCCTCGATCGGCTGGCCGTTCGCGTTGATGGCGATGCTCCCGCTCAGCGCCCGGCAAGCTGGGGCAACCCGTCGAGCCGAACGATCGGCCGGCGCGGGAGCGCCACGATCGGCGTCTGGAGTTGCGGCCCCGCCGGACGGCCGCCCCGAGCCCAGCGAGCCGCCGCCATCGCCCGATCGTAATCCGCCTGGGCGCCGGCGCCATTCCAGGGGGCATAGCCGTTGAGCAGCCGGTTGTACCAGGTGTTATCCTCGGGCGCCAGGTGGCCGAGGGTGACGATGCCGCCCCGCTCGGGATCCAGCTTCTCCCGCTCCCAGTCGTCATCGCCCATCCGCGCCCGCAGGACCGCGCGGAAGTCGTTGTCGAGCGGCTCGCCCTCATGGCCCGGCCCGATGCCGTAGCCGCGTGAGATGGCCCGCGCCAGCGCTTCGACCGCGTTGGGCTTCTCGTCCGACCCCCCGAGGATGGCGTCCAGGTCGGGCACCTGCTGCCGCAGCCGATCCGCCGCCAGGGCCGCAGGCAGCTTCCCCGAGGGCGCCGAAGGAGACGTCGACGCCGTGGGAATGCCGCCCGGCGTCGCTCCCCCTGGCGTTTGTTTCCTCGCCCGCAGGATGGCCAGCCTGGACTGGTACTCGCCCCAGGGCATGGCGCCCGCCTGGAAACTCGAGTGCAGGGCCGCCTCCTCGGGATCGATCTTGGCGTTCTGCCGCGCGGCGTCGGTCAAGGCCCCGAAGTGGCTGATCTCCGCGCGGGTCCGCTCCGAATTGAGCGAGGACTCCGCCGCCTCTCGCCGCATCTCGATGACGCGCTCGGCGGTCCTGGCCCGGATCGCCGCAGCCATCGCCGGGTCCTGGGTTCGAGCGTATCCCTCCTGAGCCCGGACGAAATCGGCGATCGGATCCCCGCCAGCTCCGCCCGGCCCGGCAGGCGTCGCGGCGAGGCCCATCCCGGCCGCCCCGCCAGGTCGAGAGCCGGCCCGGCCGACGCCCGACCGGAACCGCGTCATCATCGGCAGCGCGGCGATCGCCTCGGGGGTGACGCTCGGATCGAGCCCGGGAGCCCCGAGCGTGTTCGCCCCCGGCTGGCCCAGGCCCCGATAAGGATCCCCGGCGGAGCCCGGCTCCGACCGTCCCATCAAGGCGTCCGCGATGCGGCCGATGGCCGGAGGCGGTTCCGGCGCCGTCATCCGGTGCATCGCCGCCAGGGCCATCAGGCCCACCCCATCCGGCGACGACGAGGAACCGCCCGCGATCCGCTCCAGGTGGCCGGTGAGGAAGTCGTGCAGTCCCAGACCCGCCCCGTCCGGCGTGGTCGGCGAGCCGGCTTCGGGCAATGGCCCAACGCTCGGTCCCGGTCGCGGCATGGCGATCTTCGGCAGGGTCGGACGCTGCGGTACAGCGATCTGTGGCATGCCCGCCAGGAGTCCCTGGCCGCCGCCCTGGCCGGCGCTGGGGAACGCCTGGTTGTACGCCATGAGCCCGCCCGGCGTCGCCTTCGAGCCGCCGACGTAGTTGCCGAACGCTGGCGCGGGCCGCCCCGCCATCGCCGCGTTCATGGCCACGCGATGATTCACCGCCTCATTGTCCAGGTTGAGCCCGAGCTGCTGCCGCCCCGCATTGGACTCCTGGGCATACTGGTTGAACGCGGCACCGCTCGCCCCGAACAGGCCCGGATGGCCCGGCGAGGAGTCGATGCCCCCGGTCGGATGCAAGGCCCGGTACTCGCCGGGCAGGAAGGCCCCGCCAGGTGGACGTAACATCGGGTTGCCCTGGCCCGGAGCCCGCAGGGGGCCGAACGTCTGCGCGGCCTGCTGGCGTAGCTTCCCCCGCTCCTGAGCCGCCTTGATCCCCAGGGGCGTGTTCGCACCGAGGTTGTTCCACCCGCCCTGCGGCACCGCGCTGGGAAGCGGACGCCGGGCACCGAGCCCGAGCGTGTTCGCCGATCGATTCATCTCGAAGCCTGGCATGATTGTCTCCTCAACTCTGTTCGCTGTCCCGAGAACTTCGACGCCCATCCATGGAGAGATCACCGGCCCCCACGGGCCAGCTTCACGATCGCGGCGCGGACGGCGGTCGGCAGCGAGGACCAAGCCTCGACGACGACCGCCAGGTCGGGATCATCTGACAGCGCGCGCTGCCCATGCGCTGCCATCGGCGACGGCTCATGAATGGCCGACGAACGCAAAGGCTGGCTGCCATTGGTAGTTACGTCGTCCGGGCCATCGAGAGAAGATCGGACTTTTAATCCGTTGGTCCTGGGTTCGAGTCCCAGCCCGGTCATTCAAGAAGATCTGCCTTCCTTGCTATCCATTGGGCGGCCGAACGGCTTTTCTTCGACCGAAGGTGCCACAAGCGCCGCGATCGGCCCAGGAGATGGGGTGTGCTCTTCTACTACAGTCGGCGATTTGAAGCCGCCGCGGTCGGCACACGAGTCGTCGAGGTGGCCTGCGAGCGATGTGGGTGCGAGTATTTCTATCAACTCGCTCGCCTTGGCTCGGGGTCGGCGAGCGCTCCGTATGCGATCGGGAGCGCAAGCGCGGAGCGGTCGGCCAGGCAGGGTGCGCAACAGGACCTGGACGAGCGGCTGACGGAGGAGGCCGAACTGGTCCCCTGCCCAGCGTGCCGCTGGATCAACGAGGGACTGGTCGACGGCTACCGCCGGGGCCGGTGGCGACACGCGTCGGAGTACGCCGCGGCTATCGCGTTCTTCGGGACCGTCGCCTCACTCATCGGCGGGTGGTTCCTGTCGGCGGGGCCGGCCGCTGACCGCGGCGCCGTGCCATACTTGCTCCATGGCGGGCCGACGGTCTCGATTACGCTGGCGGGGGCCATCCTGCTCGTACGACATTTGATCCGGGCCCGCATCCGGCCGAATCGGGATTACCCGCTCCCTCCCCGGCTCCCGCGTGGCAGCCCGGCCGCGCTGGTGCGGAACGCGGCGACCGGGGAGCTGGAGCCGGCCGTTCCGGACTCCGAGGCCCGTTTCGGCGATCCGAATCCCGCCTGGGTCGACTTCCAGGTGGGCCGGGACCTGCTTCCGCCTGTCTGCTGTGCCTGCCTCGCCCCGGCAGAGCCCGGCTCGGAGTACAGGCGACCAGCATTCAATGCCGTTGATTTGCTTATCCCTCTCTGTTCCCCCTGTGCACGTCGCTGGACTCGCCACGCGTGGCTCGGCGCTTCGGCTGGGCTCGGGCTGGCAGCGGCAATCGGGATCCCCGTTCTGCTCTGGATGAATCCGGACGAGGTCATCTTCTGGATGACGATCGTGGTCCTGGGGATCGTCGCACCGATTGTCGGGGCGATGGTGATCGGATACATGACCGAGCCTATTCGGGTCCAGCTCGGAGACAGCACCCGCGGCGTGCTGCGACTTTGGTTTCGCAACGAGGAATTCGCGCGGCGTGTCGCCGAGGGACTGCCGACCGCTCCCGATCATCCCGGGACTGCTCTGAAGCCCGGCGCGACTTCAAGCGCATTGTCCTCCAGGATCGGATGAACCTCGACCTGCTAATCGGCGACACACTCAAGAACACCGGCGCGGACAAGCACTTCATTCATGGCCTTCGAGCCCGAAGTCACGATCGCCCGCGATTCCCACGGCAAGGTCACGGTCGAAGTGCGGGGTCATTGTCTGGGAGGAGCTCTCCTACGATCCTCGGATGATCTGCCCCATATCATCGCCTACGAGGTCCCGCCGGCCCAGCGGAGGCAGAGATGAGCAAGACCCATGACAAGCCGGCGTTCTCGGCCGAGCAACGGGCCGCCATCGAGACGATTCGCGAGCGGTCGCGGAGGGAACGACCCGGCCCGGACGAGCTGATCGACCGCGCGGAGCTGGACGAGCTGGTCCCGCAGGCGCAGTATCTCGAAGTCCGCGCGCTCGGGACGCGGTTCCGCGGGATCCGCGAGGAGAAAGGTTTGAGCCTGATGGACCTGTCCGAGCGGTCCGGACTGACCCGGGCCGCGATCAGCCGGCTGGAGAACGGCTGGAATCTCAATCCGACCCTGGAAACGCTCTTCCGCCTTGCCGGGGCCCTGGGGATCGGGCTGACGATCGCCACGGACGATCCGACCGGTTCGGGCCGCCGCGAGTGATGATTGCCGGCGTCGTCAGCCGGGCGGTTGTTTCGCTCGCCGTTTCACCGCAGCGGGGGGCTGGGGCGCGGCGGGGTTCAGCATCCATTCGCCCCGGCGACTCTTCGCCAGGAACTGGTGCAGTTCCTCGCTGGTCGCGGCCCAGTCGGCGACATGGCTGACCCGCTCGGGGAACGGCTCGGCGGCGTCGTGCCAGTCGGACGGCATGAACCGGAGCCAGTTGCCCACCAGGTTCGGGCCGTAGACGCCTTCGCGAGTGTCGATG
This sequence comes from Planctomycetales bacterium, assembly GCA_027452145.1. GTDB lineage: Bacteria > Planctomycetota > Planctomycetia > Isosphaerales > Isosphaeraceae > JAKAUH01. Next base: position 11,618 of record DAIDHB010000215.1, read on the forward strand.
CGCCAGCTCGGCCAGAAGTCCACCGGCTCGTGGGAAGCGATGAGGGCCACGATGTAGTTTAGGTGCGAGTCGCAGAACACCTGGACAGAACGGGCCATGTGGATTCTCCCGGGCTTCGATTCCGTCGGCCGGCCGCCGACCGGCCCGCTGTCCCGCCAGAGGGCCGACGTGCGTTCCGGTTTCTCAGTCGTCGCTTCGCAATTATCCGCGAAGTCGGCGCCGTCTGTCGCCGGGTAGGGCGAACCGGCGCCGTCAGTCGCCGGGGCCGATCCAGGGGAACGGTCCGACAGTGCCGGCCGCGTGTTCGGGCGGTCCGTCCGCTGCGTCGGTCCACCGAACGCGGGTCGACGATTTCGGCTGGCAACATCCGGCCGGGTGAGCGCCGTGACCCCCTTCCGCTCACCCGAGAAGCGAGATAAGCTGAGAAAGCTCTCATGGGATTGTCCGAACGACGAGGTCGGCAAGCTTCTCTATGAGAGAGACTGCCCTCGATGAATCCAGCACGTCCGGCGAGCGGGGCTCAGCTTCGCGGGCATCGTTTTCTCCAACGATTCGTGTATCGGATAACTCGTTCCGCCTGGAATGACGCCTTGTGAAACCAGGACTCGGCACGGCCCATTGAGGTGGCATCGGGAGATTCGAGTGTCCGGCTCGTGGGGTCGGTCGGACGGTTGCAGCGTGGACAATTCCACCGCTGGCGACGGTTTGACCGTGGTGGGTTTCATCCACCCAACCCACCCCGGCCGCCTTCCGGCACAGGCACTCAATCGTAAATGGGGAACCGGTTGACGAGTCCGAGAACTCCACGGATGGGCCGGGGTGGTGAGTGTGCGTCAGGATTCCGTCCGCTGAGCGTGGTCCCGCTGCTACGAGACGGCGCGCCGTACGAGAACGGACCGGTCATCGACTGACACGAAGAGCATTTTCGCAAGCCGAAGCCGTCTGAATCTGCCGACCCGGAGCGTTGTCTCCGACGCGCAGTTGCTTCCTTCATCGACAGGAGCGTCCCGGGCATGGACCGTCCCGCGCGGCCCGTCCGGGGCGGCGCGGCCGGTGGTCATTGCCCACATGAACCGGCAACAACCCTGTCGGCCCGACGTTTCGTGTTCGCTCGCAGGACAGGGCGTGCGCCGACGGATGGACGGATTCCTCCCGCGTTGACCATCGATTTACCAGCAGGTCTGTCTCCGAGGCGATTGTCATGTCCCAGGCTCGTCGTCCCCGCCCGCGGCGCCCCGGCCGCCTCCCGGTCGCGCGCCGGTTCCTGCTTCACGATATCGAAAGGCTCGAGGAGCGGCGGCTCCTGGCGAGCGTGCAGTGGACGTCGACGGCCAGCGGCAACTGGAACGTCGCCAGCAACTGGAGCACGCAGACGGTGCCCGGCCCGAACGACGACGTCACGATCAACGTCAACGGCGCCACCCCGACGATCACGGTGGACGCGGGCGATCAGTCGGTGCACTCGCTGAATGCCAGCGACCCGCTGTCGCTCACGGGCGGGCAGCTTCAGGTCGCCGCCGATTCGACGATTAGCGGGAGCTTGTCGGTGAATGGCGGATCGCTGGTCGTCAACGGATCCGGGGTTTCCCTCGATCTCACGGGAGCGACGACGTTTTCGAGCGGCGGCCTCTATGCGAACAGCGGGACGCTCGTGCTGCCGTCGTCGACCACCATTGCTGGCAGCGGCACGATCCAGGCGTACGGCGGCACCGTGGACCTCTCCAAGATCACCACGCTCACCGGCGCCAGCGGGTACTCCGACCTCAACATCAATGCTTACAACGGCGGCGAGGTCAATCTCTCCGGCGCCACCTCGCAGCCCTCCGGGCGCATCCAGTTCTACGCCACCGGCACCGGCAGCAAGATTGATCTGTCGAAGCTCACCGCGCTGACTTCCGACGCCATCTACAACTCCTCCCTCCAGGCGCAGAGCGGCGGGAGCATCCTGATCCCGCTGGTCACCAGCCTCAATCGCGCCGACCTCAGGACCGATTCCACCACGGGTATCCCGACCCGCCAGATCACCTCCGACATCTCGGCCACCATCACCGTCGACGGCGGCACACCCGACTTCTCCGGGCTCAAGACCATCGACAACCTCGACCTCTACGCCAACGGCGGCACGCTGGCCTTC
>DAIDHB010000216.1 GCA_027452145.1 Planctomycetales bacterium
CCAGAGGATCGCGGTTACAGTCTGTCATAGCGGTGGCCTTGCTCTTGGAGGGGAGGGGCTTGTGCTTAACCCATACCCTACAAGAAGTAAGGCCATCGCGCCATACCGCCTCGCGAATCTCGTGTGAAATATCCGGGCTAGTTCCGCCTGTATGCGATCGCCCGGCGCACGGCCGGCGGGACCGGTGCGTCCTTGCCCTTGATCGCGCGCCAGAGGATCTCGTTGAGCTCGAAGTCATCCACGCGGTCATACTCGTCGAAGTCCATCTTCATCGAGCGCTCGGCGCCGTAGGCCGTGGGGGCGTTGACCGCGTTCAGGTCGATCCGCGCGGGCTCGGCGGCGTAGGGCGCCAGCTCGGCCCGGTCGGTGAACGAGGCGAACATCGGCCGCGCGGCGGCGTCGTACTGCGACAGCGGCGAGAGTCCCAGGATCAGCTCCATGGTCCGGATCATGCTGACCGTGCTGTATTGCGAGCTATCCAGGTGCTTGCGACGGGCATAAGGGCTGATGACCAGGCCGACCGTCCGATGCGCGTCGACGTGGTCCGGGCCGTTCTGGGCGTCGTCTTCAATCACAAAGATCGCCATGCGGGGCCAGGACTTGCTGTGTGTCACGGCGTCGACGATCCGCCCCAGCGCCAGGTCGTTGCTGGCGACGCAGGCCTGAGGCGTGAAGGAGCCCGGGCGCGTGCCGCTGGTGTGGTCCTCACCCAGGCTCATCACCATGAAGCGGGGCAGCGTGCCCTTTTCCTCGAACTCGCGGAACTCCTTCAGGAACGTCTCGGCCCGGTCGGTGTCGCGGACCTGGGCGCCTTTGGCCGCCGGGACGCCGAAGTCGGGGCACATGTGGCCGACGAGGCCGGGCACCGCGCCCTCGATCCGTAGCGACCCGTCCGGCTGGCTGACCCGCCGACCATATTCGCCGTAGCTACGATAGCTCAGCCCGGCCCGCGCGCAGGCGTCCCACAGGTAGCCCGACGGGGCATTCGACAGCTCGCCCTCGTCATCGTCGTGAATCCCCGCGCGGCTCGAGTAGGTGAGCGCCCAGTTGCGGGCGACGTAGTCGGTGTTGTACGCCATGGTCGACCAGGGATGGCCGTCGGCCGAGACGTGCCCGTTGCAGTAGAGGTTGTCGAGGATCACGAACTCCTCGGCGAGCTTGTGGTGATTGGGCGTGACGTCGCGCCCGAACATCACGAGCGACGGGTCGCCATTGCCGCGCGGGAGGTCGCCGAACACCTGGTCGTAGGTCCGATTCTCCTTGATGATGTACAGGACGTGCTGGATCGGCGAGGGCTCGCCGACCTTCGTCGGGACCGCGGTTTTTTCGGGGTGGGGCGCGTCGGTGAGCAGTTTGTCCGAGTAGGGGCAGTTGCGATAGACGGTCTCGGTGTAGCGGGCGAGGGTTTTGTCGTCGGGCACCGGGACGATCGACAGGGCACCCGAGAGCGTGGTGCCGATGTAGGGATAGAGCCGGCTCCGATAGGTCGAGCCCGGCCGCGCGGCGGCCTTCGCCTTCTCGGGATCGATCGGGTTGGCCTTCGTGACGTTTCCCTTGCCGACGCCGACCAGGAGATTCTTGCCGTCGGGCGTGACGGCCACCGCGGTCGGATACCAGCCGGTGGGGATGAAGCCCTTGACCTGGCTGCGGCCGGGCGCGGCGATGTCGATCGCGGCGACGCAGTTGTTGTCGGCGTTGGCCACGTAGAGGGTCCTGCCGTCCGGGGCGACTGCCAGGGCGTCGGGCGTGCTCCCCTCGGGCGCCCGGGGGAAGAGCGCGGTGTGGATCGTCTCGATGACGATCCCGCGGCGAGTGTCGATCACCGAGACGCAGTTGCTCGACGCGCACGCGACGAAGATCCGATCGTCAGTGGGATGCACGGCGATCTGGTTCGGGTGCTCGCCGACGGCGATCCGCGCGACCGTCCGCAGCTCGGCGGGCTCGAGCACGCGGACCTCGCGACTGGCCCAGTCCGAGACGAAGACCTGCTCGCCGGTCCGGGCGATCGCCACGTCATAGGGCTTGACCCCCGCGGGCGCCGAGCGAGCGGCCCTGAGCGTATCGGGGTCGATCTCGTGAATCGTGCCGCCGTCCACGTCGAGCGAGTAGAGTCGGTGGCGACGCGCGTCCAGGGCGATCCCGGCGCGGAAATGTCGAGGTGCCGCGGTGCGCGCGGCCTTCGGCGCCGGGGGCGGCTCGGCGGGCCCGGTGCGGGCCAGCGTGTCGCCCTCCACCTTGAATCCGTGCAGCACGTCCGCTCCGCCGCCGGACCACCAGATCCGGCCGGACTCGCGGTCTCGCGCAAGGCCGAACCAGCTCTGTCGTGCTTCCTGCCGCGCCACGACCTTTTTCTCGGCCAGGTCGATCAGCGTCAGCTCGTGCTTGTTGTACCCGTCGGTGGCGACCAGCACCCGGCGATTGTCGTCGAGCGGCAGGATGTTCAGCGGCAGGTCGGCCAGGATCACCTGCTCGCCGGCCGGCTCGAGCTTCCAGCCGTTGGGCAGGAGGAATCCGCGTTCAGTCGGACCGGCGTATCGAGGCGTCTCCTGGGCACCCGCGATCGCCGGCACCAGGCCGAGCGCGGCCACCATCACCCCCAGACAAACGGCAATCCCCGGGCGTCGCGTAGCCATGACGCAGCCTCCACGAGCGGCGAAAACGGACCGTGATGAGCCTTGTGAAATCCGCCCCATCCTGACGGGCCGGCCGCCCCGAGTCCAATGAGAATTTGATGACGGTCGCTCGAATCGATCGTCACGCGCGACGCCCGGGCCCCGTCGGGCAGGAATGCCCGACCTACTTTAAGGCCGGCGGAATACCGTAAGATCGACGACGATGGACGGTGCCCTGGTCCGGCCGGGCAAGGACGAGCGATCGGACGACCGGGAGATTGCGAGGCGATCGGTGATTCCTGAACGAAAAACGAGACGGACAGGTTCGACGGCAAGGGACGCGATCGCCGCGATCGTGGTCGCGTTTGCTCTGGCCGAGATATTCGCGCTGCCCTTCGCGCCCGCCGGAGACGATGCCAGGGCGTCCGCGACCGGATCGGGACCGATCCGATTTCACGAGGTCGCGGCCGAGTCCGGCATTTCGTTCCGCTTCGAGACCGGCGCGCGGGGCAAGCACGACCTGGTCGAAATCATGGGCGGCGGGGCCGCGATCATGGATCTCGACGGCGATGGCCTGCCGGACATCTACCTGTGCAACGGCGGGCCGATCGGCGACGCATCAGGGCGGCCGGACCCGACTTGCCGGCTCTTTCGAAACAAGGGCGGCTGGCGGTTCGAGGACATCACCGATCGCGCCGGGGCACCGGGTCCGAGCTATGCGATGGGGACCGCCGTCGGCGATTACGACGGCGACGGCCGCGCCGATCTGTTCGTCACCGGCTGGCGCGATCAGCGGCTGTATCGCAACCTCGGCGGAGGGAAGTTCGAGGATGTGACGAAACGCGCGGGGCTGGTCTCCGACGCCTGGAGCACGGCCGCGGCCTTCGCCGATCTCGACGGCGACGGCGACCTGGATCTGTATGTCGCGAACTATCTCGAATATGACCCGGAAAATGCTCCCTTTTGCGCGGCGCCCGACGGCAAGCGGGATTACTGCGGCCCCGAGGATTTCCCCGCGCAGCCGGACCGGCTCTACCGCAACAACGGCGATGGCACCTTCACGGATGTCGCCGTCGAGGCTGGCATCGACCTGCGCGAGGGACGTGGACTCGGCGTCGTGATCGGCGAGATGACCGGCGATAACCGGCCGGACATCTACGTCGCCAACGATTCCTCGGCCTGCTGGCTGTTCGCCAACCGCGGCGGGCTGAAGTTCGAGGAGATCGGCGAGGAGACGGGCGTCGCGCGCGACGGCGACGGCGGGGTGCTCTCGGGCATGGGGGTCGCGCATGCTGACCTCGACGGCGACGGGCTGCTCGACCTGGCGGTCGGCAACTTCTTCGACCGCACCACCGTCGCCTTCCGCGCCCAGGGCATGCCGCGCGGGGTGTATCGGGACGCGTCGAGCTGGCTGGGCCTGCGCGCGGCGACGCACCGCGTCACCGGCTTTGGGTTGCTGATCCTCGACCTCGACGGCGACGGACGCGCCGACCTGTTGCAGGCCAACGGCCATGTCCTCGACCGCGAGCGGCTCGGCGTGCCGCTTGCCATGCGGCCGACGCTCCTGCACGGCGGCCGCACACCGCTGGAGGACGTGTCGCAATCGGCCGGTCCGTGGTTCCAGAAAGCTTGCCTGGGCCGGGGCCTCGCGGCGGCCGACCTCGACGGCGACGGCCGGCCCGATGTCGTCGCCTGCGCGCTCGATGCCCCCGCGGCCCTGTTGAAAAATGAGTCCCGCGGCGGGCATCATCTCGCCATCGAGCCGGTCGACCGCGCCGGCCGCCTGGCCTTCGGAGCCGCCATCCGGGTGATGACGCGCGACCGGATCGTCGCCGGCTCGCTCGCGGCCGGAGGCAGCTACCTGGCCACGAGTCAGCCGCGCGCCTGGTTCGGCCTGGGCGAGGCGAAGACGCCGGTGCGAGTCGAGGTCGACTGGCCGTTCGGCTCAACCGAGGTCTGGACCAATCCCGCGTCCGACGCGCACGGCGTGCTTCGACTTCGCCAGGGAACCGGCCGGGTGGTACGGTGAACTTTCACGGCCGTTGCTCGAGAGTGCCCGTTCGCTGGCTTGCCCGCGGAAAAAAGGGACGGCCAGGACAAGACCCCGACCCGGGTCGTCGGTTATCCTGATGGATCAGGCCCCCAGGTTTTCGAACGGTTCCCTCACACCCGCCGCGACTGCGCCGGCACGAGACGGATCCCCACCCCGCCGATCCGAGAGCGATCCCAGGTGGCAATCATGGACAGACGACAGCGGATACGCCCCCCGTACCTCGCCGGCTTTTTGTTGGCGATTTGTTGGATAGTCGCGGCGGGCGCCAGGGGCGGGAGTGATGATTCGTCGGGTGCTCCGAAGGACCGGGGCGGCGAGGAGACGTTCCGGAACGTCGTCAGGCCGTTTCTGGATCGGTACTGCGTCCGCTGCCACGATGCCAGAAAGACGAAGGGCGGGATCCGCCTGGATCGGCTCTCCGATGCGCCGGACGATGCGCAGCTCCGGATCTGGAGCCGGGTCCGGAAGCAACTCGTCGAGGAGTCCATGCCGCCGGCCGATGAGCCGGAGCCGGCCGAGGCCGAGAGGGCAGGGGTGACGGCCTGGACCGAGCGGACGATCGAGGCCGCCCTGGCCCGGAAGACGGAGCGCAACGGATCGGTCCGGCGGCTCACGGTGCCGCAGTATCGCAATGCGCTGCGGGATCTGCTGGGGCTCGACGAGGACCTGACCCGGGGCCTGCCGCCGGATGCCCTCAGCAAGGACGGCTTCTCCAACAATGCCGGGGCGATGGTCCTCTCCCCCTTGCAGGTCGAGGCCTATTTCGACATCGCGGCGAGGGCGATCGACCTTTGCCTCGTGGACGAGGCGGTGCGGCCGGCGATCCAGAACTTCCGGATGGACCTGGGGAGGAAGATCAATCCCCACCCATGCCCGGACAGGCTGGTCCTGGGGGCTCTGAGCGTCCTGCTGGACAACGACGATTTCGTGGTGACCGAGCTGACGCCGTCGAAGCCCTTCGCGTTCACGCCGTTCCGCATGCGGACGAGGTACGAGTTCATCGAGGGCTACGTCGGCAACGACACGATCCGCAAGTGGCGGAAGTTTGACAGCCTGGATCACGCCGTCTTCGCGTGTGTCCGGGGGACGCCCGGCTATCCGAAGGGCGAGGCGTTCGAGGTCGTCCCCGAGGGTCTGCTCCTGCGGCCGGCGATCCCGGGCCCGGTGGTCAACGGCATCCCCAACACGTACGGGCCGATGGCGAATTTCAAGATCGCCGTGCGCGAACTCCCCGACGGCGGCAACTTCCGCGTCAAGGTCCGCGCCGAGCGTTATGACGATGGCCTGTTGCTGGAACTGGGGACACCTCCGGCGCCCGGCAAGGCCGACGCCGAGGCCGTGATGGATCGGTCCGGCTCGGCGACCCTTGCCATCGCTGAAGCGGGGATCTACAGGGTCGACGTCGTCCGTGCCGCCGGCGCGCGCAAGGGGAAGCTGCACCTTCAGATGGACGCCCGGGAGTTCTCGGGTGAGCTGCCCGCCGAGGCGAAGCCGGCCGGCGCGGCGAGGCCGACGAGCGAGATCGCCCGCGGCTTCCTCGTCGCCCGTCTGGGCGCCGGGGCCCATCAGGTTCAGGCTCGCGTGGATGAGAATGCGACGTTGCGTCGGCTGGCGTTCCATCGCCTTGACGAAAAGAGCGAGCTGGGACGCAGGTTCGTCGCCTTCGAGCGGCGGTCTCCGTGGCTGGGCGTGCACGTGGGCCTGCGCCGCGATTGCGGGAGCACGCTGACTCGCGTCGGCGAGCCGCAGGTCGTCGCCAACGACGCGGGCCCGGCGCGCGAGTACATCTTCTCGGGGGCGATCAACGACTTCCCGAGCCCGGACGTGGAGCCGAACAACGTGAACTACCTGGCGGGCATCCGCGAGATCGCCGTCCGAAGCGAGTTCACCGACGGCCGCGATCTGCCCCGCCTGCTGATTCGCTCGGTCGAGTTCGAGGGGCCGTATTACTCGGAATGGCCGCCGAGGACGCATCGCAACATCCTGGTCGAGTCTCGGCGACGAGGCGAGCCGGCGGCGTATGCGAGCGAGGTCCTCCGTTCGTTCGCCACGCGGGCCTACCGGCGGCCGGTGCGGGACGAGGAGCTTGCCGTCCTGATGGATGTCTGGCGCCGCGGCTACGCGGAGAAGAAGGACTTCCGGGCCAGCCTCAAGGGCGCGCTCGCGGTCGCCCTGACCTCGCCGCAGTTCCTCTTTCTGATCGAGGAGAGCGACGGACCCCAGGCCGAGGACCTGACCGAGTACGAGCTGGCGTCGAAGCTCTCCTTCTTCCTCTGGAATGCACCGCCCGATGCCCGGACGCTTGAGCTGGCGGCCGCGGGGAGACTTCGGCGATCGCTCAACGGAGAGGTCGAGCGGATGGTCGCCGATCCGCGGTTCGCGCAGGCGATGCACGAATTCGTGTCGCAGTGGCTGAGCCTTGATAAGTTCGACATCGTCGCGATCGACGGCAATCGCTACCCGCGGCTCACGCGCGAGATGAAGGCCGAGCTGCGCCAGGAGCCAGCGCGGTTCGTCGAGCATTTGATCCGGAACAACCTGCCGATCCGGAACCTCGTTGACTCTGATGTCCTGATGGCGAACGACGCCGTTGCCGCCTATTACAACCACGGCGATCGTTCCGAGAGCGGGGTCGCGTTCGCCCCGATGCGGCACGATGACCCGCACCTGGGCGGCATCCTCTGCCAGGCGGCCGTCCTGTCGGGACTGTCCGACGGCCGCGAGGCGAACCCCGTCAAGCGGGGGGCGTGGTTCGCGCGCAAGATCATCGCCGAGCCGCCGGATGACCCGCCGCCCAACGTCCCGAAGCTCCCCGAGGACGACGGCTCCCGCCTCACCCTGCGCCAGAAGCTCGAGCGGCATCGGAATCAACCGGGCTGCGTGAAATGCCACTCCGGCATCGATCCGTGGGGCCTCCCGTTCGAGCCGTATGACGCCGCCGGCCGCTTCCGGGACGCAACGGTCGACGCCCGCTCGACGCTCCCCGACGGCACGAGCATCCGCGACCTGAAGGAGCTGAAGGCTCACCTGAGGGAAGATCGGATGGACGGGGTCGTCTTCAGCTTCCTGAAACACATCGCCACCTACGCGGTCGGCCGCACCCTGAGCTACGCCGAGCTCGAATCGCTGAGGAGGGAGGCCCGCAAGGGCGTCCCGGGGGAGCGCCACATGCTGGACCTGTTGAAGCTCGTCGTGAGCGGCGACATCTTCCTCAAGAAATGAAGCGAGCCGGGCCTCGCGCCTGCCGCCTCTCGTCCTCGTCCCTACACTCGACCGGAGTCGATCTCATGCCCGCTCAAGTCCTGCTCGACCGCCGCACCGTGCTGAAGGGTCTTGCCGGGGTGACGCTCTCGCTGCCGTATCTCGAGGCCATGGGGCGCGAGGTCGCGAGGCGGCCGCCTCGTCGCTTCTGCGCGCTGTACACGGCCAACGGGATGTCGCTGCCGAATGCCAGGCACGGCATCCCGGAGTGGAGCTGGTTCCCGACGAAGGAGGGGCCGGACTTCGAGTTCGGCAGATCCACCGAGCCGCTTCGTCCGTTCCGAAAACACCTCAGCTTCGTCGGGGGATTGCAGCATCCCAGCGGGGCGAAGACCGACCCGCACATCTGCTCGGATATGTGGCTCACGGGAGCGCCGCTGCACGACCCGAAGCCGGGCGCTTATAACACGGTCTCGATCGACCAGGTGATCGCGCAGCACACGAAGAAGGGCTGTCGCCAGCCGTCGCTCGTCCTGTCGATCGACGCCGGCGTTGGGTTCCTCTCTCGCACGGGGACGATCTCGTACAACCTGGAGGGCAAGCCGATCCCGGCGGAGAACAACCCCCGGCGCGTCTTCGATCGGCTCTTTCGGGGCGACGCGTCCTCGAAGGAGACCAGGCGCGAGCGGTTGCAGGGGCGACTGAAGCTCGTGGACGCGGTCCTCGAGAGCTCGAAGTCGCTGCGGCGGAAGCTCGGCAAGTCCGACGGCGAGCGGATGGACCAGTACCTCACCTCGCTGGACGAGATCGAGGGCCGCCTGATCGCCTCCGAGCGCTGGCTCGACGTACCCATCAAGAAGCAGGACTACAGCCACCTGGACCTCGACGCGACATCCGAGGGAGCGCCGGGCGACTACTACCGGAACATGTTCGACCTGATCGCCCTGGCCTTCGACGCCGACATCACGCGATCGGTCGCGTTCATGCTCAGCCGGGAGGACGGGATGGGCGTGAGCGACACGTTCCCGATCAAGCTGGGCCTGGGCGCGACGCACCACAACCTGTCGCACGCCGAGGACCGCAAGGGCCAGATGGCCTTCGCCCGCTACGACCGGTTCCTCGCCGAGCAGGTCGCGCACTTCCTGGGCCGGCTGACCGAGTACAGGGACGCCGGCACGAGCCTCCTGGACAACACCCTCGTGCTCTTCGGCAGCGGGGCGAGCACGACCCACAACCCGACCAATCTCCCCACGCTGCTCGCCGGCGGCACCGGCATGGGCCTGAAGCACGGGACCTACTGGCGCGAGCGGGGCAAGCCGATGTCGAATCTCTACCTGAGCATCCTCCACGCGATGGGTATCGATGCGGCCGCGTTCTCGGACAGCACCGGGACCCTGGGCGGGGCGGTGTTCGGCGCGTGCTGAGTCCGTGCCGGAAGGGAGAGCGGGGGACCGTCCGCTCGCCCGGACCTGCTGGTCACTCCCCTTGCGGGCGCCGATCGAGTAGGCTCATCACCGCGGCGGGGATCGTCCGGATCCCGCTCGCCGCGCGTTGGAATCCCGCCGGCCAGTCGGCCGGCCCTCCGCTCGATGGAGCCGCGAAGATGATCCGTGCGTCCCTCGTCTGCCTCGGCCTCGTTGCTTTCGTCACCGGTCCGGACGCGAATGCTGACTCCCCGGCGATCCCCCGGCCCGAGCATCCCCGGCCCGACGCCATGCGGACGCGATGGGCCAACCTCAACGGCTCGTGGCAGTTCCGCTTCGACCCGCAGGACGAGGGCCAGAACGCCGGCTGGGAAAAGCCCGGTGCCCCGGGGTTCGACCGCACGATCGTCGTCCCCTTCCCCTGGGAGAGCGAGCTCTCCGGCATCCACCAGGTCAAGGGGGCGAAGGTCGGCTGGTACCGGCGGACGTTCCGCGTTCCCGCCGAGTTCCCGAAGGACGAGCGCGTCTGGCTCCGCTTCGGCGCAGTCGACTGGCGCGCGGATGTCTGGCTCAACGGCAAGAAGGTCGGCGCCCATGAGGGGGGCTACACGCCGTTCGAGTTCGACGTCACCGACATCGCCGCACGCGACGGCGAGAACATCCTGGTCGTCCGCGCCTTCGACGCCACCGACCCCGGCCTGCCGACCGGCAAGCAGGTCGGCTGGTACACGCCCAGCTCGGGGATCTGGCAGACCGTCTGGATCGAGTCGCGCCCGGCCGTCCACATCGCGCGGTTCCGGATGCTCCCGTCGATCGATCCCGCCCGAGTGGCGATCGTCGTCGAGGTCGCGGGCGCGGCGAAGGGTGGCACTCTCACGCTCCTGGCCGAGGCGAAGCCCACCGAGGAAGGCGCCCGCTTCCAGGGCCAGCAGACCGTCCAGGCCGGCGACGAACCGGCCCGGATCGAGCTGACCCTCGACGTTCCCGAGCCGAAGCTCTGGACCCCCGAATCGCCCAACCTCTATGCGGCCACGCTCGAGCTACGCGACGATCGGACGAAGACCATCGACCGCGTCGAGACGTATTTCGGCCTCCGCACCATATCGAAGGGGAAATACGGCGACGAGCCGTTTGAGCGGATCCTGCTCAACGGCAAGCCGCTCTACCTGCGTGCGGCGCTCGACCAGTCGTTCAACCCGACGGGGATCTACACCGCGCCCGACGACGCCTTCCTGAAACGCGACATGGAGCTGGCGCGGTCGATGGGCCTGAACGGCCTGCGGATCCACATCAAGCCCGACGAGCCCCGCCGGCTCTACTGGGCGGATCGCACCGGAATCCTGATCCTCGAGGACATGCCGAACACCTGGAGGCAGGACGCCCGCGCGCGGCTCGCCTGGGAGCGCACGATGCGCGAGGCCGTCGACCGCGACCTGAACCACCCCGCGATCATCACCTGGGTCGCCTTCAACGAGACCTGGGGGCTGGGCCGGCCCGCCGACTACAAGAAGGACAGGGACACCCAGCGCTGGGTCTCCGACATGGTCCAGGCGATCCGCGCGATCGACCCCACGCGTCTGGTCGAGGACAACTCGCCGTGCAATTATGACCATATCGTCAATACCGATCTCAATAGCTGGCACTTCTACATCGACAACCACGACGAGGCGCGGCGGCACATCCAGGACGTCGTCGACCGGACGAAGCCCGGCAGCGCGTTCAACTACTGCCCGGGGCTGGAGCAGGCGTCGCTGCCGCTGATCAACTCGGAGTATGGCGCCGTCTCGGCGGGCGGCGGGGATCGCGACATCTCGTGGGGCCTGCGCGACCTGACCACCCAGTTGCGCCGGCATCGGAAGATCCAGGGATTTGTCTACACCGAGCTGACCGACATCGAGTGGGAGCACAACGGCCTGGCGAATTACGACCGCACGCCCAAGGTGTTCGGGTATGACTCGTGGCTGCCCGACATGCACCCGAATGAGCTGCTGGGTGCCGACTTCGTCGGGTACGATACGCCGCCGGCGATCGTCGGCGCGCCCGGCGACGAGGTCACGGTGCCTGTGTTCGTCAGCCACTACTCGGACCGGCCATTCCAGCCCCAGTTGCGCTGGTGGGTCACGGGGTACGACGATCGCGCCGACATCATGATGGTCGTCCAGCCGAAGAGCGTCCCGATCAAGTGGAAGCCCTACGACGTCGTCACGGTCGAGCCGATCAAGTTCCGACTGCCGACCTATCCCTTCGTCGGCGCGCTGATCCTGACGCTGCGCGATCCCGCCAATCACCGGTTCGCGTCGAACTTCGTCAACATCGTGGTCAAGCCGAAGCACCCGCCGGCGAGGGTCCAGCGCCGGGGACTGAACGACCTCCTGATCCGCTTCACGCCCGGCGACTTCGCCCGGCAGAGCTGGACCGAGAAGGCGAAGGCACCGGCGGGCAAGGTGTACGGCCACGGCAAGGGATTCTTCGAGTACCGGATCGGGATCCCGCGGGCGGTCGCGAAGTCGCACCCCGAGACGATCTATTACCTGTTCGAGGCGTCGTCGAAGGCGAAGCGGGAGCGGGTCGACTGGCCGGAGCGGGTCAACCGCCGGGACTATCCGCAGACCGACGCGGCGCGGCAGTGGCCGTCGACCCTGGTGGTGAGCTTCAACGACCGGGTGATCGAGCGGGTGCCGCTCGCCGACGACCCGGCCGACGCGAGAGGCGTGCTGTCACACCTGGCGCGCGTCGAGCACGGCAGCCATGGCGAGCTGGTCGACGGGCAGATCACGCTCACCGACGCGGACCGCGCGCGGATCGCGGCCGGCGAGCCGATGATCCTGCGCCTGGCAGTTCCCGCCGACGCCCAGGCGGGCGGGGGCCTGTGCATCTACGGGTCCGAGACCGGCGAATTGCCGCTGGACCCCACCCTCAGCATCCATACCCGCGACCCGCTGCCCGACGATCTGGGCGCCGGGCGCGACACCCCCGCGGCGCGCCGGGCCGGGCCATGAGCCCGGCGGCGAGTCTCCGCGTCGTCTCGGTGTCTCGGCACATCTCTGCGGGCCGGCTCGAAGCGAAGCCGGCGCGCACCTCGGAAGGTCCACCGACGGATTGCCGTGGTTTTCCCGGCAGCATCTGGCGGCTCCCCCCTCCGCGCCGATCGGAGGAGTTCACCGATTCTCCGGCCTCACACGAGGCCCGCGGCCTGGTCGATGTGGCTTGGCCGCACGGCCCGGACTTTTCTCTGGCCGCGGCAGGAGATGACGCGCCGCGACTCTTCGACCACGTCGTCAGTTCGTCGCAACCGCGGAGCGGTCCAGGAAGCGCTCGCCCTGGCCCGTGAGCAGCCAGTGCGGATGGGCACCGGTCACCTCGATCAACTGGAGGATCGTGTGCGCCGGGATTGTGCAGCCGCTCTCGTAGTTGTGCCAGGTGCGAAAGGGGATACCCAGGGCTTCGGCCAGCATGGGCCCGCCGTGGATGCCGTACATCGCGATGCGGACCTCGCGCACCCGGTTCGCGAGATCCGACTTCAAGACATGCCAGCCAGACTTAGGCAGAGGTTTCTTCATGGATTTGACGCCATCCCTTCGTCGCGTACGCCAATCTCGATCTCGTGGCACGTCACGAGCGTGGCAATGAGTTTAATCTTTCCAGTAATACCGATCAAGGGGGTTCGCAAAATGCTCGGCATGAGCCGCGACGAGACGGCGGCAGGCGGTTGTCCTCTTCGTCGTCGAGTGGGCGAATGACGCGACATCGCGACGGATCCCGCGGGGACCGCTCCACCGGGCCATAGATGACATTCCGCCCTGCGCCGAGCGAATTCGGTCGCGGCCCGCAGAGCGATTACCCCTCGATCGGCGGGCTGTGACTCTAAGCCGCGGGTGCGGCGTCGCCGGACGGGGGCGCGAAAAAAAAAGAGAAAGTGTGTCGCGTCCGCGGTCGAATTACGGTCCCTGGAGGAGGAACGAACATGAGAAGCGGTTAGGAAGACCTGGCGGCCGGAAGGCCAGTGGGGTTATCTGACGTGCTGCCGACACAAGAGATCATCGATCACCTGGCCGACCGGATCGAGCGAGCCTATTCGTTGAGGCGGTCCGGCTGGTATCGCGGCTGCTCGACCCGAAGGGTCTGGTCGGCGGCCGCCTTGTGCCTGTGGCAAGCGAAGGAAAGCGACCCGACGCTCCCGCTGGATGGCGAGCTATTTGTCGCGTCGCAGCCGCTGGACAGCCCGGCGGGCGATCCATGGACGGAGCTCGCTCAGCCGGCGGCCGGCCGCCGCTACCGTCGTCAGGTCCGTCGGATCGTGAGCCGTCTCCGCGCCGAGCTGGCTCGCGAAGTCCTGCGAGCCGAGCGGCGGATGGAAGACCCCCAGGTCGATCCGTCCGCCCTCGCGAGGGACCCTCGTCTCTCCCCGCTCGGCTGCTACATCGCCGCCCATCGGATCGGACGGACCGATTGGGCCCGCTACTTCGCCGCCGCGGCCGCGCGACAGCATCACGCCTGTCCGCTGTATCAGGTTGCGGCCCTCTCCCTGCTGCCGGCGGACCTCTATCCGCTGGCCGAACCGCTGCTCCACGAGAAGCCAACGGCCGAACGCCGGCGATTCACGAAGACGATCGTGATGAACTGATCGCCGTCGCCCGGCCGAATCGCGTCGCTCCGATCCTCGGGCGAACGTCTCGTTCCCAGTGCCGCCGTCGGGCACCCCTCCCGCGCGTCCTGGTCGGGTGTGATTAGCCCCTCCTGCGCGCACAAGACCGGCCGGTCTCCGGCCGGGATTCGACAACTTGCCGCGCCGTCGCCACGGCCCGAGCGAGGCACGCGCCCCGCCTCGTCCGGTCGCGAACGGCATCGCTACGTGCGGAATCCGCCCGTCCAGCCCTCCTTGCGCACGCCGTTCCGTCACTTATGATGCGTCTTAGCTCTCATGGTCTCATTCTTCCTCCACGAAAGGAACTGAACATGCGTACCCGTCGCCGCTTCCGCCCTTCGGTCGAGTTCATGTGCGTCCGGATCGCGCCCTCGACGGGCGTGAACGACCCCACCGCCGATGGGAGCACGATCTCCACCACGCCGATCGTCGATACCAACGACCTGTCGACGGCCCCGACCGTGGGGGACGCGACCCTGCAAATCATCGCGCCGTCGACCAGTCCCACGCCGACAAGCACCGTATGCTGAACCTGGAGGGACCCGACCAGGTGGGCCATCGGACGATCACAGGTTCCCTTAGGCTTATCAAGAATGCAGGGAAGCCCAAAAGCCGCCATAGCTACCGTCCGGCTGCCATCCGATTGACATGGACGGCCGAGACTGCCGATTTCGACGGTGCCGAAATGCGCGCCCGTCTGCCATTTTTGCGGTGAAGCGTCTTCCCAGGGCCCGAGCGGCGACGCTACAATATCGCCGTTTGGTGAACCCATGCCATCGAAGGTCGTACCCGACCCCTGTCCGCAGGCGCGGTCACGGGCGACCATTCGGTCTTCCTGGGAGGTCCCTCGCCATGACGACGACGTCAAGCACTGATGCGACTGCTGACCTCGCCGCAATTCTGGCGGCCGCGCACCGCGGCGACCAGACAGCGTGGGAGGCCCTGTTTCGCGAGTGCTATCCGAAGGTCAGGAGAGTAGTCCGGCGCAAACTGGATCGCTCGATGCGGTCGCTGTACGACTCGACCGACTTCGCCAGCGACGTGATGAAGAGCCTGGCGGCGAACTTCGAGCACCTCGAATTCCCGTCGATCGATTCACTGATGGCCTTTCTCGTGCAGGTCGCCGAGCAGAAGGTCATTGATGAGTATCGACGCCGACACACGCTCAAGCGGGACGTGACGCGGGAGCGATCGATCCTGGCGGCCGGCGAGGACGCGCCCCAGGTCCAGCTCCCCTCCGACGACCCGACCGCCAGCCAACTGGCGCAGGCCAACGAGGTCCACGAGCGGCTCCTCTCGCGGGTCGACGCCACCGAGCGGACGATCATCGAGCTGAAGCAGATGGGCTATTCCAATTCGGATATTTCCGAGCGCACGGGCTGGAATATCCGAAAGGTCCAGCGCTTCCTCAAGGATCTCCTCGATTCGATGGATGATTCGGGAGGACGATGATGAAGCCGTTCCTCGCCTCGGTCCGCGCCGCCGGCGGACACGATCGCGTGGGGCACGTCGTGCAATTGCTCGAGGAGGAGTGGCGAAAGCACGGTGACGTTCCCCTGGCGAGCCGATGGGTCGAACAGCAGCGCCACCTCGGGCCGGATGGGCCCGACAGTCTCGTCCTCCTCGCGGAGATGGTCCGGACCGACCTGCGCTGCCGGTTTGCACGCGGGCAGTCGCCGACGATCGCGGATTATCTCGAGCAGTTCCCCGCGCTGGGCGAGGCCGACACGCGAGTGCTCAGCCTGCTCTACGAGGAGTTCTGCCTGAAGGAGGAGCGCGGCGAGGCGGTCGATGTCGACTCGTTCTGCGAGCGGTATCCGCAGTGGAAGGATTCGCTGGCCTCCCAGCTCCAGTACCATCAGCTCCTCAGCCGGGCGGCCGGGATCCGGCCCCGGGCGCCCGAATTCCCCGAGCCGGGGGACACATTCGAGGAGTTCCAGCTCCTCTCGCTGATCGGGCGGGGGGGGACCGCGCGCGTCTTCCTCGCCCGGGACCTCTCGCTGGGGGGCAAGCGCGTCGTCCTGAAGGTCTCGCCCGATCGCGGCCGGGAGCCGCAGGCCCAGGGGGCCCTCGATCATCCGCACATCGTCCCGGTCAACTCGGTCGTCTTCGACGACCGCCAGATGCGCGGCCTCTCGATGCCGTATCGCCCGGGTCTCCCGCTCGATGAGGTCATCCGTCGCGTCGCTCCCGCCGCATGCCCGCGGCGGGCCCTGGCGCTGTGGGAGGCGCTCCATCGGCCGGCCGAGGCACCCGCCGACGGACCCGCGACGGCCCCGGCTGACGCGACAGATAAGGACGGCGCCGCCCCTCCGCTTCCCCGGGGGGACGGCTGGGACGGCTTCCCCGTGCGCGGCCGCTATGCGGATGGAGTCGCCTGGATCGTCCGCGTGGTCGCCGACGCGCTGCACTACGCCCACGGCCAGGGCACATTCCACCGCGACGTCAAGCCCGCCAATATCCTCCTGACGACCGGACACGGGCCGCAGCTCCTGGATTTCAACCTCGCAGATTCGCTTCATTCCGTCGCCCAGGCCCAGGCGGCGATGCACGGCGGGACCCTGCCCTACATGGCCCCCGAGCAGATCGAGGCGTTCTTCAAGCCCGAGCTCTGGCCCCAGGTCGGCGCCCGAGCCGACATCTACTCGCTCGGGCTGGTCCTGCGCGAATTGCTCACCGGGCAGGCGCCCGAGCTGCCGGCGGAGACCCTTTCGCCCCCCCGCGCCATGCGGGTGCTGCTGGACCGCCGCCCGCTCATGGACGTCTCCGTCCGGCGCGCCAACCCGACCGTCCCCCACGCCCTCGAGGCGATCGTGGCCCGGTGCCTGGCCGTCGACCCGGAGAGGCGTTACCAGGACGCCGGGGCGCTCGTCGAGGATCTCGACCGGTTCCTCCAGCGCCGGCCGCTCGTCCACGCCGTCAACCCGTCCCGGCGCGAGAAGTCGGCGAACTGGCTGGTCCGCAATCGCGTGGCGGTCTCGGGATTCCTCGCCTCCCTGCTCCCAATCGCGTTCGTGCTAGGGCTCGCCATCGGGCGCACGGGCGCACCGCCGGAACCCCCGGTCCCGATCCAGTCCTCGCGGATCCTCCGGGATGCCTTCGAGGCACTCGCCGCGGGCAACGCCCGCGAGGCCGTCGGGACCCTCGAGAAGCTCGTCGAGCGCTACCCGAACTCGTCGCTGCCCAGGCTATGCCTCTGCCTGGCGCACGACGCCCGCAAGCGCAACGAACGGGCAGCGACCCAGTTCGAGAAGGTGATGCAGGTCCCCGATCACGTCGAGGAGCTGCGTACCTGGAACGACGACTATCCGGGCCTGGCCGACCGGGTGGATCAGTACGCGAACCACCTCCTCGAGTGGGGCATGGAGCTCAAGCGGAACACGCAGCTCGCGCCGGGCGCCCGCGAGCAGGAGTCGAGCCGGCCGTTCGTCCTGCTCAAGCAGGTCACCGAGCTGTTGCAGGCCATCCGCCGCGAGTCGGGGAAGGACGATTTCCGGACCGCGCTGGCGGACGAAGGGCTCGGCGATTACCATGCGGTCTATTCCCGGACCACGCGAGTCCTCGAGTCGATCGATTCTCGGAGCCCTCGGGACACGATCGCCTCGAACTGGAACGCCCTCATGCCGCTCGAGAGCGAGCGATTCCAGTGGGCCTGGCTCCGGAGCCGGGTCGGCACCAAGCTGGCCGACCACATCCGCCAGGCCGGGGCCGCGGCCGACTACCCCGGGGCCCTGCGATACCTGTCCGCTGCCGAGAAGGACCTGCTCCGGTGCGCCAACTTCGTCCAGATCTTCACCAAGAACCCGCGTGAGCTGCACTGGATCGAGGCCCTTCTCGCCCCGGCCATGCTCTCGCGGGCCGAGCTCGATATCGACCTCGGGCAGCTCGATGCGGCGAACGACCACCTCGCCGACGCGCGAAAAGCGATGAGGAAATACCGATCGCTCTCCCAGGAGATCGAGGGATCCGACGCTCCCAGCCGAGGAGCCGTCCACGCCAACCTCGGCCACTGGGAGGAACGCCTCCGCGTGGCGACCGAGCGACTCGATCGCAAGAAGGCTGACGCATCGTCGCCCCCGCCCGTCAAGTAAACCCCGTCGGGGCCGGAGGCGGCCGGCCCGATCCCTTCTCTTGCCGCCCCGGCTCGACCACGACCGCCGGATTGCGAGCTAGGATCCCTCCGGACGGCACGCCGCCGTCGCACGAAACCCGGCCGGGCCGGGGTGCTGCCGGAATCCCGCGCAGGCCCGTTCGTCCGGCGATGCTGATGCCGATGGAGGGTGAACCTCGATGAGCGACCTCATCACCGAGATCTGGTCAGGGCTGAACGACGCGGGCCTCCCGGAGGTGATGCTCTACCTGCCTGACGGGGCCGCCTACCGCTGCCACTGGGACGATACCACCGTGATCGGCACGACCCGCGTCGCCCTGCTGGCCGACCAGGATCGCAAGATCGTCCGCATCGTGCCGGTGCACCAGTGCCAGGGCATCGGGATCGCCAGCCCCAAGGGGACCGACCCGGCCGGGTATCGCTCGACCGTGAAGGCTCAGCTCGAGCCCCGTCCGCCCGGGCCGTCGCCATGACCGGCCGCGCTCCGGCGCGGATGAAACCTCGCGTGGACCTGACGGAGCCGGCTCAGCTCGACGCGGGTATAGACCTGCGTCGTCGCGATCGAGGCGTGGCCGAGCATCTCCTGCACGGCACGAAGGTCGGCCCCGCCCGCGAGGAGATGCGTGGCGAAGCTGTGTCGGAGGGAATGGGGGCTGATCTCGCCCGAGAGGCCCGCCACGGCGGCCCATTTCTTCACGATCGACCAGAGCGCGACCCGCGACAGCGGCCGGCCCGTGCGCGAGACGAAGACCGTGGTCGTCTCGGGCCGGCGGGCGACCAACCTCGGCCGGTCCTGCGCGAGATACGCCCGGAGGGCCGACGCCGCCCGCGATCCCAGGGGCACGCGGCGTTCCTTGTTCCCCTTGCCGACGCAACGCGCGATGCCGGCCGTCAGGTCGATGTCGGCCGGCCGCATCCCGGCCACCTCCGACGCCCGGCACCCGGTGGCGTACAGGGTCTCGAGCGCCGCGCGATCGCGACGGCCGAGCGAGGTCGTCGCCGGGGGAGCCTCGAGGAGTCGCGCGACCGACTCGGGGCCCAGCACGGTCGGGAGGCGGTCCCAGACGGCCGGGGCGACCAGCAGCTTCGCCACGTTGTCCGTCAGCCGGCCCTCGAAGACGAGGAAGCGGAAGAAGGTTGAGAGCGACGCCAGGTGCCGGCAGATGCTGGCGGGCGCCAGCCCGGCCGCGTTGAGCGACTCGACGTAACCTCGCAGCGCGGCGATGCCGAGCCGACCCAGCGGGCCGGGGGCAAACTCACGCCGCCAGCGGATGAACCGCATCAGGTCCGAGCGGTAGGCGGCCAGCGTGTGGGAGGAGACGCCGCATTCCGCCATCAGGTAGTGGAGGAACGGCCCGATCGGATCGCGGTCGGCCGGAGCCCCGCCGCGATTTCGTCCGCCCGGCTCGTGTTCCACGGGACCTCGCCTCCCTCCGGACAACCCTGCCCAGGGAGAGTGTCGGCCGGCAGCCGGCCCGCCTTGAGGGAACCAGCCGTGGCGCGGGCGATCCAGTGGGTCGGGATGGGATGGCGAGGCTCTTGCCGGGACGGGAATGGGCCTCGACCTCACCCGATCCCGGCTCGCCGGGAGGATCGCCTCCCGATGAGCCCCGATTGACCCGGCGATCAATCGGCGAATTCCAGGAGCTCGCCCAGCTCCTGCTCGTCGGCCCGGGACTTGAGCTTTTCGAGGGCCCGATCCTCGATCTGGCGGACGCGCTCCTTGGAGACCTCGAGGATCCGGCCGACCTGGCTGAGCGACAGACGC
>DAIDHB010000217.1 GCA_027452145.1 Planctomycetales bacterium
CTCCTTCGCATCGCGGTAGGCGAAGAGCATCCCGCGCTCCTGGAACTCGCAGTCGAGCCGTTCGTCGCGGATGATCTCGCGGTAGAGCGCCAGCGACGAGTTGAGCAGCGGCTGGATGCCGCGGCCGGCGGCGATCATGTCCTTCTCGTTGCAACGCCGGGCGAAGTGGAGCATCCACGACCAGAGCGCCGGGTCGAACCGTGCCTTCACCTTGAACGGCGAGTTGCGCTGGAACAAGCTACGGATCGCCTTGGCGACCATCCCCGGTTCGGCCAGCGGCAGGACGTGGCTGGGACAGACATAACCGCAGTTCGCGTGCGAGCTGCCGCCGGCCAGTCGGCCGCGGTCGATGATCCGGACCTTCCAGCCCGACTTCATCAGGTAGTACGCGCAGGCGGTCCCGATGACCCCACTGCCGACGACGACGGCCGTTCCTTGCGACCCGGTTCCTCCTGTCGTCATGGCCGGATCCCCATCGCGAACGGGTCGGCCGGGTCGACGATCAGCGTGGACTCGGCATTGACATACGCCGTGCCCCGAATCCGGGGCCGCACGCGTCCCTCGACGATCCGGACCGAGCCCTCGAAGACGCTGCCGATGATGCTCTCCTGCCGCCAGACCTGGCCCTCGGCGAGCTTGTTGTCGGCAGCGAGGCAGGCGAGCTTGGCGCTCGTTCCAGTGCCGCAGGGCGACCGGTCATAGGCCCGGCCCGGGCAGAGGACGTAGTTCTTGCTGTCGGCGTCGGGGCGAGTGGGCGGGCCGAACAGCTCGATGTGGTCGATCTCGCCGCCCTCGGCCCCGGTGATCCCCGCGGCGTTCAGAGCCTGGCGAATCCGCCAGGTGACGTCGCCCAGCCGCTCGACGTTCGCGGCCTCGATCGTCTCGTCGTGGTCGTGCACCAGGAAGAACCAGTTGCCGCCCCAGGCGATGTCGCCGTGATACTGGCGAAGGCCGGGGACGTCGACGGCGACGCCCTTTGCCAGCCGATAGCTCTCGACGTTCTCGATCGCGACGGTGTTCGGGCCTTCCACGGTGACCGCAACCGTTCCCACCGGCGTCTCCAACCGCACTGTGCCGACGCTGATCCGCCCAAGATAATGCAGTGCCACGGCCACACCGATCGTGCCGTGTCCGCACATACCCAGGTAGCCGACGTTGTTGAAGAAGATGACGCCGGCCGCGGCCGACGGGTCGACGGGCTCGATCACCAGCGCGCCGACCATCACGTCGGACCCGCGCGGCTCGTTCACGACGGCCGAGCGGAACGTGTCGTGCCGCTCGCGGAAGACGGCGAGCCGCTCGGCCATGCTGCCGGCGCCCAGCTCGGGCCCGCCCGCGATCACGACGCGGGTCGGCTCGCCGCCGGTGTGCGTGTCGATCACCTGGATGCGCTGCACGAAGTCGACCTCTGGAATGGCTCGTTCGGGTGGAGGCTGGACCGTCCCGACCTGTTACCTCGCGGCCGGGATCGCGGGACGAGTGGCGATGGCGCGCCGGATGATCGCCAGGACGCGCTCACGCTCCTCGCCCTCGATCGTCAGGCGAGGTGCCCGGACCATCTCGGACCCCATGCCGCATTCCTGCTGGGCGAGCTTGATGTACTGGACCAGCTTGATGTGGGTGTCGAGGTGCAAGAGCGGCGTGTACCAGCGATAGACGGCCCGCGCCTCATCCCAGCGGCCGGCGCGGGCGAGGTCCCACAGCAGCCGGTTCTCGGCCGGGAAGGCGTTGACCAGCCCCGAGACCCAGCCGGTGGCCCCCAGCAGCAGGCTCTCGAGCACCAGGTCGTCCACTCCGCAGAAGAGCAGGTAGCGATCGCCGCAGGCGTTGGCCAGGTCGGTGATGCGCCGGACGTTCTCGGACGATTCCTTGATCGCCACCAGCTTTGGCTCGTCGGCCAGGTCAACGAACATCTCGGGCGTGATGTCGACGCTGTAGCTGATCGGGTTGTTGTAGACCATGACCGGCAGGTCGGACGCGCCGGCTACGGCCCGGAAGTGAGCGATCGTCTCGCGAGGATCCGACTTGTAGACCATCGCGGGCAGGACCATCAGTCCGTCCAGGCCGAGTTTCTGCGCGTCGGCGGCGAACTTGCAGGCTCTGGCCGTGGTGCACTCGGCAACGCCGCTCATGACCGGGACGCGGCCGGCGACATGGGCGACGGTCGCCTTCAGGACCTCGAGCTTCTCCGGGTATTCGAGCGAGCAGTTCTCGCCCACGGTGCCCAGCATGATCAGGCCGTGGATTCCGGCGTCGATCATCCGGTCGAGGTGGCGGAGGGTCGCCGGCAGGTCGAGCGACCCGTCGGACTGGAACTGAGTGGTCGCCGCCGGGAAGACCCCTTCCCACGAAACAGCCTTCATGATGCATCCTCTACGGGGACCGGTCGCGCCCCATCGCGGGACGGCGACGATCGTACGAGGATAAACGCTTCCCCCGCCGGATGGAAGCGGTCGCGGCGAGACACCGGACGGCGATCCGCCACATCGTGGGGAATCAGCGGCCCCGGCCGCGGAGCACATCCCAGATCATGGCGAGGACGACCTCGTAGGCATTGCTCCAGCTATCCTGGCGGAAGAACTCCACCGGCGCATTGGGATCGCCGACGAACGGCCGCAGCACCCAGGCGGTCTGGATGCCCACGAAGACGAAGATGAAGATCCAGACCCGCACCATCCACCTGTGTCGGGGATCACTTGCGATCAGCGGCTGGTACGCGCGGCGGAGCATCCACTGGGCGCCCAGGCTGGCGACGGCGAACATCGCCCCGTTGAACAGGATGGCCGCCTGGTATCCGCTCCCCGAGACGTACCAGAACGCCGTAAAGGGCGAGAGCGACATCAGGATCACGGTCAGTCCGGCCTGGGTGGTCATGAGCGCCCGCAAAACCCGCGGGAAATCGCCCCGCAGGCCCGTGAGCAGGTTCATGACATAGAAGCTCGGCAGGCTCATCGCGAAGGTCGCCGCGATCAGGATCGGCACCTTGACGGCCGAGTAGACGAGTTGTGCGGCCCGCCGGCCGGAAAGCCCGCCGTACATACCCATCACGCCGCCATACGACATGCCGAAGGCGACGATGATGACCGCGAGGGCGACGAGCGTCGATGCGCGGTTCTCGCGGCGATCGCCGGCCTCGACCGGCTCGCCGCGCAGCACACTGTCGGCGGTCTGGAAGAGGCCGGCCGGCCCGGGCATCGCGAGTTCCTCGGGGTTCGACTGAACTCAGGAGAAGAGCTGCGACAGCGCCTTCATCACGGCCTGGAAAAAGTTCGACTCGCGGGGTCGGAACCAGGTGAAGGGCGCGTTCGGATTGCCGACGAACGGCCGCAGCACCCAGCCCATCTGGGCCCCGACCAGGCCGAACACAATGATCCAGAGCCGTACGACCATGCGTACGTTGGTCGCCACCGCCTGGATCCTGGCGGCGTTGCCCGTCCTGGCGGTCTCCGTCCTTGCGGCCTCGGCCTCGCTGTCGCCTTCCCACTCTCCCGGGACCGCTGGCGGCGGAGTCGTGCTGGCGAGAGTCATGCGCTGCATGGTCTGGAGCAGGAACCGGACCCCAAAGAAGCCCGCCACCGCGAAGATCGCCACGTTGAAGACCAGCATGAACGGGTAGCTCGTCGTGCAGACCGAGAAGAACGCCACGATCGGGCCGAGCGAGGCCAGGACGGCCGTATTCACGGCGATCGACGCGACCAGCAGCCGGACCACGCCGCCCAGCGACAGTCGCGAGCCCACCAGCGCGTTGAAGACATACAGCGACGGCAGCGTGACCAGCAGGGTCAGGTAGAACACCAGCGGCACCTTCACCATGCTTGCCACCAACTGCATCGGCCGCGGCTCCTTCGTGCCGAACAGGGCGAACATGCCCATGCAGAGCCCGTAGAACATCGCCAGGACGATGCTGCATGCCGATAGCCGCCAGGGCGAGACGTCGAGGCCCTGCCGTCGGATCGCCGACATCGCGGTCAGGTCGCCGCCCAGCAGTTGCCCCAGCTCGCGGAACCAGCCCAGCGGGCCGCCCCGTCCGGAGTCCTTCGGACCATTCTCGCCCAGCACCATCGGGTGTCCTCCTTCGGACGATCGAATCGCGATGTCCTTACAAATTGGACGGGATTGGAGGCAGACTGTCAAGAATGGTGCGATGGCGGACGTCCGTTTTCTGGCCGTCATCAACGGGCGATCAATGCGACTTTGGTGCGTCCGGGGCACCGCGGATCCAGTCGAGGATGGCCTGGTAGGCGGCGTGTTCGGGACCGCTCCAGCGCCGGCCGCCGATGTGGGTGAGTCCGGTCGGGCTGGCGGGGTCGGACTCGCCCTGGCCCAGCGGGCTGATCGCCTTGCGGACCAGCAGACTTTTCTCGGGGGCGTCGAGGTCGATCACCTTGAGGACCGAGCGATAGTTGATGGTCACGGCATCCTCGCCGGCGTCTTTCTGGTCGGCCGGCGCGATCCGCAGGATGGTGTGATTGCCGTGGCAGTCGGCGCACGAGTAGCCGTCCTCACCGGCGCGGTAGAAGAGCGGATTGATCCGCTCGCGGAACGCGGCGAGGCTCGGCGGCCCCGCGGCCGGGCGAAGCCGGAGATCCGAGGGTGCCCCAACTCGCTTCATCTCGGATTCTGGGGTCTTCTCGATCGGCTTTTCCAGGGCGGCCCGCGCCGCGGCCCGCGCGCCCGGATCGATGTCATGGGTCCGCCGCTCGAGGGCACTTCGGATCGCCGGGTCGCGGGTCTCCTCAGGCAGGTTGAAGAACGCGGCGAGCTGCACCGCCTGCCGCCGGGCCGTCGGGGGCAGCTCAGCATTCAGAAGCGGTCGGAAGGTCGCCTCGCGCTCGACCAGCGGCGGCCGGTAGAGGAAGCCGAACTCGCGGTCGTTGCCGACGTCGATCTGGCCCCGCGCCAGCCGGGCATAGGTCCGACCCTTGAAGAACGAGCCGTCGAAGCCGCGCAGGACGCCGATTCGCCGCGAGTCGTCCCCCTCGCGCAGCGCCGTGAACACGGGAGTCAAGAGCGCGTCGCGCTCGAACGTCCGGCGGGCCTCGAGGATCCGCCCGCGCATCGTTTCGGGCAGCTCGGCGACGTTCTTCTGCAAGCTCACGCCGCCGCCGAGGTTCTCGTCGAGCAGGATATACAGGCTTTCCGAGAGAGCCCGGCTCACGACCGGTTCCTGCGGCTCCGACATCCGCGCGAGATAGGTCTGGACGACCCGGCGCGATGTCCCCGTGTCGGCCGTGCGATAGAAGATCTGGCGAAGCGTGCGAATCGCCTGGAGCCGGGTGAGAAGGTCCGGATCCTTCGTCAGCTCGAAGAACGGCTCGATCAGCGCTGCGCGGTCGTCCATGCCGTAGAAGTGATAGGCGAAAACGCGCGCGGCGCCGCGGCGGGCCGCGGGGTCGGGGCTGGTGAGAGCCGCGAGGATTGTCTCATGCCCCCTGCCCTGGTTCCCGATCCGCCGCAGCGCCCAGGCGGCCGAACGCCAGACGATCTTCGACGGATCCGAGAGTCGAGCGACCAGCCGCGGCGCCGAGGCGGCGTCGCCGATCCGGCCCAGGCAGGCCGCGGTGGAGGCGCGGACAACGGGCTCGGGATCATCAAGCAGGGGCTCGATCGCGCGGGCGTACGCGGCTCGCTCGGCGGGCGGAACGTCCCAGAGGTTCTCGAGATCATCCAGGATGTGGACGAGTGAATCGCGTCGAGGCAGGCGCGCGGGGCGTTCATCGCGGTTACCCCAGCCCGATTGCGGCTTGTTGTCGAGCGGGTACGCCTCGGCCAGTGCCATCACGGCGTACTGTGTCTCGCGCATCGGCGTGCGAAACGTTTCGTGGGTCGTGGTCTGGATCCAGCCGCCGAAGTCCTGCTGCTGGGCCAGCAGGTAGCGAAGCGCCTTCTGGATCGCCGGGTGATCGCGCGGCAGGCCGATACGCTGCAAGGTCCAGACGAGCTGTCCCGTGGTGTAGACGGCGCTCGGGCCGGGCTCGTCCTCGCCGCCCTCGGGCCAGCCGCCGTCGGTGTTCTGGAAGCGCAGGAGCCGGCCGGTCTCGCGCCTGATCTTGTTGGCGAACTTCTCGCGGTCGATCAACCACCAGGCATGCAGACGATGGATTCGATCCTGCATGCCGGCGGCCCGGAGGTCGCTGGCGCGCTCGCCGATCATCGCGGCGATCCGGTCGGCCGCCCGGCGATAATCGGCCCGGCCGGTCCGCCGGGCCAGTTCGTCGAGGACCCGCCAGTCGCGCCAGGCGAAGCCGAACTTGCTGTCGAGCGGGATCACGCCGTTGAACTCGTCCTCGGGCAGGTCGGCCCGCGATTCCCAGGCCGCCCGCAGGAACGGGCCGAATCGCCCCGCGACGGCCGTCGGCTTTCCGGAGATCTGGCGCTCGAAGTCGAGCAGGATTCCGCCCTGCCGGCCCTGCGACTCGAGCGGGATGGCGATGAACCGCTGCCAGTAGAGCCCGTCATTGCCGTAGAGCGGTGTGGGCGAGTGATAGAGCCGGTCGACGACGTACTGAAAGGCCGACTTCGACCGGATCGGGTAGCCGTTGCGATGGGCGACGAGGTTGGCCTCGGTCGAGAAGCTCGAGGCGTGGCACGCCGTGCACCGGGTCGCCGTCTCGTGCAGGTTGGCGGCGCGGACATACCGATTCCCCTCGCGCGGGATCTGCGCGAACCAGGCATCGCCGACGTTCATGATGTAGTGCATCCCCGCCTCGACGGCCTGGTGAGGATCGTCGTACGGCGGCACGGGAAGCACGCGGGTGCGGAGGATGTAATCCGGGTGATTGGCGTTCACTTCGAGGTAGTAGGTCCCGCGCGTGAATGTCCGGCTGAGATGCTTGGAATACCGCTCCCGCTCGCGGTCGTGGACCACCTCCATCGGGTCCTTGCCGCGGAGGTAGGGCGCGGGGCGTTTCGTCGTCGGGTCCACCGCGAAGACCCGCATGTTGGCCGAGACGTCGCGGTCGAGCAATTCGAGCTGGAAGAACACGAGGATCGGGCGGTTCCCGGTCACCTCGAACCGGAACCAGTCGAGCCCGGTGCGTCCTTCCTGCCGGTTGTTGAGATAATCGACGTCATCTGCCGACCCGTACACATCGCGGCCGACGACCAGCTCGCTGGCCTGCTCCCAAGAGTCGTTCGGCTCGGCCTCGACGGCAGCCCGGTCGGCGGCGGGGATGTCCATACAGGCCCATTCGACCCAGATGGACAGGGGTGAGGTCCGCCCGCCGTCGGCCCGGTTTAGATTGAGCCTCGCCGCCCCGTCGCGGGCGGGGCGGTAGGTCAGATAGATGTCCGGATCGCCGGCGTGGAGCGTTTTCGCGATGTGATCTCTCGCAATGCCATCGAGCACGATTTCGACGCGGTCCGATGGCCCGCACGGCTCGCCGGCGACCGCGGCCAGCAGGCGGTAGGTCTGACCGGCCGTCAGGCCGCCGAGCGCGATGGTTTGCGTCTCGCCGGATCGGAGCTCGACTCGCCTTGGATCCTGCCCCGCGGCGGCCTGCGTCGTGACGCTCAGAAGCGAGGCGAGGGCTGCGACGATGGCAGTCCGTCGATTGGCTTTCGCACGGCTCATGTGATATCCCTGCCCCTTGCGCGCAATCCCGTGACGCCTCCAGCCGACTCCATTCTATCGTGGATTCCTTGGAGACTCGACCGCCGGCGCGCCGGCGAAGCGCGGCCGATCGCCTCACTCGGGCAGCTTTTGCCCGCGCGTCTCGGGGGCGAAGTAGAGCAGGATCAGCCCAACCCAGAACAGGCTCGAGATCGCCGTCGCGGCCATTGGCATCCCCAGCCAGCGGCCGAGGCCTCCACGAACGAGCAGCGCCAGGGCGCCCAGCACGCGGCCCAGGTTGAAGCAGGCGCTCGACCCGGTGGCGCGCAGGCGGGTCGGGAACAGCTCGGGGAAGTAGATTGCGTACCCCGCGTGCATGCCCAGCACGAAGAACGCCATGATCGAGAGGAGCACCAGGGTCGTCGCATAGCCGTATCCGCCCAGGTAGGTCCACGGCACCATGATGGCCGCGCCGACGTGATAGAGCGCGAAGGCCCCGCGGCGCCCCAGGCGGTTCGAAAGGGGGGCGAAGGCCAGCAATCCGACGAGCCCGCCGCTGACGTTCATGAGCAGGTAGGCCAGGCTCGAGGCGCTCTGCTTTTGCTCATCGCTCGCGGCGCCGAGGGACTGCGCGGCCAGCGTGTGTCCCGAGGCAAAGTTGCCCCAGTAGGTCGCCAGGCCCACCGTCGCGAGGCCCAGGCCGATCAGCGCGCGCTTTCGCCAGACCGGATGACTGAAGAGCTCGCCCAGGCTGCCCGAGGGCTGGTGCTCGTCGCCTGTTTCGGGGGCCGGCTCGGTCTCGGGGGGGGCGATGCGTATTCCCAGCCGGATCCAGAGGACCAGCAGGGCCGGCAGCAGTCCGATCAGGAACCCGGTGCGCCACGAGAGATGCAGCTTCGCCAGGATCAGCCCGGTGATCGACGCCAGGCTCGCGCCCGCGACGCTTGAGCCGTGGAAGATGCCGCCGGCCACGGCGCGCGAACGGACCGGGAACGTTTCGGCAACGAGCGCGGCGGCAACCGCCCATTCGCCGCCGGTCCCCATCGCGACCAGGAACCGCAGCGCCAGCACCTGCCAGGCCGCGTTCGCAAATGCCGTGAGCGCCGAGAACAGCGAATAAACCAGGATCGTCACCGCCATCACGCGCAGCCGCCCATGGCGGTCGCCCATGACGCCGAAGAACAGCCCCCCCGCCGCGCCGCCGAACAGGAACGCCGCGAAGCCGACGTTGCTCAACCAGTCGATGGCCCCCTTGTCGCCGGTCAGGTCCTTGAACATCGGCGTGAAGAGGATCGTAAAGAGCTGCCCCTCGTAGACGTCGAAGATCCACCCGGCCGACGCGATCGCCAGAATGGTCCAGTGCGCGGCCGTGAGCCCCTGATACCACCGGGGCTGGATCTCGGGCGTTTCCATCGCGTGTCTCTCCCGCCTCGGCCTCTCAGCCGGTCCCGCTCGCCTCGCTGGAACGGGCCCGAAGGTTGGAATGCCGCCGCGAATAGCCGAAATAGATGACCAGGCCGATGACCAGCCACACAAGCAGCCTGATCCAGTTGTCCGGCCCGAGGAAGTAGATCATGCTGCCGTTGATCGCGATACCCATCGTGGAGACGAACGGAATCCACGGGACTCGGAATGGCCTTGTCGCCCCTGGGTTGGTCACGCGCATGATCCAGACGGCCGCCGAGACCACCACGAAGGCGAACAGCGTCCCAATGCTCACCAGGTCCGCCAGGAACTCCAGGGGCGCGAGCGACGCGCCGAGCGCCACGAAGACCCCCACGAGGATCGTTGACTTCCAGGGAGTCCGGAACCGGGGGTGGATCGCGGCGAACAGCCCGCGAGGGAGCAGTCCGTCGCGCGACATCGCCAGCAGGATCCGAGGCTGGCTCAGGTTGCCGACCAGCAGCGAGCTGGTCATCCCGGCCAGGACGCCGAGCGACACCAGGGTGCCGGCAAACGTCAGGCCCCGCGCGTGCAGCGCCGCGGCCATCGGTGCCTTCACGTCGATCTGCTGATACGGCAGGACGCCGGTGAGGACGGCGGCTGCGCCGATATAGAGGATCGTGCAGATGAACAGCGCCCCCATGATGCCGATTGGCAGGTCGCGCTGGGGGCGGCGCGCCTCCTCGGCATTTGTGGAGATCGAGTCGAACCCGATATAGGCGAAGAACATTTTCCCTGCCCCCTCGGGCACGCCGCGCCAGCCGTGCTTCTCGTGCAGGAACGGGTGATAGTTGTCGGGATTGATATACCATACGCCCAGGCCGATCACGGTCAGGATCACTCCAACATTGAGCACCACAACGGCCGCGTTAACCCCGGCGCTCTCGCGGATGCCGATGACCAGGATCACCGTGATGATCGCCGTGATCGCGATCGCCGGCAGGTTGAACCACGCCTGGGCCATCTGGCCATCGGGCATCAGAACCTGCTTCAGCGTGAAGGCCTTCGACTCGACGTCGAACTCCCAGGGCGCCGCCTGGAGCCTCGGGTCGATCGCGATGCCCAGCGTATGGCGCAGCACGTCGTCGAAGTAGTTGGACCAGCCCGCCGCGACGGCGCTCGAGCCCAGGGCGTATTCGAGGATCAGGTCCCAGCCGATGATCCAGGCCACCAGTTCGCCGAGCGTGGCGTAGGCATACGTGTAGGCGCTGCCAGCGACCGGGACCATGCTGGCCAGCTCGGAATAGCAGAGCGCGGCGAATCCGCAGCCGACCGCCGCCAGCAAAAGCGATAGGACGATCGACGGCCCGGCCAGTCTGTTGGCTACCAGGCCCGTCTGGACGTAAAGGCCCGTGCCGATCGTGGCGCCGATGCCCAGCGCCATCAACGAAACCGCGCCCAGCCTGCGATTGAGCCGCTCGCCGGCGTGCATCTCGCGAAAGAGGTGGTCGACGTCCTTGCGGCGGAAGAAGCTTGAGAAGTACGATCCCATCGGCGCTCCCCGGGGTGGTTGGCTCGGACGCGGTTTGCTCGCCGAGCCGGCTCCGCGCGGGAGGGTTCGAGGCCCCGGCTCATTGTCGGTGCTCCGATCGGCCCGGAGGTCGGGCCGGTCGGGGAAATGCCACAGAGTACGGCGCCCGCAGCCGGCCGTAAAGGGCGAGCCCGGGAGTCCCTGGATAGGATGGCCTGCGTGCCGCATCGCCCTTCGGCGATCAGTCCTACCGGGCCGGGGCCGGTCCCTCCGCCGAGCGGGTCGGCTCGATCTGGTCAAATCGGCCGAGGATCGCCTCGATGCCGTCGGCGTGCACCCGCCACGAGTCACGGGCGTATCCGCCCGACAGAACCATCGCCAGCGGGATCGAACGCTCGCGGGCCATCGTGGCGACCAGCAGGTCGCGGCGCGCGAGGTCCTCGCGCTTCAGCCGCAGGCGGGTCAGCGGATCGGCGAAATAGGGGTCCGAGCCGGCGTTGTAGATCACCAGGTCGGGGTCGACCTGGTCGAGCACGCGGGGCACGGCTTCCTCGACGATCCTCAGATACTCGGGCCCCTCGAGGCCGGCCGGGATCGGCACGGGAAAGTCCTCGGGCTGCTTGAACGCCGGGAACAGGTCGTCCTCGTACACGTCGACGATCGAGGCCCAGGGCCACGGGCGGATCGCGGCCGCCGTGCCGTTGCCCTGATGGGCGTCGAGGTCCACCACCAGGACTCGCTCGACCCGGCCCTCGGCGTGCAAGCTGGCCGCGGCGATCGGGGTATCCGCATACACGCAGAACCCGTCGCCCCACGCGTCGGCGGCGTGGTGATATCCGCCGGCGAGGTTGATCGCCAGCCCGTGCTCCAGGGCGAGCCGGCAGGCCAGTATCGTCCCGCCCGTGGCGAGCCGCATCGGCCGCAGGACGCGCCAGTCGATGAAGGCGGCCGGCAGCCGGGCCAGGAGCGAAACGTTGAGGATATCCGCCAGGACCTTCGAACTTTTTAGCGATTGCAGGTATTCGGGCGTATGTACCCGCGCCAGGTCGTCGGCCCGCACGGTCTCGGGGCGGATGAAGTCGCCCGGTCGGCGCAGGCCGTCGCCGATGAGGGCGTCGTGGATGCGACGGTATTTCAGGCCGTCGAAGGGGTGAAGCCGCTCCAGGCCGAAGACGGTGATGTTGTAGCCGGGGTGGTAGATGATCGGAATCATATTCGCGAGTGCCGTCTCTCCTGGGCCGGTTCCGTCCGCCCGCCCGCATCCTTCGGGGCGGCTGGCGTCGCCGATGGCCCATCCATCATAATCGAGCCGGGTGCGAGGAGTGACACCGGGGCGTCCGCCGAGGATCAGGATTGTTCCTCCGGATGCGTTCGGGCCGTCGGCGCGAGGGGGACAGGGCGGATGATCGAGCTGCGCGGCGTTTCGAAGACCTACGGCGGGCAGGCGGTGCTGCATCCGCTCGACCTGTCGCTCGCCCCGGGACGGACCACGGTGCTGATCGGCCCGAGCGGTTGCGGCAAGTCGACCCTCCTGCGCCTGATGATCGGCCTGGTGCTTCCCGACGCGGGTACGGTCGCCATTGACGGTCAGGAAGTGACCCCGGACCGGGTGCTCCAGGTCCGTCGCGAGCTGGGCTACGTCACGCAGGACGGCGGTCTGTTCCCGCACCTCTCCGCCCGGCGCAACGTCGAGCTGGTCGCGCGGTTCCTGAACTGGGACCGCCGCCGGATCGACGAGCGGGTCGACGCCCTGGCCGAGCTGACGCGGTTCCCGCCCGATGCGCTTGACCGTTTTCCGTCGCAGCTCTCGGGCGGGCAGAAGCAGCGCGCCAGCCTGATGAGGGCGTTGATGCTCGATCCGCAGGTGATCCTGCTGGATGAGCCGATGGGCGCACTGGATCCCATGGTCCGGGCCGAGCTCCAGGCCGATCTCCGGGCCATCTTTCGCTCGCTGGAGAAGACCGTCGTCCTGGTGACGCACGACCTGGCCGAGGCCGCGTGGTTCGGCGACGAGATCCTCCTGATGCGCGACGGCCGGATCGTCCAGCGCGGGACGTTGCGGCAACTGATCGACGAGCCGGCCGAGTCGTTCGTCACCCGGTTCGTCAGCGCCCAGCGACAGGTCGTCGAGCTCGGCAATGGGGGAATCTCATGACATCCGCATGGCTCACAGTGATCGCGGCGGCACTCATCGGCCAGGATCCGTCGGCGCCGGTACGGGTCGGCTCGAAGACGTTCACGGAATCCGTGATCCTGGGCGAGATGGCGACCCTGTTGCTCGAGGACGCCGACATCCCGGCATCCCATCGCCGCGAACTGGGCGGCACGCGGGTGCTGTTTGACGGCCTCGTGGCCGGCGAGCTCGATATTTACCCCGAGTACACCGGCACGATCACTGGCGAGATCCTGGCGGGCAAGGATATTCGCACTGACGAGGCCCTGCGCGCTTCACTCGCCGAGCGAGGCATCCGGATGAGCCCGCCGCTCGGCTTCGACGACACCTACGCCATCGGCATGCGCGAGGATGTCGCGGAGCGCCTGGGCATTCGGAAGCTCTCGGACCTTCGCCGCCACGCCGGGCTCAGACTCGGCTTCAGCAACGAGTTCATGGAGCGCATCGACGGCTGGCCCGGCCTGCGGGACCGGTATGGCCTGCCCCAGCGCGACGTCCGGGGCCTCGACCACGACCTGGCCTATCGCGCGATCGCCTCGGGAGAGATCGACGCGACCGAACTCTACTCGACGGACGCCGAGATCCGCGCGTACCACCTGCGGATCCTCGACGACGACCTGAAGTTCTTCCCGCCGTATCGCTGCGTGTGGCTCTACCGCGCGGACCTGCCCCGGGGTGCGCTGGAGGTGCTCGGCCGGCTCGAGGGCCGGATCAGCACGGCCGACATGGCCGCGATGAACGCGAGGGCGAAGCTCGATCGCGTCAGCGAGCAACGGGTGGCCGCCGATTTCCTGGCGGACAGGCTTGGCATTCGTACGAAGATCGTCGTCGAGGGCCGAGTCCGGAAGTTGCTGCGGTTGCTGGGCGAGCACCTGACGCTCGTCGGCCTGTCGATGGCCGGGGCGATCGGGGTGGCGATCCCGCTGGGGATCCTCGCCGCCTACCGGCCGGGGGTGGGCTCGGTGATCCTGGCGATCGCGGGGATGATTCAGACGGTGCCATCGCTGGCGATGCTGGTGTTCATGATCCCCTGGCTGGGCATCGGCACCAGGCCGGCACTGGTCGCGCTGTTCCTCTACAGCCTGCTGCCGATCGTGCGGAACACGGCGACTGGCCTGCGCGAGATCCCGCCGTCGCTGCGCGAATCGTCCGAGGCGCTCGGCCTGCCGCCACTGACGCGGCTGGTTCGGATCGAGCTGCCGATGGCCTCGCGCTCGATCATGGCCGGGATCAAGACGGCCGCCGTGATCAACGTCGGCACGGCGACCATCGGCGCCCTGATCGGCGCCGGCGGATTCGGCCAGCCGATCCTCACCGGCCTGCGGCGCAACGACCCCCGGATGATCCTGCTCGAAGGCGCGATCCCCGCAGCGGTGCTGGCGATGGCCGTGCAGACCGCGCTCGACGCGATCGAGTGGCTGGTCGTCCCCCGCGGGCTGCGCTCGGGCGGTCGATCGTGAAGCTCATTCGACCGTCAGGAGCTGCACGCAGAAATACTCCCGTTCATCGGTCCATTCGGCCTCGAGGGCGAAACCGGCCCGCGCGGTGAGGCGGGCGAAGTGCTCGCGGGTGTACTTGTACGAGTCCTCGGTGTGGATCAACTCGCCCGGGGCGAAGCGGAACTCGCGCCCGGCCACGCCGACGACCTGGTCGATCCGGCTGACGAGGCCGAGCTCGACGCGCTCCTGCCGCCGAAGGTAACTCGCCCGGTGCTCGAAGGCCCCGAGGTCGAAGTCCGCGCCGAGCTCGCGGTTGATCCGTGCCAGCAGGTTGAGGTTGAACGCCGCGCTGATGCCCAGCCGGTCGTTGTACGCGGGCCGGACGATCGACTCGTCCTTGTCGAGGTCGAAGCCGATCAGCAGGCCGCCGCCGGGACCGACCAGCCGCGCGATTGACGTCAACAGTCGGAGCGCGGCGAGGGGCTGGAAGTTGCCGATCGTCGAGCCGGGGAAGTACACGACCCGGCGCGAGGCCGGCGGCGTGCCCGACTCGGGCAGGTCGAACGCGCCCGTGAAATCGTCGCACACGGGGATGATCTCGAGCGCGGGGAACATCGCCCCCAGCTCGGCCGCCGATCGATGGAGCGGGTCGGGGGAGATGTCGACCGGGATATAAGCCCGCGGCTCGTGGAGCTGTTCCAGCAACAGCCGGGTTTTCACGGCGCTGCCGCTACCTAGCTCGACGAGCTCGCAATCGGGGCCAATCGCCTCGGCCATCTCGCCGGCGCGTCGCGACAGGATCGCCAGCTCGGTGCGGGTGAGGTAATACTCGTCGAGCTCGCAGATCCGGTCGAACAGGCGCGACCCGCGGTCGTCATAAAGGTACTTGCACGG
Organism: Planctomycetales bacterium; assembly: GCA_027452145.1. Lineage (GTDB taxonomy): Bacteria > Planctomycetota > Planctomycetia > Isosphaerales > Isosphaeraceae > JAKAUH01. The sequence goes on from DAIDHB010000217.1 coordinate 14,973, forward strand.
GATCGCCTTGCGGGCGGCCGACAGGCCGTGGAGCACGTCGTCGCGGAACCGGTCCAGCCCGGCGGACAGGGTGGGCCGCGGGCCAAGGGCCGTCGTCGTTCGCGTGATGGGCATCAGCTAAGTCCTCGCCAGCCGGATTCCGGAGAACTGCCAGCGAGCCTCGGGGGGGAAGAAGTTGCGGTACGTGGATCGGATATGCGAGCCCGGGGTCGCACACGATCCGCCTCGGAGCACCATCTGGTTGCACATGAACTTGGCGTTGTATTCGCCGAGGGCCCCGGCGGCGGGCTTCATCCCCGGGTAGGGCGTGTACGGGCTATTCGTCCATTCCCAGACGTCGCCGAAGCATTGAGCAAGTCCCGTACCGTGGGCCGCCGATCCCGGGTGAAACCGCCCACTCTCGAGGAAGTTGCCCTGGAGCCCCTCGCCGCTCGCGGCGACCTCCCACTCGGCCTCGGTCGGCAGGCGTGCGCCGGCCCATCGGGCGAAGGCATCCGCCTCGTAATAGCTCACGTGGCAGACCGGCTCGCCCGGGCTCACCGGGCGGAAACCGCCGAGGGTCAGCGTCCACCAGCGGCCGTCGACGCGCTCCCAGTAGAGCGGTGCCCGCCAGCCGCGCGACGAGGCCTGGGCCCAGCCGTCGGAGAGCCAGAGCTCGGGCCGGTCGTAGCCGCCGTCGTCGATGAACCGCTGGAATTCCTCGTTCGTGACCGGGTGCGAGGCCAGCGCGAAGTCCTCGACGTAGACCCGGTGTCGCGGTGCCTCGTTGTCGAAGGCGAAGCCGTCGCCGTCGTGGCCGATCCACTTCACGCCGCCGGCGACGGCGCGCCACTCGGCGGCCGGGGGAATCGCGTCCTCGGCCGTTGCGGCATCGTCGCGGTAGACGGGCCGGAGCGGGTTGCGCGAGAGCGTGAACTTGAGGTCGGTGACGATCAGCTCCTGATGCTGCTGCTCGTGGTTCAGCCCCAGCTCGAGCACGGGCGCAGTTCGGGTGAGGATCGCCGGCTCGGCGGTCGCGAGGAATTCGGCGACGGCCGCGTCGACCGCCTCGCGATAGGCGAGCACCTCGTCGAGCGACGGCCGGGTGATCAGGCCCCGCTCGGCCCTCGCGATGCGGGGTCCGACCGCGTTGTAATACGAGTTGAACAGGAAGCTGAAGTCGGGGTGGAACGCGCGATACCCCGCCGCGTGGGGGATCAGCAGGAATGTCTCGAAGAACCAGGTGGTGTGCGCCAGGTGCCACTTGACCGGGCTGGCGTCGGGCATCGGCTGGACCTGGCAATCCTCGGGAGAGAGCGGATCGGCCAGTCTCACGGTCAGTGCGCGAATCTCGCGGTAGCGCTCCGCCGGTGAGGGAATGGCGCAGGCGCAGACGCCGGCCGAGGCGCGATCGAGCAACGTCGTTCCGTGGCTGGTTGACATCACGCAGAGTTCCACATCATAAACGGGTGAGACCGCGACCCAATCTAGCAGAAACGTTGCCAGGTCGCTGTCATTTTATCTCTCCGGAAAGGGACGACCGCTCGCCGGTGGGATGCAGGCGATCGGAACGGCATTTGCTTGGCTTCGTGGATCGTTCGCGATCCGAGGGCGGCCAGCCGGGTCGATCGGGAGCCTGCGCGCATGCCGACAACGACGGAGGGGCCGGAACGTCCCCGGTGGGTGCTGGCCGCCGCGTGCTGGGCCGGGCTGCTGGGCGTCTATCTGCTGCTGGCCGGCGGACTGGACTGGCCCGAGGTCGCGGCCGGTGCGACGGCCTCGGCACTGGCGACGCTGGCCGTGATGGGCT
>DAIDHB010000218.1 GCA_027452145.1 Planctomycetales bacterium
GTACGCGCCGCGCACCCGGGCGTGGAAGGCGTCGAGGTCGCGGTCGAGCAGGCCGACGTCGAGGTCGAGCTCCAGGTTGCACGAGGCTCCAATCGATCCGTAGTCGGGCTGGCCGACCTTGCGGCTGACGCCGACGTTGAGTTTCAGGGCCATCGAGGTGGTTCTCCTTGGGGTTCCGGATCGGACGTGATGCGACGATGGACATATCGCGCACTGCGAGGCGGTCAGCCGGCGGACTCGTCCAGCCTGAGCTGCCGGAGCGACTTGAGGGTCTCCGACAGCAGGCGCGACTGCTTGCGCTGCCGGCGCAGCCCGGCGATCAGCCGGGCGGTGCGGGACCGCGCGTCGGCGAGGGCCGCGTGCAGCGACTCGGCCTCCTGGATCAATGCCACCAGGCTCGTGCCCGGCTGCGCGCTGCCGGCGGTGCTGCGGTCCCCGCTCACCCTGGGCGGCGCCGCCTCGCGGTGCGATACGGGCGTCGCCGGCTCGTGGCCGTTTCTCGACTCGCGAACGGCCACGAGCCTCCTGGGCGGCTCGGCCCGCGGCGGGACGCGACCGCCGTCGCCGCCCGCCGAGCCCGATTCGATGCGGGTCACCTCGGCCTCGGCCGGGACGGGCATGCCGCCATCCAGCGGCTGGACGGCGAAGATCCTCGACGCGTCGCGGCACACCAACGGGGACTCGCCGTCGACGAAGCCGATCTCGGCGAAGCCCAGCCGCAGCGCCCGCGCGAGCAGGCCGCGGTTCGCGCAGAGCCGCAACGGCGAGCCCGTGTACGCCGACCGGCTCAGCACCAGCTCGGTCACCCGGGCGGGCTGATCGGGCGGGGCCGCCCGCACGGCGATCACGCCGTTCAGGTCCAGCGTCACGGGGCTGTTCCGCTCCTCCGCCCCCGGCAGGCGGTCGAGCGCGGTCTCCAGGAACCGGGCGTCCTGCGGGTCCAGCCGCAGCCGGGTCCCCACCGCCCCCTCCGCCGGGATCACCCGCTCCACGTCCGGGAACCTCGCCTCGCGCTGGATGACGCACGAGATGGTCCACGGCCCGGTGCGGAAAACCACGTGCGTGTCCGTCGTGCCCACCTCGACCGGCTGATCCCGCGGGATGACCCGGCAACCGAAGATCGGGCGACCCGGGATGAGCAGGTCGTCGGCCCACGGGAACCGGAAGCCCGAGCGGACCAGCAACTGCCGGGCGTCGGTGGCGACGATCCGGCCCCGGCGGCCCTGGAGCTGGATCATCTCCAGCGCGTATCGCGTCGAGCCGGGCGTGCCGGTCTCGGCCGCCTCGGCCAGCGCGTCGAGCAGCTCGCCGGGGTTCGCTGTCCAGCTCGCGGGCATCGCCGGCATCGGCTCGATCCGGTCGACCGGTGTGACGAGGTGGTACTCGACCGACTGCGGGATGCCGCGGTCCTCCCAGCGGATGACGGTGCGGTCCGGGGCGGCGGACTCGAGGCTGACCGGCGTGTCGGCCGTGCCCTCGAAGTCGGCCAGGGAGTCGAGCGGCAGGGCCACGGCCTCCTCCGGGCCGTCGGGGCCGACCCCGGCGAACTCGACGGCCAGGTCGCAGTACCGATGTTGCGCCCGTAGGTGGCCGCCGCCGGCGCGGAGGACGAGCTCGGCGACGTGGCCGCGGTGGGCGATGCCCAGCGCCGAGCGGCGGAAGGCGACGCGGAGCCGGCGG
>DAIDHB010000219.1 GCA_027452145.1 Planctomycetales bacterium
GGCGGACCGGGGGGCTGACGCCCCCCGGCTACGTCCTGACGCCCACTTCGTGGGCTCCCGGGACCGACTCGAACCTCCATCTCTCGCCCGTGCGCCACGCGACGGCAATGCGCTCTGGCCAATCGTCAGGCGCTCGAGAAAGCCTGACCGACTTTCACGCCGCCGTGGTCCACCCGAGGTTGCGTCAGCTCCCGGCCGGATGGATAATTGTTGAACAGGCCGGACGGAACCTTGCGACACGGACCCGAGTCCTCTTGAAACGGAATCCCTCTCCGATGGCTGAACGATCGACGGAACTCGGGCGGCGCGCCTCGGTGCGCCGGATGATCGCGGCGATGGCGGCCGCATGGCTTGGCGGGCCGGTGGGGCTTGCGCTGGCGGGCGGCGAAGACGTGAAGGGGCAGGGGAGTGGCGCCGAGGTCGCGGCGGCCGGGCGTCAGCTTGAGGCCGAGCTGAAGGGCCGGGTGCGGCCGATCGTCGAGCGGTTTTGCCTCAAGTGCCATTCGACCGCCGAGCCCGAGGGGGACGTCGACCTTCAGCGGTTCACCTCGCTGGCGGAATCACGGCGAGGCGCGGCCTCGTGGCGCAAGGTGGCCGAGGTGCTCGACAAGGGCGAGATGCCGCCGCCCGAGGCGCGCCAGCCGAAGGCCGACGATCGAAAGGCCCTGCGCGGCTGGGCCGGCCGGTTCCTCGACTTCGAGGCGAGGCTGACCGCCGGCGACCCGGGCCGCGTGGTCATGCGGCGGCTGAGCAACGTCGAATACACCCGCACCGTCCGGGATCTCACGCGCGTGCCGCTCGACCCGGCGCGCGAGTTCCCCCAGGACGGCGCGGCCGGCGAGGGATTCACCAACACGGGCGACGCGCTCATGATGTCGCCGGCGCTCCTGGGCAAGTACCTCGACGCCGCCAAGGAGATCGCCGGGCACACCGTGCTCTTGCCGGACGGCTTCCGCTTCTCGCCCAGCGCCAGCCGTCGCGACTGGACCGACGAGCTGGTCGCCCAGGTCCGCGGGCTGTACGACCGCTTCGCCGACGGCGAGGGCAAGATCCCGCTCGATCGCTACCTCGCCGCGACCGTCGAGCTGCGCCAGCGCTCGGCCGGCCGGCCGCTTGCCGAGAAGGACATTCACGCGACCGCCGAACGTCTCGGCCTGAGCCCGCAATACCTGGCGACGCTGTGGAAGACCCTTGGTGAAACGGAGGCTCCGGGCGATCAGGGCGGCCCGCTGGGGGATATCCGCGCGCGGTGGAAGACGGCCGGGCCGGGCGACGTGCCGGCGCTGGCCGCCGCGATCCGCGAGTGGCAGGGGACACTCTGGCAGTTCAAGAGCGTGGCGTACTCGTTCGACGGCTCGTGGCAGGTGCCGGTCGAGCGGCTGCCGGGAGGCGTGACGCTCCAGCACAGGTTCCCGGACGAGTTTCCCACCGGCGAAGTCGTGCTCCGCCTGTCGGCCGGTTCGGCGGGCGACGGGTCGGCCGGCGACGTGGTCGTCTGGAACCGGCCGCGGCTCGAGCGGCCGGGCCGGGCGCCGCTGTTGCTCCGCGACGTGCGGGGACTGTCGCAATACCTGACCGGGCGCCGGCGCGAGGTGCTCGCGGCGACCACTCGGTATCTCGCCGCCGCGGCCGAGGCGCCCTCGGGCTGCGACCGGGCGACGATTGACCAGATTGCTCGAAAGCACAACCTGCCGGCCGACGCGCTGGCGAGCTGGCTCGACTACCTCGGCCTGGCCGGCACCGGACCGGCGCAGATCCAGGACTACCTGGCCGAGAAATCGCCGAACGGCGGAGGGTTCGACTTCGTCAAGACCTGGCACACCGGCGAGCTGCCGGCGCTGGTGGCGAACGCCTCGAATCGCGAGGTGAACATCCCCGGGCGGGTGAAGCCCCACGGGATTGTCGTGCATCCCTCGCCCAGCCGGGCGGTGGCGATCGGCTGGCGGAGCCCGATCGCCGGCAAGGTCCGAATCGCGCCCACGGTGGCCGACGCGCACGGCGGCTGCGGCAACGGCGTGAGCTGGTCGCTCGAGTGGCGGCGCGGCGGTCAGCGCCGTCGGCTCGCGGCCGGCGCGTTCGGCGACGGCCAGCGCGCCGCGATTGCGCCGATCGAGGATCTTGCCGTGCAGGCCGGCGACCTGATTGCCCTGGTGATCGGCCCGCGCGGCGGCGACCACGGCTGCGACACCACCGAGGTCGACCTCGAGATCGCGCCGAAGGGAGGCGCGGCGGGCGCGGGCGCATCGGCCTGGCGGCTGGCTCCGGACGTCTCGGGCGACCTGCTGGCCGGCAACCCGCACGCCGACCGCCAGGGGCATCCCGGCGTCTGGCATTTTTACTCCGAGCCGGCCGGCGAGCAGGGCTATCTACCCGTCGTGCCCGCCGGCTCGACGCTGGCGCGCTGGCTCTCGGCCGGGCGGCCCGAGGAGAAGACGAAGCTCGCCGCCGACGTGGCGCGGCTGCTGAACGCCACGGCTCCGCCGGCCGGCAAGGGGAAGGATGATCCCGACCTGGTGCTCTACCGCCAGGCCCGCTCGCTCGACGGCCCGCTGTTCGGCGCGATGGCCGCGGGGTGGGATCGTCGCACCGTCTCGTCCGCGTCCGGCGCCGAGGACTGGGGCCTCGACCCGGGCCTCTTCGGCAAGGCCGCGGGCGGCGAGCCAATCGATGCCGAGGCCATCGCGGTGTCGGCCCCGTCGCTGCTGGAACTCCGCATCCCGGCCGAGCTGGCCGCGGGGCGCGAGTTCGTCGTCAGCGGATCCCTGGCCTCACGCGCCGGCGCCGAGGGGAGCGTGCAGCTCGAGCTGACCGACAAATCGGTGGACCGCGCGTCGCTCGACCGATTGCGGCCGGGCGTGTCGGTGGTGGTCCGGCCGTCGAGCAAGGCATCGTCGCGGTGGTCGGCCGGCATGGACGAGTTCCGCCGCGTTTTCCCGGCCTCGCTCTGCTTCCGCCAGATTATCCCGGTGGACGAGGTCGTCACGGTCATCCAGTTCTTCCGCTGGGATGAGCCGTTCGCCCGCTTGATGCTCGACGACGCCGGCCGGGCGCGGCTCGACCGGCTCTGGGAGGAGCTGCACTACGTCAGCCAGGACGGCATCAAGGTCTACCAGACGTTCGACCAGATGCTCGGCTTCGCCTCGCAGGAGGGCCAGACAGCCAAGGTCGAAGCCTGGCGCAAGCCGATCACGGCGTCGTACGAGGCCGCCACAAAGGTCCAGGCCACCTCCGAACCGCGGCACCTGGATTCATTGATCGCCTTCGCCGCGCGGGCCTACCGGCGGCCACTGTCGGATCGGGAGAAAGCCGACCTGCTCACCCTCTACCGGCGCCTCCGCGCCGAGGAGGAGCTGGGCCACGAGGACGCCTTCCGCCTCGTGCTGGCGAGGGTCCTGGTGTCGCCCGAATTCCTCTACCGCGTCGAGCGCCCCGGGGCCGGCTCCGAGGCCACGCCGGTGACTGACTGGGAGCTCGCCAGCCGGCTGAGCTATTTCCTCTGGGCCACGATGCCGGACGAGGAATTGACCCGCCTGGCCGCCGCGGGAAAGCTGCGAAATCCGGACGTCCTGGCCGCGCAGACCCGCCGGATGGTCCGCGACGATCGGGCCCGCGGCCTGGCCACCGAGTTCGCCTGCCAGTGGCTCGAGATCCGCGATTTCGACACCCACGATGAGAAGTCCGAGCGGCACTTCCCGACGTTCGCCCAGGTCCGCCCCGAGCTGTACGAGGAAGCCGTCCGGTTCTTCGCCGACCTGTTTGCCCGCGACGGCTCGATCCTCGACCTGATCGACGCCGATTACACGTTCCTGAATGAAAACCTGGCGAAGCACTACGGGATCAGCGGCGTGACCGGCCCGGCCTGGCGGCGAGTTGAAGGGGTTCGCGCGCAGGGCCGCGGCGGCGTTCTGGCCCTCGGCGCGATCCTGGCGAAGCAATCGGGCGCGTCGCGCACCAGCCCGATCCTGCGGGGCAACTGGCTGCTCGAGACGCTGCTGGGCGAACGGTTGCCGAAGCCGCCGAAGAACGTCCCTCAGCTCCCCGACGATGAGGCGGCGACCGACGGCCTGACCGTCCGCCAGCTCGTCGAGAAGCACCGGAGCGTCGCCTCGTGCGCGGCCTGCCACAATCGCATCGACCCCTTCGGCTTCGCCCTCGAAGCCTATGACCCGATCGGCCGGTTCCGGCAGAAGGACCTGGGCGATCGCCCGGTGGACACCCGCGCCGAACTGAAGGACGGCACGCGGTTCGAGGGGCTCGACGGACTCAAGCGCTATTTACTGGACCGGCGCAAGGAGGAGTTCCGCCGCCAGTTCTGCCGCAAGCTGCTGGGCTACGCGCTGGGGCGTGCCGTGCAGCTCTCGGACGAGCCGTTGATCGACGAGATGCTGGCGAAGATGGCGGCCGACGGCGACCGCGTCTCGGCGGCGCTCGAAACAATCGTCCGCAGCAAGCCGTTTCGCTATCATCGGGGGAGCGTCGAGGTGCCCGGCTCGTGAATAACCGAGGGGAGGACTCCATGAGACTTCTCGTGGTCACGCTGTGTTGCCTCGCCACTCTTCTCTTGGTCACGCTGTTTTGCCTCGTCGCTCCGCCGGTCGTCGGGGCCGATGTCACCGAGGATGCTGCGCTCAAGAGGATCAAGCAGCTCGGCGGGCGGGTCGAACAGGATGGTCGAGTCGTTGATCTGTCGTTCACGAAGGTGACAGACGCCGACCTCAAGCAGGTGGCCGCCCTCAAGAACCTCACCACCCTCGATCTCTCCGACACGAAGGTGACGGGTGCTGGGATCAAGGAACTGGCGGCCCTGCCGCACCTCACCTCCCTCGCCCTCTGTGGTTCCCCTTCGTACGGCACCGCTCGAGACTCCGCCCAGAAGCCGCTGCTGAACGGCGTCGGGGTGAAGGAGCTCGCGGCCCTCCGGCTTCTTACCAGGCTCGATCTCAGCTCGACCAGGGTGACGGACGCCGGCCTGAACGCGGTGGCGGCACTCAGCAACCTCACCTCCCTCAATCTCGCCCAGACGAATGTGACGCCCGCCGGCCTGAAGGAGCTGGCGGCACTCAGGAACCTCGCCACCCTCTCGCTCTCCCGCTCAGACGTGACGGACGCCGGTGTGAAGGAGGTGGCGGCCCTCAGGAACCTCGCTACCCTCTCCCTCCGTGACACGGAGCTTACGGACGCCGGCCTGAAGGAGCTGGCGGGTCTGGAGAACCTTACCACCCTCGATCTCTCCGGGACCAGGGTGACGGACGCCGGCCTGAAGGAGCTGGCGGGACTCAGGAACCTCACCACGCTCGACCTCGCCCGGACGAGGGTGACCGGTGCTGGCCTGAAGGAGCTGGCGGGCCTCGCGAAGCTCACCACCCTCGACCTCACGGGGCCCCGTCGGTTCCGCTCCGGGGCATCCGCGGAGCCGTCGCCGAATGACGCCGGGATGAAGGGGCTCGCGACACTCAGGAACCTCACCACCCTCGATCTCTCGGACACAGATGTGACGGCCGTCGGCCTGAAGGAGCTGGCAGCACTCGAGAAGCTCGGCACTCTCGACCTCTCCGGGACGAGGGTGACGGGCGCGGACCTGAAGGAGCTGGCGGCCCTCAGGAACCTCACCACCCTCGATCTCTCCTGGACCCACGTGACCGACGCCGACATCAAGGAGCTGGCGGCCGTAACGAATCTCGCGACCCTCAATCTGTCTGCCACGGATGTGACGGGCACCGGGATGAGGGACCTGGCCGTCCTGAAAAACCTGACCACCCTGCACCTCGATGCGCCCGGGTCATACATGATCCCCCCGGGGGAGAAGGGCTGGGAGCCGTCGCTGACGGACGCCGGGGCAAACGGAATCGCGGCCGTCGAGAGCCTGACCACCCTCGACCTCCAGGGGAACAACGTGACGGACGCGACCCTGAAGGAGTTGTCGGCCCTCAGGAACCTCGTTGCCCTCGAGATCAGTGGCACACCAGTCACGGCCGCCGGCTTGAAGGAGCTGGCGGCGCTCCCGAACCTTCGCATGCTGTCCCTTTCCGAGGCATGGAAGGTGACGGATGACGGAGTCAAGCAACTCGCGGCCCTCAAGAACCTCACATACCTGGACCTCTGGCGTACCGAGGTTTCGGATGCCGGGTTGATGGAACTCTCGGCAATCCCGGGGCTGGCCCACCTTGGTGTGGCGGACACGAAGGTTTCGGACGCCGGGAAGAAGGCGTTTCAACGAAGAAATCCCAGGTGCGAGCTGTCCGTTCCCCTGTGGCAGGTCGCAATAAATGAGCGGTGACGGCCCACGACCGTCCCGGGACAGATTTTGATTCAAGTGGTTCTTCACAACCGACAAGGGCAAACCTCATGACCGACTACCGCCTCTCGCGACGATCGATGCTCCGCGGCCTGGGCGTCTCGATGGCCTTGCCGTGGATGGAGTCGCTGCCGGTCTGGGGCGACGAGCCCTCGGGTCGGAAGCAGGCCAGCGAGCCTCCGGTGCGCCTGGCCGTGCTTTTTTCGGGCAACGGCTATCACAGCACCGAGTGGTGGGCCAAAGGGGAGGGCAAGGGCCTGAAGCTCGGCAAGGTCCTCGAGCCGCTGAATGACCTGCGCGAGAAGGTGCTGTTCATCCGCGGGCTGTATAACGAGGAGGCCCAGAAGGGGAACATCCATAGCTCGCAGACGGGCAACCTGCTGTCGGGCGCGCCACTCGCCTCGGGCGGCGAGATCCGCTCGGGCACGAGCGTCGACCAGGTCGTCGCCCAGCGCCACGGGCGTTCCACCAAGGTGCCCAGCCTGGTGCTCGCCTGCGAGAAGGCGATCGCGTCGGTGCATCGCAATTATTCGATGCTTTATAGCTCGCACATCTCGTGGAGCTCGCCCACCACGCCCACGCCGCTGGAACTGTACCCGGCCCTGGCCTTCGACCGCCTGTTCAAGGACGAGGCCCGGCGCGGGGATGAGAGCGTCCTCGACGCAGTGCTCTCCGACGCGAAGGACCTGCGCGGCAAGGTGAGCACGACCGATCGGCGCAAGCTCGACGAGTACCTGGACTCGGTGCGCGAGGTCGAGCAGCGGATCGAGAACGCCGGCAAGTCGGGCCAGCTCCAGGGCTGGCGGCCGACGCTTGAGAAGCCCAATATCCCGAGGCCGCCGGACGGCCTGCCGCAGGACATCGCCGAGCACATGCGACTCATGTGCGACATCCTCGTCCTGGCCTTCCAGACGGATACGACGCGGGTCTGCACGCTCAAGCTCAACAACGATCACTCGGCGCTGCGGTTCCCGAACCTGGGCGTCGATTACATGATTCATCATCTGCTGTCGCACTCGTTGACCTCGGCCGACTGGCTGAAGGTCAACCAGTTCTTCGTGCAGCAGCTCGCCTATATCGCCAGGAAGCTCGACGCGATCGACGAGGGAGGCCGGACGGCGCTCGATAACTCGATGATTTTGATGTGCTCGAGCATGCTGACCGGCGCACACGACGCGTCGCAGTTGCCCGTGGTGATGGTCGGCCGCGGCGGCGGGAAGATCCGGACCGGGCGGGCGCTCGACTACGCCGGCAAGCCGAATCGCCAGATGTGCCGGCTGTACCTGTCGATGCTGGACAGGGTCGGCGTGCGCATCGACCGCTTCGGCGATGCGACGGAGCGGCTGGCAGAGGTGTGATCACTGGCCGCTTGCCGCCGCGCGAAGGCGAGCGAGCGCCTCGGAGTCCGTGGTAAACGCCCCGACGCGGCGGCCGGGCCGGTCGGCGGAGTGAAAGTCGCTGCCGGCGATGCCGATCAATCCCAGGCGCGGAGCGATCGCGCGCAGGCGGCGGCCCAGGCCCGACGAGCAGCCCGGGCCGTCGACCTCGATCGCCCGCAGGCCGGAGTCGGCCAGCCCGCGGATGGATGACTCGCCGAAGTCGTGCGGCGGGTGCGCCAGCGCGGCCACGCCGCCCGCCAGGGCGATCAGGCCGATGGCCGAGGTCGCGTCGAGCCGGGGCTTCTCCACGCACGCTGGCCGGCCGTCGCCCAGGTGGAGCGCGAACGCCTCGCGGACCCCGCCCACCTGGCCCGTGCGCGCGAGATACTCGGCCAGGTGCCGTCGACCCAGCACGGCGCGCGGAAACGCCCGGCGGATCGCGTCGAGATCGACGCGCAGGCCCAGGGCGCCCAGTCTCTCGGCCATCACCTCGATCCGGCGCGCTCGTCCCTCGCGCAGCTCGACCATCGCCGCGGCGAGGCCGGGGTCGTCCTCGCGGAAGAAATAGCCGAGGATGTGCAGCTCGCGTCCGCGGTGCTGGCACGTCAGCTCGACGCCGGCGATCAGCTCGACGTTCCAGTGCCGGGCCTCGGGACGCGCGACGGCCAGTGCCGAGACCGTGTCGTGATCGGTAATCGCCAGCGCATTCAGGCCGGCGCGCGCCGCCGCCACGACCACCTCGCAGGGCGAGCACGCGCCGTCGGAGTGCGTCGTGTGCACGTGCAGGTCGGCGCCGGCACGGGGACGAAGGGACCCACCCGGCCCGCCTGGCTTCGCGGGCACATTACTCGGCAGGCGGGGCATCCGGTCTCGTCCCGGCCTGGCCTGCTTCGTCATCGCCGGGTGCGGCGTCGGCTCCCGCGGCGGCCGCGGCGGCCTCGCGGGCTTCCTGCTCGGCCATGCGTGCCGCCTCAATTCGGGCGGGATGCGTGGCCATGATCGCCTGGGCCTGCGACTGCAATTCCGACTGGAGCACCCGGTCGAGGATGCCGTTGACGAACCGGCTCGACTGCGCGGTGCTGTACCGCTTCGCCAGCTCGAGCGCCTCGTTGATCGCCACCTTCGACGGGATCTCGCGGCAGATGATCATCTCGTAGACGCCCAGGCGCAGGATGTTGCGGTCGATCGCCGCCATGCGGTCCACCCGCCAGTTGTCCGCGGCGGCGGAGATCGCCTCGTCAATCCGGGCCAGGTGCTCCTTCACCCCGGCGACCAGGCCCTCGGTGAACTCGCAGAGCTTCCGCTCCCCCAGCAGTCGGCGCTGGATGAACAGCCGGACCTCGGCGAGCGACATGCCGGGGTTCTGCTCGACCTGATAAAGGACCTGGAGGGCGACCTCGCGGCCCCGGGAACGTCGCGTCATGTTCGAGAAGTCTCGCATCGGATCGGGTCGATTCGTTTCGCTGACGGGCCCTGACCGATCGGGGACTGGCTCCGTGAGTCTTCGAGGGGCCTGTCCCCATTTCGACGGGGCTTCTTTGGTTCGAGTTCGATTCTGGCCCGCGACCGGCGAGCCCGGGCCGGCGGTGGCCGGCGGTCCCGCGGGTCCTTGCGCACACTCCTCACCACCTCTTGCCGAATCATACGCCAAGGCAGGCCGGGGCGAAAAGGGGTCCTCTGCCCGGACGGGTGGCTGGTGGCTCGCCTCGCCCCACCGCCCGCGGCCAGTTCGGCACGGATTCTGCACATCACTACTTCAATGAGTGGAGCCAGGCCCGGTCGGGTCCGGCGCCGCGTCTGGACTGGATTCGATTTCAATTTCATCGGGTCGCTCGCGCCTGAATGAATGACCCTGGGAAGGCGAGGCTCCGTCCGAGCCTCTTCCCTTCCGGCGCCGGCCCGGACGGATGACGTCGGGGCCCGTCTTGCCGGAACCCCGCCGGCCGTCCGAGCCCTGTCCCTCATGGCGCCGGCTCGGACGGAGCCACGCCTTCCGATCAGGGCCGGGCGGCCCGTGTCCCTCGACTCGACCTGGGAGGATCACCATGCGGGTTGCTCGTCGTGAACCGGCGGCTCCGGCCGCCCGGATGCCGATACTGATACTCACGCTGGCGCTCGGGTTCGTCGCGAGCCCGGCGTCCGCCCAATCACAATCACCGACGCCGTCGCCCGACGGCCCGGGGTCGACGCAACCCCCGCCGCCGCCCGAGCCGCTGAATCCCGGCGCGCCGGCGCTGGAGGCGCCCCGGTCGGGGCTCGATCCACTGCCGGCTGACGCCGCGACGACGACCAGGCCGGCCGCTCCTGCTCCGACCCAGGACCCGGCAGCGCCAACCCCCCGGCCGCGGGGCTCCGTGACCGTGGACGTGGATGTCGCCGGCCCCGGCGTGGCGGGAGGCCCGGCGACGAGGGTGTATGTCGACAAGGAGCCGCCGGAGCCGATCGCCGAGCGTCCATCGGGCCGCCGCCCGAATGCCCGCGCCATCTGGACGCCGGGCTACTGGGAATGGGAGCCGGCCAACGCTCGGTTTGTCTGGGTCGGCGGAAGCTGGCAGGTGCCCCCGGCGGGCATGACGTGGATCCCGGGCCGATGGGCGCATGACGCCCGCGGCTGGTACTGGACGGCCGGCGCCTGGCGGCGCCCCGAACTGGTGGCCACCAGCGTCAACCGGCCCGCGTGGCGGATCAACGGCCCGCCGGCCGACCATCCCGATGACACGCCGCCGCCTGCCCCCGGACCGGATTCCTTCTACATCCCGGGCCACTATGCGCCGACGCCCACGGGCGACCGCCTGGCCTGGGTCCCCGGCTTCTGGGCCGCCATGCAGCCGGGCTGGGACTGGATCCCCGCCCGATGGATCCGCCGCCCGGATGGCTGGGACTTCCGCGAGGGCCACTGGATGCGCGACCCGGCCAATGTCGTGATCGAACGCGTGCCCGGCCGCGCCCTCCGCCGCGCCCGTCGCAATGCCGACGTCACCGTCATCACCCGTGACCCGATCACCGGCGCCGAGGTCGACGTCGAGGCCAATGGCGATCCCCTCGCGCCCGCCCCGATCGTCGGCGGCATGCCGTATTACGTCATCCGCCCGCCGGGCGCGTACCCGTACGGACCGAATGGCGTCGTCGTACCCGGCACCGTGCCGCCGTTCGTCCGGCGGATTCTCAACAACGTCCTGCCGTGAGCGGGCGGGCTGGGCTGTCCGCGGTTCCTACCTTTGACCTCTGAGACTGAGGAATCGTCCTGTTCGCCGATGGACGCAGATATTACGCCGGCATGGAAGTAGGTCGGGCATTCGTGCCCGACGGGGCTTGAGCGTCGGGCACGAATGCCCGACCTACTTCAGGATCTACTGTGCCAGGGTAATATCTGCGTCATCTGCAGACGAATCCTTCCCCCGTATCATGTCCTCGGCGCCTCACCGGCGCTGTGCCACTCCGGTCGATTCGATCCATCCTTGACCCGCATTGCCCCCGGCACTCCGGCCGTCGATAATGGCCTGAGCGTTCATGTCGGATCGGGTCGGATCGGATTGCGTCGATGGGCGGGCGATGCGCGGCCCGCCGTCCCTTACCGCGAGAGGACGAGGTCGTGTCGACCGCACATGGAAATCGGCTGCGGATCCTCCTGGTCGGCGCCTCGGGCACGCTGGGCCGGGCCGTCGCCGCCGAGCTGGGCACGCGACACCATATCTACACCGCCGGGCGGAACTCGGGCGGCGTGCGGCTGGATATCGGCGACCCGGCGAGCCTGCGCCGGGCGATGGCCGACCTGGCCCCGCTCGACGCCGTCGTCTGCACGGCCGGCGAGGTCGCGTTCGCGCCGCTGGCCACGATTCAACCGGCACCCATCGGCGAGTCGGCCTATACCCTCGGCCTGACCAGCAAGGTCCTCGGCCAGGTGAATCTGGCACTGGCCGCGCGCGAGCACCTGGTCGACGGCGGCTCGATCACGCTCACCTCGGGCATCCTGGCCGAGCTGCCGGTGACTGCTGGATCGTCGGCCAGCATGTGCGACGCGGCAGTCGAGGGATTCGTCCGCGCCGCCGCCGCCGAGCTGCCCCGCGGCATCCGGATCAACACCGTGAGCCCCAGCATCCTCACCGAATCCCTCCCGGCCTTCGGCTGGCTGTTCCGCGGCTTCGAGCCCGTCCCCGCCGCCCGCGCCGCGCTGGCCTACAGCCGCAGCGTCGAGGGCATCCAGACGGGGCAGGTGTTTCGGATCTGCTGACGGACGATGGAGCTACAGGATCAGACTGATGCCATGGTATGATATTATCTGGAATGACGAGCCGGGCGGAAACGTCGAGCATATCGCGGAACACGGTTTGACTCCAGACGACGTCGAAGATGTGCTCTTCAACCCGCTCGAAGAGACGACAAGTCGCTCATCAAGGCGCCCCGTTGCCACCGGATACACTCGAGATGGCCGTCTCGTCCTGGTGGTCTACGAGTTGATCGATGATGTCACCATCTATCCCGTGACAGCCTACGAGATCGAAGACTAACGGGCATTCCCGACATCGCTCGAGGAGTCTCCTCATGACACAGCAATTCCGCCGCATTCATCGCGAAGCCACTCCCGAAGAGCGTGAGCGGCACCAGGAGATCCGCCAGGAAGTCGAGCAGGAACTCCCCGAGCTAAAGCAGTGGGCCAGAGACGCCGCCACCCGGAATCGCGAGCGGGTGGCCGTCGGGACCGTGTTCACCGACCGCGAGACCGCTGTCGTTGAGGCCATCGATCAATACGCGGCCGAGCACTCGCTGGCCGATCGAGGCGCCGTCGTGCGTGAAGCCCTGGCGCATCTGCTTGGAATCGAGATTCCTCGTCATTGATCGCTCCTGCATTCTTCCCTCTCGACCCACCACCCCCTTGAAAGTCCGCCGCATTTTCCGACACTTGTAGGATCGCCCGGCCAGCAACCGGGCCGCGTGGGATCGGATCGGAGGTCGCAGCCGAGGAGAGACAGCCATGGCGAGGACAACCGGGTGGCGCGCGGGCGCGATTCGTCGGGCGACCCGCGGGAGGTTCGCGGCCATCGCGATGGCGGCCTCGGTGACGCTGGCCCTGGGATGGATCGATCCGGCCGCCAGGGCCCAGCAAGGGCAGGAACAGACGGCCAAAACGCCGACCTTCGAGGTCTCGGATTTCGGCGTCGTGCCGCGGCCGGCGGTGGTCATGGCGATCCTCGAGCAGGAGGCGGTCCAGCAGGAGCTGAAGCTCACCGACGCCCAGAAGAAGGAGTTCCGGTCGGCCATCCAGAAGCAGCGCCAGGAGCTGCGCAGGCGGATGACCGAGGCGCGAAAGCAGGGCGGAGGAGCCGAGAAGGCACAGGCCGCCCTGGCCGACGTCTACAAGGATGCGGCGAGGGCCATCCGCAAGGTCTTCCAGCCCGAGCAGTGGGAGCGGCTGGGCCAGATCCAGCTCCAGGCGCAGGGCCCGCTCGCCTTCACCCGGCCGAACAACGGACCCTTCCGCGCCCTGACCGACGCGAACGAGCCCCTGGCCGAGCGCCTCAAGCTGTCGGACGAGCAGAAGCGGCGGATCGAGAAGATCGCCAACCAGGGCCATGCCGAGATCGAGAAGGCCGCCAGCTTCCCAATCCCGCTGGATCCCAGGGACAGGCCGACGCCCGAGGCCATCAAGAAGTACGTCGAGAGCCCCGAGTTCCGCGCGGCCTACGACAGGGCCAGCAAGGCCGGCCGCGAGGCCTGGGCCCCGGTCATGGCCCGGATCGAGGAGGTGCTCACCGAATCCCAGCGCGCCGAGTACCACAAGATGCGCGGCGCCCCGTTCGACGCGACCCGGCTCGTGGATTACGACCCGCAGGAACGCGGTCGGTTCGAGGCCTTCCAGGTCAGCCGGGCCCTCGGCATCGGCGGCCAGGGCGGCGGCGGCCAGCAGGCCGACCCCGATTTCAAGACGAAGGTCGACCGGCCGGCCTACGCCTCCGGGCCGTCGCACCCGCGCGTCCTGTTCGACGAGGCGCACTACAACTTCCACACCTCCACCGGCCGCTACAGGCCGTTCGCCGAGCTGCTCAAGAGCGACGGCTACACGATCATCCCAAACAAGGACAAGTTCACCCGCGACGTGCTGGGCAAGGGCGAGATCCTGGTCATCGCCAACGCCCTGGGCGCGGAGTTCATGGGCGCCGACGGCGCCGCCAACCCGGCCTTCACCGACGCCGAGTGCGACGCGGTGCGAGACTGGGTCAAGGAGGGCGGGTCGCTGCTCCTGATCACCGATCACGCGCCGATGGGCTCCGCGGCGCAGTGCCTGGCGAAGCGGTTCGGCGTGAACCTGAGCACCGGCGCGGTCGGCGACCCGAAGAACTCCGACGGAGGCGAGACCTTCCTGGTCTTCAGCCGGCAGAACCACCTGCTGGGCGACCACCCGATCACCCGCGGGCGGAATGACTCGGAGCGGCTCAACAAGGTGCAGACCTTCACCGGCACGTCGCTCAGGGGTCCCGAGGGAAGCACGCCGATCCTCAAGCTCTCGGACTCGGCCGTCGACCACGACTTCGCCGACGGCGAGGGCAAGGAGACCTCGGCGGCCGGTCGCACCCAGGGCATCGCGTTCGCGTTCGGCAAGGGCCGCGTCGTCGTCATGGGCGAGGCCGCCGAGCTCTCGGCGCAGGTCGCGGGCGGGGAGAAGTTCGGCATGAACGCCCCGGGCATCGACAACCGCCAGATGGCGCTGAACATCATGCACTGGCTCTCGGGCCTGCTCGAGCCTCGCGAGGGGGAGCGGAAGAAGGCTGGATGAGAGCGAAGGTAGGCCGAACGCGGGAGTCCTGACATGCGCCGCGCCGTCATCAGCGACATCCACGCGAACCTCGAGGCCCTCGAGGCCGTGCTCGCGGATATCCGCACGCGCGGGATCGACGAGGTCGTCTGCCTGGGCGACATCGTCGGGTTCGGCCCCAACCCGCGCGAATGCATCGACCGCGTGATGGCGGCCTGCCAGATCACCCTGATGGGCAACCACGATCGTGAAGCCCTGTCCGATCGCGGGCAACCGGGGATCGGGATCGAGGCGGAGCGCTCCGCCCTCTGGACGCGCCGGGAGCTCGATCCCGCCCACGATCGGGCGAATGCCCGCCGCCTCGAGTTCCTCGCGGCACTGCCGGCCTCGTATCGATCGGGGCCGTACCTCATGGTCCACGGATCGCCCCGCAACCCGATCGGCGAGTACGTCTTCCCCGAGGATATTTACAACCGCCGCAAGATGGAGCGGCTGTTTCAACTCGTGGAGCATTACTGCGTCCAGGGCCATTCGCACGTGCCTGGCATCATCACCGGCGACTTCCAGTTTCTCTCACCGGTCGAGATCGACGAGCAATATTCTCCAGGCAAGGGAAAGCTGATGATCAACGCCGGCTCGGTCGGCCAGCCTCGCGACGGCGACGAACGGGCCTGCTACGTGATCCTCGATGACGGCGATCCCGGCGAGGATGCCGGCGGTGGAACCGGCGATCGGACAACCTCGCCGAACCCGCCGAGGATCGTATTCCGCCGGGTCCCGTACGACTTCGACACCACGATCGGCAAGATCCGCGAGATCTGGCCGTGAGCCGATCGCCTCACGGTGTCACCTCGAACCCGGCGACGTTGACGAACCGCCCCTTTGAGGCCGGCGGTTTCGCCTCGCCGACCGTGATCGTCAGGCGATGCTCACCCCGCGGCAGGCGCTCCGACCGCCAATCGAACGGCTCGCCCCGGCGCGGAGCGTACTGGTCGACCTTCACGACCGGCTGGTCGTCGATCCGGATCTCGGCGATCCCCGCGTCGTCGAAGCGCTGGCCGATCCAGCGCACGGCGGTGCCCCGAAAGGTGAATTCCGCCGACGCGCCGGGGCGATCGTTGAACCGGAACGATTCCGACTCGCGCCAGCCGTCGCCTTGGAATTTCGCCTCGCGGTGCCCGTGCCGGTTCGGGTCGAGCTCGATCGCATATGGCTCGCCCGCCTTCATCGCGTAGAACGGCCGGACCAGTAGCTCGGCTCCCGACGCCGGCCGGTAAGTCAGCGGCTCGCCGGGCGAGGGGACGAGCGACCGCTCCAGGTCTGATTCACTGACCAGCTCGCCCGGGTTGCCGCCCGTCGAACGAACGGCCATCGCGATCGGGCCGCGGACGATCATCGCCGGGGCGGGCGAGCCTGCGTCCAGCCGCTTCAACTCGAATCTCATCGGCAGCCGAACCCTCAGGCGATCGCCGTTTTTCCACTCGCGGCGAACGGTCGCCCAGCCGTGCGGATCGACCGGCGCCTCGGCCGGCTCGCCATTCACCTTCGCCTCGAGCGAACCGGCGAGCCAGCCGGGCACGCGCAGCTTCAGGGCGAAGATGACCGAGCTTCCCTCCGGCGGGACGACGACGAACTCGGTCGAATCGACCTCGGGGAACCTCGTCAACTGGCGGACGGTGATCGATTCCGAGCCGCCGCCCGGCTGCCAGGTCGCCGTCGAGGGGACGAAGAGGTTGACGTAAAGCGCACCCTCGCCGCGGAAGTACACCAGGTCGTGCAGGTCGGCCAGGGCCATCGGGCGGGTGCCCGTGCAGCACGTCCAGCCGACCGGATGATTCTGCTTCACCGCGCCGAACGCGTTGTAATCCGAGTAGTAGAACACGCGGCCGTCGGGCGACATGGGGATCGTCGCGGCAATCCCGTTGTACGCCAGCCGTTCGATCCAGTCGCCGTACCGGGCATCGCCGGTGATCGTCAACAGATATCGGCACAGCTTGAACACGGCGAAGCACCCGCACTGGGTCTCGAACGAGTTGTGCGAGGATTCGACCTTCCGCAGCCACTCGCGCCGGGGGATGATCTGCTCGTCCGGCCCGAAGCCGCCGGTGGGGTAGCACTGCTGCGGCACCAGGTAGTCGTGGGCGTTCCTGATGACGTCGAGATACCGAGGATCGCCGGTGTGCAGGTACGCCTGCGCCGCACCGCCCAGGGTGTTGACGTGGCTATAAGCGTGATAGGCGCCCGTCCGCCGGCCGCCGCCGCGGTCGCCGAAGAGGTCGCCGCGGCGCGCGTAGAGATCCCAGTATTCGTCGTAGTGCCAGACCCGGGCAAAGGCGGCGTACCGCGGGTCGCCCGTGGCGAAGTGGGCGCGGTAGAGGTTTTCGCTGAGCGTGTACCACTCGGTCCCGCCGAAGGCATAAGGATTCGACCGGTCGAGGTGCTTCTCCGCCCACGCGGTGATCCTCGCGAGCGAGTCCGCCGCGAGCTTGCTGTCGCAGAAAATCACCATGTCGGCCAGGCCGCCGACCATCTTGTCGTAGATGTAATGCGGCGCGTTCGGCCTGCGCGAGAAGTAAAAATATCCGTCGGGCTCGATGCATTCGACCCAGCCCGCCAGCAGGGCCTCGGCCTTCTCGCGGCAGGCGGGATCGCCGGTAGCGGCGTGCAGGCGAGCCAGGCCCGAAAGAATCTGGCCGAAGACGTGGAAGACGTCGGACGAGTACCAGCCGCCCAGGTCGGCCCCGGGCGCGGGCTTGCCGGCGCGGCGGCGGAAGCCCCTGAGCAGGTCGTCGTTGGGAATGCGCAGGTAGTCCTCGCGCGCCGCGTCGAGCTGCCGACGGAGCATCCCCTCGTCGAGCCGCACGCCACGATGGCCGAAGGGTTCGACCGCCAGGCGCACGGGCGCGTTCTCGGCGGGCTTCGCAGGAGCAGGCGCCTGGGCCGTCGCGGCCAGAAGCAACAGGGGCACGAGCATCGGCATGGGAACCTCCCGTCCTCGGTCGTCGCGCCTCAGAAATGAGACTCGCCGACGATCATATTACCCCGGCGAGACGGTTTTTCATGCAGGTCGGGCTTTCCAGGCTGACTCGGCTGGACCTTCAGGCTAGGAGTCTGTCCCAGGAGCCCACGAAGTGGGCGTCAGGACGTAGCCGGGGGGCGTCAGCCCCCCGGACCGCCACGCGAACCCTCATCTCCCCGCCGTCGTGTCACCCTCCCGGGACCGACTCTAAAGAGCCCGACCTACGTTACTGATTGTGCCGGGCCGGGCCGCGCGGCAGAATGAGGCGCGGGGGACCCGTCCCGCCACACCGCACCCAGGTCCCCCGAGGGTCGTGCCGATCGCGGGACTTACCCGCCTTCGCTTCCGCAGCCGAATCGGGACTCTTCCCGAGAACAGGAGCCATCATGGGCATGCGAACCGACCGAAGGCGCTTCCTGGGCGCGTCCGCCGCGGGCGTCGCGATGGCCGGGCTGGGCGACCTGGGCTTCCTGGCGAGGCTCCGGCCCGTCTCGGCCGACGAGGCAAAGCTCGACCCGAAGGTCGTCCGCCTGCGGCCCGAGATCGAGCCGATCGTCCGATTGCTGGAGGACACCCCGCGCGAACGGCTGCTCGAGGAGGTCGCCGCGCGGATCAAGAAGGGGCTGAGCTACCAGGAGGTGCTCGCCGCGCTGTTGCTTGCCGGGGTGCGGAACGTCCAGCCCCGGCCGCACGTCGGGTTCAAGTTCCACGCGGTGCTCGTGGTGAACTCGGCGCACCTGGCGAGCCTGGGCTCGCCCGACTCCGACCGCTGGCTGCCGATCTTCTGGGCGCTCGACTACTTCAAGAGTGCCCAGGCGCAGGACGTGAAGGAAGGCAACTGGACAATGGGCCCGGTGGACGAGAAGGCCGTGCCGCCGGCCGGCCGCGCCCGCGAGGCGTTCATCGCCGCGATGGACCGCTGGGACGAGGCCGCGGCGGACGCCGCCGTCGCCGGGCTGGCGCGCACCGCCGGCAGCGACGAGATCTACGAGCTCTTCGTCCGCTACGGCGCCCGCGACTTCCGCGACATCGGCCACAAGGCGATTTATGTCGCGAATTCCTGGCGGACGCTCAACTGCATCGGCTGGCAGCACGCCGAGCCGATCCTCCGGTCGCTGGCCTATGCGCTCCTCCAGCACGAAGGAGCCAACCCCGCCGACCGCGACGACGCCGCCGACCGCCCCGGCCGCCGCAACGCCATTCTCGCGGCTCGCATCCGCGAGGGCTGGTACGCCGGCCAGCCCGACCCGAAGGCCGCCGAGGACCTGCTGTCGACGCTGCGCACCGGCTCGGATGAGGACGCCAGCCGCCAGGTCGTCGAGCTGCTCAATCGAGGCGTCGCGCCGCAGTCGATCTGGGACGCGCTCTTCGACGGCGCCGGCGAGCTGCTATTGCGCCAGCCGGGCATCGTCGCATTGCACGCGTCGACCACCACGAACGCGATGCACTACGCCTACCAGGCCACGGGCGACGACCTGACTCGCCGGATGCTGCTGCTCCAGAACGCGGCGTTCCTCACGATGTTCCGCAACGCCCTGGGCCGCAAGGCCCGCGAGGCCCGGATCGACCAGCTCGAGCCGGCCGAGATGTCGGCGAGCAGGGCCAACGGCAAGGACGCCGCCCACGCGGCCTCGGCGGCGGTCGAGGCCGTGTTCGGCTCGGGCGGCGACAAGATGGCCGCCGCGCGGCAGGCGCTGGCTTATCTTCAGGCGGGCCACGAGCCCGAGCCTCTGATCCACGCCGCGCGCCGGCTGGTGTTCCTCAAGGGGGACGACGCGCACGACTACAAGTTCAGCTCGGCCGTGCTGGAGGACTACTATCACGCCTCGCCCCGGTTCCGCGAGCGCTACCTGGCCGCCAGCATGCTGCTCTTGCCGGGTGCGTCGGACCGCGACAACGGCCTGGTGAAGCGGATCCGGGCGGCGATGGCGTAGGCGGTGATTGTCGAGGCGAGGGCGTCGCCGGGGCGGATGCGATGGGCATCACGCCGCCCACCCGTCATCTGGACCTCGACGACCACGAGTGGGAACGAAGGACCGCCGAGGGATTCGGGCGAGGATACGCGGACTCCGACGCCATCTACGACCAGCGATCAGCCGGGTGGTCTGGTCGTCATCGAGCTCCCCTTCACGACGAACGGACCGGGAAAACTGCGCCCAGCCCTGGATCTGCCTCGAGATGCCGAAAGAGATCGAATCAATGGTAGAATCACGGAATGAAACCCCGGAGGACACTGGAGAAGGCCGGACATGACCATTTGCTTCGAGATACCGCGGGAGATCGAGCAGCAAATCCGCGCAAACGGAATCGACCTCGAGCGGGAAGCGCGCGAGAGCTACCTCGTCGAGCTCTACCGCCAGGACCGAATCACACATCACCAACTCGCCGAGGCCCTCGGCCTGGGCCGCCTCGAGACTGACGGGTTCCTCAAGAGGCACAAGGTGTCATCCGGTCCAACTCTCGACGAGCTAAGTACCGAGATCGGCTCGCTCCGGGCGGATGCCGACCAAGCCCAATCGAATGGAGCCGGCTAGACGCCGGCCGCCGTCGTGTTGTCGGCTCAAACGCCGAGCGACGTCATCGATTCAGGCACATTTCCGCCTCGACTTCCGATTCCTCGGCCACGTCGATGAGTTTCTCGTACGTGAGGGTGGCGAGATCCTTCTGGTCGAGGTTCGAGGACCAGAGGCGAGCCCGGAAGATATGAACCAGACGCACCCGTCCGTCGCGAATCTCGATTTGGAATCCGGGCATCGTCTCCGACAGCTTCTTGCAGAAGCCCGACACACCCTTGATGAGCGAGCCGATCACCTCATGCGTTTCCTGGCTGTAGTACACGGTCACAAGGTCATCCACCCGTTCGGCATAGAAGCTGTCCGGCCTGGCCAGGAACTCGATACAATCCCCGTCCGGGTCGTAGGTCGCGGTTGGCTGGAAGTCGGCGGCGGACCTCGCCAACAGCATCATACGCTTGGCAAAGTCGCTGTTGGACATTGCAGTCATGGGAACCTCTTGGAACCGCCCTGAAGGCCGGGGGGTTTCCGTTTAGGAGATAACGGGCGCAGTCATGCTAAAGAAGCCGCTGTCTGAAGCGGGTCTCGTGGCCAAGGGGAAGTTTGGGGTTATCCGGATCCGCCTTCTCCCATCGCCAATTATAGGCGACTCGTTCGTCGTTCACGAAGACCAGGTACACCTGACCGTGATACGGCGGGGCTGACGATCCGTCCGGTCGATAGCTCTGTTCAGGCTGGCCACAGTAACACCGCCAGCCGTACCCCCGGCGGTCCTCGTCTTCGTCTCGTCTCAACCCCTCGAAGATGGCCGTCGGCCCTTGAAGAATCATCGGCAGGATGTACCCACATTCCTTCGCATGGCCAAGGCTGCGGCGACCGACTGTCTGCATGCGCTCGAAAGAAACCTGGACCTCGCAGGTCAGCGTGCCGTCACTCGGCTCGATGGCCAGGAGGGTAATGTATTCCCGTCGGTTAGGACCCTTGGACGTCATAATGCTCAAGATATCCGGACCGGCCCTGGCGAGCAAGGCGGGAGAATGATTGCTTGGCGTGGAGATCCCCGCCGGAATCCCCCGGTGTTGCTCGGCTGGCCGAAGATCGTCCAGGCGGGACATGCAGGCGGAGTCAAGTCGCGGCCGAGGTTTCCCCGCCCGCCGATCTTGCCGCGGCAAGTGCCCGGCCGATCATCCGGTTCACGTCCTCGTTCGCGCCGATCGCGACGAACTTCACCTGGGGGTGGGCCAGCGCGAAGACCCGGAAGATCTCATCGGCGAACGCCTGGCCGATGAATTCGACGCCCGAGAAATCGAGGCAGACCTCCCGGAACCGCTCGACCCGCTCCAGGACCCGCCGCGCCTGGGACCGCGACACCAACTGGTCCTGCCCGTACTGGGCCAGCGTGAGCGGGATATGAGTCCGGGAGAATCCATAATCATCGAGATCGGGGTTCGCGTAGCGATCGAAGACCTCCTTCGTCGTCCGCTGGCTATTCGTGGAAATCCTCATGAGGAAATTCGTTCCCGGCCAATTCTCGCTGGCTTCCAGCAGCCAGTCGTCACCGTCTTCATGACCAACGAATAGTTTTCCTGACAGGATTGAGAACATGTCGAACATGCGTGACGTCAAGAAGATCCCCCCTCCCCAGTGACGTGCCGGATCGGTCGTGAGCTTCCCCTTGGCCAGTTCCAGCATGGCATGGCGCTCATCCTCGAGCCCGAACTTCGAGCGAATCTTTCGGAAGATGCCGACGCCGTTATCCTCGATCCATAGTGAAACACATGCGGCCGAACGACCGACTGTTACATCGGCCTGGGAACCCTCCGAATGATCGATTGCGTTGTTGAACATCTCCGTGAAGCCGTACTGGCAGATCCTCAGGACATTGGTGGGAAGTCCGGCAAGGTGCGGCTCGACGTACATCCGCCAGACGCGATCCTCGTCCCGGTTCTCCGCGAGGGAAAGGGTCTCCCTGAAGTCCTGAACCTTCAGCGAATACTCCCTCTGCCTCGTCCGCCCGGTTGCCTTGATGGCGCCCTCATCCACCAACGCCCTGAGGTGGCGATGCACCGCCTGACGCGTGAGGCCGAACCGCTCGGCCGTCACCCTGACGATTGAGATCGGGTTCGCCGCCACTTGCTCAACGATGAACCTCCGGATCTCCTCGCCAGAAGCCTTTTCCACAGGTTATGCCCAGTTTGCCAACACACGACCGCCATTTTGTCAACGCCTGACCACCACATTGTAAACAAGCCCCGCCAATAAGGAAGATCCATTCGGCGCCCCGGTCGGGATGGACAATCTACGGCGACACGTGTATAGTAAAAGGCTCTCCCGATCGACTGGCGATGAATCCTTGAAACAAACGGAGGGGACCAACCAGGGATGGCCGCATCGGACATCGTCATCCGGGGCGCGCGCGAGCACAATCTCCGCGACGTGTCGCTCACCCTGCCGCGAGGCCGGCTGATCTGCCTGACGGGCGTCTCGGGCTCGGGGAAGAGCTCGCTGGCCTTTGACACGCTGTATGCCGAGGGGCAGCGGCGGTATGTCGAGAGCCTCTCGAGCTACGCGCGCCAGTTCCTCGGCCAGATGCCCAAGCCGCAGGTCGACCGGATCGACGGCCTGAGTCCGTCGATCTCGATCCAGCAAAAAACCGGCGGGCGCAATCCCCGCTCCACGGTTGGCACGATCACCGAGATCAACGACTATCTCCGCGTGCTTTTTGCCCGCGTGGGGCAGGGGCATTGCCCCAACTGCGGCCGGCCCGTCGCCGCACAGACCCGCGAGCAGATCGTCGCGCGGATCCTTCAGGACGTGCCGGCCGGAACCGGGTTCCTCGTGCTGGCACCCGTCATCCGCGGCCAGAAGGGCGAGTACAGGGACCTCTTCGCCGAGCTGGCCCGCGCGGGGTATCTACGCGCGCGGGTGAATGGGCAGGTCGTGAATCTCTCCGACAACCTGTCGCTCGACCGGCAGATCAAGCACAACATCGAGGTCGTCGTCGACAGGCTCAAGATCGGCGACGACGGCGGGGCCTCGGTGCGCACCCGATTGTCGGAAGCGGTGGAGCAGGCGCTCAAGCTCGGCGAGGGGACGGTGATCGTCGCCGCCGAGGGCCGGCCGGACCAGTTGCTGTCGTCCAGCTACGCGTGCGCCTCTTGCGGCATCGGCTTCGATCCGCCCAGCCCGCAGCTCTTCAGCTTCAACAGCCCGCAGGGCATGTGCCCGGCCTGCGACGGCCTGGGCGTCCGGCATGATTTCGACCCCGAGCTGCTCGTCCCCGACCCGAACCTCTCGGTGTGGGACGGCGCGATCGCGCCGCTCGGGCCCGTGAAGGAGATGGGCAAGTGGCGCCGGCACCTGTTCGAGGGCGTCGCCGCGAACCTCGAATCGGATCCGGACGGCCCGCCGAAGGGGAAGATGCTCCGGGGGCGGTGGCGCGACCTCGACGAGAAATGGCGCCGCGCCTGGCTGTACGGCACGGGCGACCGGACCATCGTCCACCGCTGGAAGAGCAAGAGCAAGGTCTGGTCGCACGCCGAGAAATGGCCGGGCGTCGCCAGCGAGCTGCTGACGAAATACAAGGGCGCCTCGGGCGGCCCGACTCGCGCGCAGCTCGAGCCGTACATGAAGAGCGTCGTCTGCCCCGACTGCCACGGCTCGCGGCTCAATCCCCGCGCCCGGGCCGTCACCGTCGGCGGCAAGAGCCTCGTCGAGCTCGGCGCGCTGCCGGTCGGCGACGTCGCCGCGTTCTTCGATGCGCTGGCCGAGGGGGTGGAAGTCGAGCGGGTCGCCGGGGAAACCGAAAACCGAAAACCGAAAACCGAAAACCCGGATCCGCTCGACCCCGTCTCGCGCACGATCGCCGAGGAGCTGCTCAAGGAGATCCGCGCCCGGCTGACGTTCCTCATCGACGTGGGATTGCATTACCTGACGCTCGACCGCGCCGCGCCGACGCTCTCCGGCGGCGAGGCCCAGCGCATCCGGCTGGCCAGCCAGGTCGGCGCCGGGCTGGTGGGCGTGCTGTACATCCTGGATGAGCCCTCGATCGGCCTGCACCCGCGCGACAACGACCGGCTTCTCCTCACGCTCCGCCGCCTCGCCCGGCTGGGGAACACCGTGGTCGTCGTCGAGCACGACGAGGACACGATGCGCGCCGCCGACCACCTGGTCGACTTCGGGCCGGGGCCGGGCGTCAAGGGGGGCGAGGTCGTCGCCGAGGGCACCATCGACGACCTGGCGGGCGCCGAGCAGAGCCTGACCGGCGCCTATCTCTCGGGCCGGCGGACCATCGCGATCCCCGAGGCGCGCAAGGCCCCCGACGGCCGCGTGCTGACGGTCCGAGGCGCCCGGCAGCACAACCTCAAGAACATCGACGTCTCCTTCCCGCTGGGATTGTTCATCTGCGTGACGGGCGTGTCGGGCTCGGGGAAGAGCTCGCTCGTCGGCGACATCCTCCGCGAGGCGCTGGCGCGAGAACTCAACGGTGCGATCACCGAGCCCGGCGAGCACGACGCGATCGACGGGCTCGACCAGCTCGACAAGGTCATCGACATCGACCAGTCGCCGATCGGCCGGACCCCGCGCTCGAACCCCTCGACCTATATCAAGCTGTTCGACCAGGTCCGCGACCTGTATACCCGCGTGCCCGAGGCCAAGGCCCGCGGGTATGCGCCGGGGCGGTTCAGCTTCAATGTCCCCGGCGGCCGGTGCGAGGCCTGCGAGGGGAACGGCTCGAACAAGCTCGAGATGGACTTCCTCGCCGATGTCTGGGTCACCTGCCCGGTCTGCCAGGGGAAGCGGTTCGGCCGCGAGACCCTGCACGTCCGCTTCAAGGGAAAAAGCATCAGCGACGTCCTCGACATGGACGTGCAGGAAGGGCTCGAGCACTTCGCGAACATGCCGAAGATCTCGGGGATGCTCCAGACCCTGCACGACGTCGGGCTCGACTACCTCAAGCTCGGCCAGCCGTCGCCGACGCTCTCCGGCGGCGAGGCGCAGCGGATCAAGCTGGCCCGCGAGCTGGTGAAGAAGGGCACCGGCAAGACCCTGTACATCCTGGATGAGCCGACCACCGGCCTGCACTTCGACGACGTCCGCAAGCTGCTCGAGGTGCTGCACGGCTTCGCCGCGCAGGGGAACACCGTGGTCGTCATCGAGCACAATCTCGACGTGATCAAGACGGCCGACTGGATCATCGACATGGGGCCCGACGGCGGCGCCGGCGGCGGCCGGGTGATCGCCCAGGGCACGCCCGAGCAGGTCGCCGAGATTGCCGAGAGCCACACCGGCCAGGCACTCAAAAAGCTTTTCGAGCGGGCCCCCGAGGCCGCCAAAGCGTCGAAGCGCAAGCGCAGGCCGGCCGCGGCGAAGAAGACGGCGAAGAACGGCAAGAAGACATCGTCCGAGGAGGGCCTCCGGGCCATCGAGATCCGAGGGGCCGCGCAGCACAACCTCAAGGGGATCGACCTGGACATCCCCCGCGACCAGATGACCGTGTGCAGCGGGCCGAGCGGATCGGGCAAGAGCTCGCTGGCGATCGACACGCTGTATGCCGAGGGGCAGCGGCGGTATGTCGAGAGCCTCTCGAGCTACGCGCGCCAGTTCCTGGCGCCGCTCCAGAAGCCGAAGGTCGAGCGGATCACGGGCCTGTCGCCGGCGATCAGCATCGAGCAGAAGACCACGAGCAAGAGCCCGCGCTCGACGGTCGGCACTGTCACCGAGATCCACGACTATTTGCGCATCCTGTTCGCCCGGCTGGGGCAACCGTATTGCCCGAAGTGCAACGTCCCGATCGGCACCCAGACGGCCGACGAGATCGTCGAAAAGGTGCTGCACCTGCCCGAGGGGTCGAAGATTTATGTGATGGCGCCCATCGAGCGTCGCGATAATGAGACCTTTGAGGAGGTGTGGGACGAGCTGCGGGCCTCGGGGTTCGCCCGGGTGCGGGTCGACGGCCAGTCGGTCGACCTGGACAAGCCCCCGAAGCTGACCCACCGTCGCAAGCACCGGGTCGAGGTGGTGGTCGACCGCGCCGTGGTGCGCCGGTCGACACGCTCACGGCTGGCCGACTCGATCGAGTCGGCGCTCGACCTGGGCAAGGGCGTGGTGCACATCGCCCGCGTGGGGGACGAGTCCCGCGAGAAGTCGTGGCCGGTCGACAGGTACAGCCAGCACCGGGTCTGCGATAAGTGCAGCCGGAGCTTCGACGAGCTTCAGCCGCACCACTTCTCGTTCAACAGCCCGCTGGGCTGGTGCCCGGTCTGCCAGGGCCTGGGCGTGCAGCACGGCGCCAACCCGGCCGTGCTGGTGCCCGACGGGCGGCTCAGCCTGCGCGACGGCGCG
Source organism: Planctomycetales bacterium (assembly GCA_027452145.1). Classification (GTDB taxonomy): domain Bacteria; phylum Planctomycetota; class Planctomycetia; order Isosphaerales; family Isosphaeraceae; genus JAKAUH01. The sequence continues at coordinate 26,303 of DAIDHB010000219.1, forward strand.
GTCGCCGTCTGGCCCGACTTCGCCGAGAATCCCGACTTCGCCCGGATGATCGCCGCGATCGCCGTCGAGGAGGGTTTTGATATCTCCACGCCCTTCGACGACCTGGACGGCCGCGCCCGCCGGATCATCCTCCACGGCGCGGGGGACACCTGGTACCGGGTGGCGGCCGACGAGGGTCTCCGGGAGGGCGAGGCTCCTGCCGAGCCGCGCGCGAACGGCTCGCCGGGAGGCTCGCCCTCCCGGGAGAAGCGTCGGCCTCCGGTCGATCCGGGGCCGGGAGGGCTCGCGCGGCCTGGCTTCTCGTTCCAGTACAAGGGCCTGTTCCCGACGATCGAGGAGGCCGGGCGCGTCTCGTTCGTCTATCGCTACAAGCTCCAGGGGATGGTCGACGACGTCCCGTGCGCCGGCTGCATGGGGGCCCGGCTGCGCGACGACTCGGCCGCGGTCCGGTTCCAGGGCTTCACGCTCGACCAGATCAGCCGATGGCCGCTCGACCGGGCGCTCAAATTCTTCAGCGAGCTGCCGCTGACCGAGGATGAGCGGCACATCGCCGGCGACCTGGTGCGCGAGGTCCGCGACCGCCTGACGTTCCTCGTCGACGTGGGGCTCGATTACCTCAACCTGGCCCGCGGCACGCCGACGCTCTCCGGCGGCGAAAGCCAGCGCATCCGGCTGGCCAGCCAGATCGGCAGCGGGCTGACGGGCGTGGTCTACGTCCTGGATGAGCCGACGATCGGCCTGCACCCGCGCGACAACGGCCGGCTGCTCGGGGCCCTCAGGCACCTGCGCGACCTGGGCAACACGCTGGTCCTCGTCGAGCACGACCGCGAGGTGATCGAGGCGGCCGACCACCTGGTCGACTTCGGCCCCGGCTCGGGCGACGGCGGCGGGCGGATCACCGCGTCCGGGCCGCCCGCGAAGGTCGAGGGATCGGACGACTCGCTCACGGGCAAATATCTCTCGGGCCGGGCGGCGATCCCGGTTCCGACCAACCGCCGGCCGGCCTCGGCCGAGGCCAATGTCCCCGCGATCGTGGTCAAGGGCGCGCGGCAGCACAACCTCCGCACGCTCGACGTCCGCTTCCCGCTCGGCGTCGTTACCGTGGTGACGGGCGTCTCGGGCTCGGGGAAAAGTTCGCTCGTCGAGGACATCTTCTGGAAGGCTGCCGCGCGGACCCTGCACCGCGCCCAGTTGACCCCCGGCGCGCACGAGGCGATCGAGGGCCTGCACCAGGTCGACAAGGTCATCAGCGTCGATCAGACACCGCTCGGCAGCACGCCGACATCGACCCCGGCCACGTATTCGGGCGCCTTCGACCTGATCCGCGAGCTGTTCGCGAAGCTCCCCGAGGCGCGCGTCCGCGGCTACACGGCGCGTCGGTTCAGCTTCAACCAGGCCGGCGGCCGGTGCGAGACCTGCGAGGGGAACGGCCAGAAACGCATCGAGATGCACTTCCTGCCGGACGTGTGGATCACCTGCGAGGCCTGCAACGGCCAGCGGTACACGCCCGAGACCCTGGCCGTGAAGTTCCGCGGCAAGTCGATCGCCGACGTGCTGGCGATGTCGGTCGACGCGGCGCTCGAGCTGTTTTCCAGCGTGCCGAAGGTCCGGCGGATCATGCAGACGCTCTCCGACGTCGGCCTGGGTTATGTGTCGCTGGGCCAGTCGGCCGCGACGCTCTCCGGCGGCGAGGCCCAGCGCGTGAAGCTCGCCGCCGAGCTCGCCCGGCCCGACACGGGGCGGACGCTCTATATCCGGGACGAGCCGACGACGGGCCTGCACTTCGACGACGTCCGCAAGCTGCTGGATGTGTTGCACCGGCTGGCCGACCTGGGCAACACGGTGGTCGTCATCGAGCACAACCTCGACGTGATCAAGACCGCGGACTGGATCATCGACCTCGGGCCCGAGGCGGGCCTGAACGGCGGCGACCTGGTGGCCGAGGGGACCCCCGAGGCGGTCGTCGCCCAGGGTCAGGGCCACACGTCGACGTTCCTGAAGCCCGTCCTCGAGGCCGGCCCGCACGCCGAGCGCCCTCGCTTCGACCTGAAAGCCTGGAAGAAGATGGCCGCCGGCGAATCCGCCGAGACGACCCGCCGAGCGCCGCGAGCGACGCCATCCCCTGCAACGGACAACGAACCACGGACAACGGACAATCAGGAAGCAAGGGCCCCCTGGGAAGCCGATGGCCGCAAATGGCACACGAACGACCGGGTCGCCGCGAATGGCCGCCCGTCGCGGTGGGACGGGCGGATCCTGTCGACGATCGTGGACCGGATCGAGGCTGCGGGCAAGGGCGGATTCGCACCGACCGAGTGGGGCCAGCGCGGCGTGGTGCGGGTGAAGGGGAACGACGAGACGAGGGCGGCGTTCCCGTTCTTCCACGCGACGACGTCGGCGGAGTGGGTGGTGACCTTGCGGTTCTTCGTACCCAAGGGAACCTTCCGCGCCGGCGCGGTGGAGAAGCTGCTGGCCCTGGTACCGTTCCACCAGGTCGAGCCGCCTGTTTTGAGCGACCTGCCGCGGCTGCGGATCAACGACCTGGGCCCGTTCCAGGAGATCACGATCGTCGGCCACGGCCTGTCCGACTTCGAGACGGATGGCTTCGAGGTCTTCCTGACGAAGGCCGCGGCGGCGTACCTGGCGCTGGGCAAGCCATCAAAAATCAAGCGGGCGAGCGAGCTGACGGGCTGACGGGCCGGAAAGCTGCCCCGGCACGAGGCGGCAACCGCCGGCCCGGACAACGCCGTCGCATCCGAAAGGCGACCTGGAGTCTTCTCCCATGCCTTACGACCCCGCGCGAGCCCTCGCACTCCTGAGGCTCGGCGTCCGGGACGAATCCGCCGCCTTTCGCGACGGCCAGGAGGAGGCCATCCGCCATGTCGTGGAGGGCCGCGGTCGATTGCTCGTCGTGCAGAAGACCGGCTGGGGCAAGAGCTCGGTCTATTTCATCGCGACCCGGCTGCTACGCGACGCCGGCCTCGGCCCGGCGCTCCTGATCTCGCCGCTGCTGGCCCTGATGCGCAACCAGATCGACGCGGCCGGGCGCATGGGCGTGCGGGCGCGGACCATTCATTCCGAGAACCGGGACGAGTGGGAAGCGGTCCGGGCGGAAATCGCGCGCAATGACGTCGATATCCTGCTGATCTCGCCGGAACGGCTCGCGAACGAGTCCTTCCGCAACGAGGTCCTGGGCCCGATCGCCGGACGGATCTCGCTGCTCGTGATCGACGAGGCCCATTGCATCTCGGACTGGGGACACGACTTCCGCCCCCACTACCGCCTGATCGAACGCATGATCCGCGCGATGCCCCCTCAGCTCCGACTCCTGGGGACCACCGCGACGGCCAACGATCGCGTCATCGAGGACCTGGCCTCGGTCCTGGGTCCCGGCCTGACGATCTCGAGGGGCAGCCTGAGCCGGCCATCGCTGTTCCTCCAGACGATCCGCCTGGCGGGCCAGGCAGAGCGGCTCGCATGGCTTGCCGAACAGGTGCCCGCGCTGCCCGGCCACGGAGTCATCTACACCCTCACGGTCCGCGATGCCGAACTTGTGGCGGCCTGGCTGCGCTCGCGCGGGATCGACGTGGAAGCCTATTCCTCAGAGACGGGCGAGCGTCGCGCCGAGCTGGAAGCGGCCCTGCTGGGCAATCGTCTCAAGGCCCTGGTGGCGACCACGGCGCTGGGCATGGGCTTCGACAAGCCGGATCTCGCCTTCGTCGTCCATTTCCAGACCCCCGGCTCGGTCATCGCCTACTACCAGCAGGTTGGTCGGGCCGGCCGGGCCCTGCCGTCGGCTTACGGCGTGCTGCTCAGCGGGGCCGAGGAACGGGAGATCACCGATTACTTCATCGAGAGCGCGTTCCCAACGCGAGAGGAGGTCGGTCAGGTGCTCGACGCCCTGGAGGCGGCCCCGGAGGGCCTCTCGATCCCATCGCTGCTGGAGCGGGTCAACATCCGCCGCGGGCGGGTCGACAGGGCGATCCAGCTTCTCTCGCTGGAATCGCCGTCGCCGATCGCCAAACAGGGGAGCCGGTGGACCCTCACGGCGGCCGAGCTGGGCGAGGCGTTCTGGCAGAGGGCCGAGCGTCTGACGGCCCTGCGCCGCGTCGAACAGAGGCAGATGCAGGAATACGTCGATCTGCGCTCCGACCACATGGAATTCCTCATCCGGGCGCTCGACGGGCCGCCGGAGACGTTCCGCCCGCCGGACCTGCCCCGGCTCGCGACGACGCCCGACGCGGCGCTCGTGCGGGACGCCGAGGCGTTCCTGCGGCGCACGAACCTGCCCCTGGAGCCGCGGAAGATGTGGCCGACGGGGGGCCTTCCGAGGTTGGGCGTAACCGGCCGGATCGCCGAGCCGCGCCAGGCACGGCCGGGCAAGGTCCTCTGCGTGCTGGGCGATGCCGGCTGGGGAGCCGTGGTCCGCGACGGGAAATATCGAGACGGTCGCTTCTCCGATGAGCTCGTCCGGGCGTGCGTGAAGCTCCTTCGGGAATGGGCGCCGGATCCGGCGCCACGCTGGGTCACGTGCGTCCCCTCGCGACGCCACCCCGAGCTTGTCCCCGACTTCGCGCGTCGGCTCGCGGCCGCCGTGGGGTTGCCGTTCCATCCGGCGCTGGAGAAGACCGAGGATCGGCCCGAGCAGAGGGCCATGGCCAATAGCGCCCAGCAGGCTCGTAACGTCGACGGCTCCCTTGCCGTGACGGAAGCGCCGATGCCGGACGGGCCGGTGTTGCTGGTGGACGACGTGGTAGACTCAAAATGGACGATCGCCGTTGCGGCCTGGCTGCTGACGACCCGGGGCAGCGGGCCGGTTTATCCGCTCGCGCTGGCCTCAACCGCCCATGCCTGATGAACCAGCCGCTCTCTCCGAATTCGATGGCGATCCTGCTGCTGACCGCCCCCCTGATCGTCGGGCGCCGCGGGGCCGCGTCCGAGCTGTTGACGCCGGGCGAATACAACCGGCTGGCGCGCCTCCTGAGAGAGGAAGAGCGGCAGCCCTCCGACCTGATCGGTCCGGACGCACCTGAGTTGATCGATCGGTGCGCGGCGGTCGTCGATCGCCCTCGCCTCGAATCCTTGCTCGGGCGCGGCTTCCTGCTGAGCCAGGCGACCGAGCGATGGAGCACGCGTGCCATCTGGGTCGTGAGCCGTGCCGACGCCCAGTACCCCCGCCGGCTGAAGGCCCGCCTCAAGGAAGACGCCCCGCCCGTGCTCTACGGCTGCGGCGACATCGCGCTGCTGGAGACCGGGGGATTGGCCGTGGTCGGGTCGCGAAACGTCGGAGACGAATGGATCGCCTATGCCGAACGGCTGGGCCGGACGGCGGCGTCCGCCGGCCGGACGCTGGTCTCCGGAGGCGCTCGCGGCGTCGACCAGGCCGCGATGCGCGGGGCCTCGCAGGCGGGCGGTGCCGTCGTGGGATGGCTCGCCGACAGCCTGGAGCGCGCCGCCCTCGTGCGCGAGAACCGCGAACCGCTGATGAACGGGCGGCTGGTCCTGGTCTCGCCGTACGACCCCGCGGCCGGATTCAACGTGGGTCATGCCATGGGTCGGAATAAACTCATTTATGCGACGGCCGATGCCGCCGTCGTCGTGAATTCCGACTTCCAGAAGGGCGGCACCTGGGCCGGAGCCGTCGAGCAACTGGAACGGCTGCGCCACGTGCCCGTGTTCGTCCGGAACGGCCCCGATGCCGGAAAGGGCAACGAGGCGCTGCTCCGCCGGGGTGCCCGGCCCTGGCCCGAGCCGGTTGACGGCGAGGCTCTCAGCGCGGCGATCTCCCGCGCCGCCGAGGCGGTCGCGGGGCAATCCGGGCAGGAGGCATTCGCCTTCATCACGCCCGCGGGAGAACCTCTTCCTGCCGAGGAGGAATCGCCCCAGCCAGCCGGGGCCGGCGTCGGCGCCCCCCGAACCGGCCAGGCCCATGCGACGCCGCCACCCGCGGAGAAACTGCTTCGCTCCGTCGGCGATATCCTGAGCCACGAGCTCGTCGAGGCCCGCACCGATGCCGAGGTGGCCGAACTGCTCGCGATCTCGACGCCACAGGCCAGGAACTGGCTCTCTGAGCTGGTCGGCCAGGGCGTGCTGGAGGAACTGTCGGGCCCCACGCGATACCGTGCGGTCACCGGGCGGACCTCCTGAAGCCGAGGCGGCGGCGGGAAGGCCGGACCGCCGCGGGCCGGGATTCGCCGCAGGCGGCCGGCACCCGAGCGAGCCCCGCGGCGGGCCTGACGGACGAACAAACGCAGGCCGCCGTATCGAGCGGCGGCCCTCCGGAATCACCTGCGGCGCCTGCGGACGATCCTCCCCTGGATCGGCATCGACCGGCCGGACGCGTCGACCTCGAACCCGCTGCCATCCGCATCAGTTCCGCGCGGCCGGGGGGCCAGACCTGGCCCGCCCGTCCTGCGGATCGGGCCGGGCCGGGACCGGACGGACGTCGCCACCGGCCGGCCGGCCGACCGGCCGGAGCAGGGCCGGCGGACGCAGAATGCGCTGCCCGACCGCGAAGTCCCCGTCCGTTCTCCACATCGGCCTGCCGGCAGCCGGCGTTCAAGGTCCCGGAGACCGCCCGGATGTCCCGCCGGAGCCTGCCCGTCCGGCAGCGCCGAGACCGGCGGCCGGCGGCGGATCAATCGGGGCGCATTCCGATCTCCGCGCCACGCCTGTCCAGGCCGCGCCTGCCAGGCCAGGGCGGCCGGCGGCGGATCGATCGGGGCGCATTCCGATGGGGCGGCGGCCCTGCGGCCGTTCGGACCGGGCCAGTCCGGTTCGGTCCGGATGGGCCGGTCGCGGCGAGGCGGCGGCGGTCGGCCGGCGGCGGCGGGGCGATTGGTGCCGATCTCGCGGCCGTCAGTGCGGGGCCACAGCCTTGGACATCTGTCGATATTCAGAGTGTCCCCGTTTTCCGCCTAGTGTCCCCGTTTTCCGCCTCAAATGGGGACTGGCTCCGAGTCTTCGAGGTGCCTGTCCCCATTTTGTTCGACGCTCCAGGCCTCGCGGGTCGGTTAGAATGTAGAGTCGGTGGCGGAAGCCATCTGTTGACCGTGACCGGAGGAACCCGCGATGCCGTCACCGTTCCCGGGCATGAACCCGTACCTGGAGACCGTCCTCTGGCATGACTTCCACGAGCGGTTCCTGCCGGCCGCCGCCGCGCAACTGACCGCCCAGGTTCGTCCCAGGTATCGCGTGCTGATCGACGAGAACGTCTACGTCCACGACCTCCCGCCCGAGGAGCGGCGCCTGCTCGGCCGCCCGGGCCTGTCGGTGATCCGGGGCCAGGATGCCCGGATCCGCGGCGAGGCCGTCGGGGTCCTCGAGGCACCGGCCCATGTTCTCTTACCGGCCCAGGATGTGGAAAGCCTCTCGTACATCAGGATCCTCGATCGCGACGGGCGGGACCTGGTCGCGGTCGTCGAGCTGCTCAGCCCGACGAACAAGCGAGCCGGCGACCATCGCGCGCAGTACCTGGGCAAACGGTCGCAGGTGTTGCAAGGCCCGGCCCACCTCGTCGAGATCGACCTGTTGCGGGGTGGTGCGCCGATGCCCATGGAGAACCGTCCCGCGTGTATGTTCTCGGTGCTCGTCAGCCGCGCTGATCGCCGGCCCGAGGCCGATTTCTGGCCAATCGGCCTCCGCGACCGCCTGCCGACGATCCCCGTCCCGCTTCGACTCGGCGAGCCCGACGCCCGGCTCGACCTCCGGGCGGTCCTCGATCGCATCTACGACGAATCGGGCTACGAGGACTTCCTCTACCTCCACGAGCCCGACCCGCCCCTGGCCGATGCGGACGCTGAGTGGGCCAGGACGTTTCTTCCCGCGGTCGCGAGCGACTGAGAAAACAAGCCGTGAGCCAGACCCGATGGACCCTCGACTCATGGCCCCCGGAAGAAAAGCTAAAAGCGCTACGTCCCCCTTTTCCGCCCGTCCCCCTTTTCCGCCCCCGGAAGAAAAGCTAAAAGCGCTACGTCCCCCTTCGTCTTGACTCATTGGATTAGGCGAACAGTTTCTGCGAGGGTTGTTCGGTCTTCAGCGTGGTCCAAGGCGCGATCGGGCTGTTCTCGACCAACTCCCTCTGCCAGTTCAGCAGGCTGAGCAAGCGTCGCTTTTGCAGCGATTGCCAGTTCTGCATCTCGCGAGTCTGGAGCCGGCTGTGGCCCTCCCACTCATCCTGGAAGAGCTCTCCGAGGACGAACTCGAGGACCGCCATGGGCGTCGTCGCGATGCAGGGCAGGCGGGGGACGGTTACTGCATGGGGGAAAGGGGGCCTGTCATCCTCGCCTAGGATCTGGACGTGGAAGAAGCAGCCCGGAGACGCCTCATCGGCGATCTCCATTCTCCAATGCCCCATGGAGAGGTTTTTCTCGTGGTCCCTCCATTCAACCCGGACGCTGGCATTGCCCGTCAGGTAGAACTGCTTGGGGGAGTCATAATTGTTCTTTTTCGGCTCAGGCGTGATCTCCCACAGCGAGGTGATGCGAGCGCAGATCGACGGGCCGCCCCGCCTTCTCCCCTTCTCGTACCCCTGGCTCGGTCGGGTCAGCAGGGGTTGGTGATCGGGGATGACCCACTCATGCTGCTTCGAGACGACCTCCAGCGGGTTGTTCGCGAGGGGGGATTTGAGGCGGATGATCTCAAGGCGGCGGGAAAATGCCTGGAGGCACGCCTCGGCTGAGGGATCCAGGAAGCTCTTCGCGATGGTCAGAAAGTCATCGACTTCCCGCTTCATATCGTCGAAGCGAAAGATCAGCCCCCTCACCTCGCCACCTCCGGGCCAGGAGGGGCCGCCTCGGGAACCGGCAACTGATCCTGCTCTTCGTCGACAACCATGGCCTTCAGTCGAGGGTGCGAACGAGCGAGCTCGACGGTTGTCCACGCCTGGCTGGCGTAGCCGGGCCAGTCATCCGGTTGGATGCGAACGACCCGATCTGGTGGGTAGGTGCCTTCCAGAACCCGATAATTCTCGTCGATACACACGATCGGGTCCACTACGCCGGCCGGGACCAGTTCCACCCCCGTCTCCTTGGCCAGCCTCGCATGCAGCTCTCCCATCGGGACACTGGCGCCATCGGCCAGCTCCCAGAGAGCGAATTCGACCCCGGACCGCCACCATCGATCGCCCGCGAAATCGGCGAGCATCCCTTCGTATTTGTAAGGCTGGAGCCAGGTCCCTAGCCCCTGGCGGAGGGCCGATATCAGCGACCCATGCGTGATCCTCAGGCGGGCGGCGAGCCGATGGGAGTCATGGAGGAAGCAGGGATAGGGGAGGATTCGCTGCAGCAACCATCTCAGGAATAGGAGTCCATGGTTCCTCTCGGCGAGCTCCGTCAGGGGCGGCCGGCAGACTTCGATGTCGCTCAGCGCCATGGGCGTCCATGGGGGGGCCGTCCCGTCGTCCGGCGTTTTGGCGAGCCCGAGGAGGCTCAGAACTAGCCTCGTTGCCCCGTCGTGGTCCGCCCCCGGCCAGCGTTGCGGCAGCCTGCGGATGGCGGAGGCGAGCGATGTCGCCTGCTGGATATTCCGCTCGCTCTCGGACTTGAGAAACACCCACTCGAGGTTGTATGCTCGAGCAATGAGATGCGCTCGAGTCTCCGCGGGGGTCATCCAGAGCGCGGCGGGATTGCCCGTGTTCAAGGCGAAGCCGGTCGGCCTGTCCAGCCTGCCCGCATGCTCCCGAAGCACTGCGGAGAGTGCGATACCGTTGCTCGGCCTGAGTCCCAGCTGAAGGCTGTTTTCCCGGGCCTCCCAGGCGTCAATCAGATAATCGACCATCACCAGATCCGCGGTATTGAGCGTATCACCATCCACCTCCTCGGGGTGGAGCACCTCAAACCGCGCGCTGCCCGGTTCGGTATGGCGGAAAGCGGTCCTCTGGGTCTCGGGCTCATCATCGAGAACGATGACGTGCGGGACGCCGGTCTCGCTCACAGGTCAGCCCTCACTCAGGAAACTTGATCTCTACGGCGGTTGCGAACTCGGCCGAGGGCTCGACGAATCGGATCGTCGCCCCGTACTGCTCTAGGAGGTCCCTCGTGATGGTGAGTCCCAGTCCCATCCCCTGACCGAGCGTGCTATCCACCTCGGTCGTCGTCGACTCGAACGGCAGGAACCATCGCTCCGCTTCGGCCAGGTCGACCGACGCCCCTGTGTTCTCCAGGATGACGACAGACCCCCCGTTGCTCAGGTCCCCGCCACGAGCCCCGATCACGCCTCGCTCTCCGGACGCCTTGATCGCGTTGGTCAGGAGGTTCGAGAAAACGACGGTCAGCTCTGCCGGGAACATTGGAGGGGATTTCAGGTGCGCGGGGATGTCATTGTTGAGTTGGATGCCCCGACGTTCGATAGCGGGCATGACCAACTTCGCCGCCGCGTCGAAGCGCTCGCCGAGCCGCTGCCTGCTCCTCCGTCGGCGGGCATCGGGAGAGGTGATGTCGACCAGGTAGGCCGCTTGGCGTTCGATCTGTTGCCGCATGTCGCCGAGGGACTGATAGACGTCCGAAAGTCGCTTCTTCGCCTCCCCGCGAATCGACGGGTCCGAACGGAGCCGGTCGACGGCCTGATGAACTGCGACCGCCATGCCGAGCAGGCCGCGGATCTCGTGCACGAAGCTGGCCATCTGCGTGCCGAGAGAAGCCAGAACCCGCAGCATCGCCGCCGAGTCCTGGACCCGTGCGGCCGACGAAGCCAGTTGATCGAGGGCCGCACGAGTTGTCTCCAAGCGGCTATCGACCTGCACCTTGTCCCCGCCGGAGATCAGCAGCTGTCGCGCGTCGCGGATCGATGCCAACGCCTGGGCCGTGGCATCGGCGAGCGTGGGCGTTGGTCGGTTGTCCCTGAGCTGAGGCTCTTCGACGGCCGCTCCCCTCGGTCGCTCGACCTCCTTAACCTCCGCCTCGACCAGGGGCCGGGGCGGTGCCTGCTCCTGTCGGGCCTTTTCTCGCTCTTCTCGGATGCGGATCCGCGCGGGCGCCTTCGCCGCCGCCCGGGTCCTGGTCAGCAGGTCGATCCCCCGGCGGACGATTTCCCACAAGGTGTCGAACGCCCGATCCGCGACAAACCCCTCGCGATTGACCAGCATCCGGAGCGACGGGGCATCCTCCTGGGTCAGGAATACCGCGCCCGTATATGAGCTGTTCGGGAGGACCGAGAGCTGCCAATCGCCCGCATCGCCGTCGCTCTCCACCAGGCCCTCGAAAACCTCGTCCGTCTTCCAACTCCTCCGCGCGACGTCGGCATCGATTCTGAGCCAATCGTCGCCGGGGTCGCCGTACGGCAGGACCCGGAACCCCTCGAGATAGACTCTGACGCCGCTCATCTGCCTTGACCACCGAAGCAGTGCCTCCTTGCGAATCTGCTCGTCCCGGGCCAGGATCCGAGCCTGGAAGAACGGTCCTTCCTGCGGGTAGGGGTGGGGGTGCCGGAACTTCCGACGCCGCGCCTCGGGGTACGCTTTCAAGGTCGATTTGGCCGGCGTGATCGAGTAGTGGACGACTCCCTTCTCGCTTTTCGCATCGATCTCCAGCACCCAGTTGGTCGCATCTACCAGGGCGTCCCAGTAGCTGTCTCCTTCGCTGAAGTCGCCTTCCAGACGGATATCACACCCGGGATCGTCGCTATTCGAGTCCCTCATTTGGGGCACGGCGAAGAGGGAGGAGGCCGGAACGACCCGGGTCGGTAGCTGCTGCTTCAGCACTTCGGGGACCTGGAACGACCTGCATTCGTTGACGAACCTCAGGCGTTCTTTGTCAGACCAGGCGCGGCGGAGTCGGCGTAGGATGATAACCGTCCCAGGCTTCGTGGCCTTGCCAAGGTGGGCGGTGTCGAGGGTGACCTCATCCTTCAGTTGTGAGAGGGTTTCTTTCTCCTCGATCTTCTCCCAGTCGATCCTGGCTAGCAGGGATTCCCTCGAGGTCTTTGAAGGATCGCCGCAAACAGAATAGACCTCCATCAACTGCGCCAGCTTGTGGGCCGCGAGTCGCCCGATGCCCTTCGAGCCGGTGTAGCGACGCCGGAAGAATCGCGAGCGGCGAGCTCCCCCCTCTTTGAACCGCGAAGCGATCCTGAGGAACCCCTTCTGGAACTGGTCGGCATCCATTCCGGAGCCGTTATCGCGGACGACGATCTCACCCCGCTCGCGAGAACTCAGATTAATGGCGGTGACGACGATCTCCGTCGCATCGGCGTCGTAGGCGTTCTTGATCAGCTCGAGCAGGGCGGTGGAATCGCGGCCCACCAGGAGTTCGCCGAGTTCGCGGAAGACGTGCGTGTCGACGGTAAAGGTCGGATTCGATAGTGGCATTCCAACCGCCCCGCCGCCGTGACGTATTTCACGGGCACCAGCCTGCCGAAGGATGGCGACACGCCTCCGCCCCTAGTCTACCATCTCCGCCGCCCGAAAGCGTTACCAGGCAGGCCCCATCGACACGGGGGCAATATTGCGGTTCCTCCTGGGGAAGTCAGGGCTTGCGCCATCGCGCCGAGCCGAGGCAATGCCGGGGCGACGGCCAACGCAGACCGGACACCTCTAACCAAAATGCGCCCTATCCGTCATCACCCGACCCGACTAGCCGCCGTTCCATCGGCAATCATCAAATATGTACATTTATCTGCTCAGACCCCGAGGGTCCGGACCCCGAGCGGCCCCCGGGGACCCCGAGGGTCAGACCTAATTTCTGGGGACCCCGAGGGTCGGGACCCCGAGGGTCAGACCCGGGACCCCGAGGGTCGGGACCCCGCGGACCCCGATGGTCAGACCTAATTTCTAGTCTTTCCGCCGGTCCGTCCTGGCGGGTCCATCCGGCCCGGTGGTCGCGGGGCGGGCCGGTCGGCAGGCGGGGTCCACCGTCGGGGTCAGACCGGGTTAGCGGTTCTTCCGCCGATCCGACCGCCCGTCCCGCCCCGACGGGTCGGGGTCGCGGGACTGGCGGTCGCCGTCGCATACGGTGCGGGGCCCGGTCCGTCTTCCGGCCGTTCCCGCCGTTCCGGACGGCTGCGGCAGCCGGGGCGGGTCGGGGGTTATCGCTCCCCCGGCCTGGCTGGGACCCCACGGACCACGGCGGCCACCCGGACTCGGCACCAGGAAGGAGCCCAATCACGCGAGGCCCGCCCACTCATTCATTCAGCGCAGGCAGGAGAAGGCAACCGATTGCCCGCCAATGGGACAAGGGCCATCTGGGCAGATTTCAACGATTCCGACAACCTTGCCGGTCGGCGAAAATCTTTAAGAAATCGGAATAATTTTAACCGTTTGATTGCCATTGGTTTACGGCGTTCTCCGACGCTATTTCGGAAGGGGGGCCGCGCAGTTTTTGCGAAACCGATACATCATGTCTATAGGGAGAAATAAAATGGGCACTCTCCGCAGGCTTCCGGACCAGTATCCTTGAGCCCAAGGCCCACCGGGTCAGCCGGCCGACCTTCGCACCGGGTCGAGAACCGCGCATGGTGCGACGAACGCACTCCCAGATGTCCGGGATCAAAAACCAGAGTCGCAACGCCAACCCCGCCCCGGCGATGGTCGGGGGCAGCAGCGTGATCGAGTGGGCCAGGGCCAGCGGCATCCCCGGGCTCACCGCGTCCCCGGAGCCCCACTCGCGCGCGGTGCTCGAGCAGGCCGAGGCCATCCGTCGGGATCGCCCGGATCGGACGGGCCGGCGGGTTGCCGGCGCGACGTCCGCCAGCCCACCGAGCGGCCGACCCCTCGCCCGGTGCCCCGCCGACCCCGGCCAGTCCCGGATCACCCCTGTTCGCCGACCAAACGACCGGCTGCCGCCGTCGGCCGCAAAGGAACGCGCCGGTCATCGGCGAAAGAACCAGGTCGTCGCCCCGGGCCGGGACGCTCGTCCGTCTGCCCGCGCCACCGATGACCGCACAATCGCCGCAGTCCTCACAATCCAACGCCCAGTGCACCCAAAATCGGCCGCCAGGCGCCGAAAACCTGCCACTAGCTGCCACCGGCTGCCATTTGGGGTCAAAAACCCGCCTCCAGGAGCCGTTTTGGGGGTCCAAAACCTGCCTCCAGGAGCCATTTTGGGGTCCAAAACTGCCACCTGGAGCCATTTTGGGGTGCAAAACTGCCACAAAGCTGCCACCATTCGGAGGCGACGCGGGGCCGGACTCCGCGGGGCGGCCCTCGACGCGGGCCACACCGGGACCGGCAGAGTGATGCCGCCGGAGGGCCGGAAGAGCCGCAGAACCACCCGGCAGTCGGCGAGCCGGGTCCGGCCTCAAAACAGCCCTCGCAGCGCCTCGCCCTCCTCGAGGAGGTTATACACTCGCCCGTCGCCGGCCGTGGCGGTGAGGTCGTGGACGCCCATCGCGTGATAGACCGTTTTGGCAATATGCGCGGGCGTGACGGGGTGCCCCGCGGGGTACTCGCCGCGGCGGTCGCTCGAGCCGTGGACCTGCCCGCCGACGATGCCGCCGCCGGCCAGCAGGACGCTCATGCAGTGCGTCCAGTGGTCGCGGCCCGCACCCGAGGTCCCGCCCGAGCGCGGGTCCCCGATCCGAGGGGTGCGGCCCATCTCGCTGGTGACCAGGAGCAGCGTCCGCGACAACAGGCCCCGCGCGGCGAGGTCCTCGACCAGCGCCGAGAATGCCCGGTCGAACTCCGGCAGCAGGTTCTCTTTCAGACAGTTGAAATTGTTGCCGTGCGTGTCCCAGCCGCCGGCGCTCTTGCACTTATCCGCGATCGCCTCGTTCTCCTTCCAGAAGACCGTGACAAACGGGACGCCCGCCTCGACCAGCCGCCGGGCCAGGAGCAGGCTCATGCCGTTGATCGTCTGGCCGTAGCGCTCGCGCAGCTTCAGCGGCTCGGAGGCGACGTCGAACGCCGACGTCGTCCGCGCCGAGGCCAAAAGGCCCCAGGCGCGTTCCTGGAGGCTGTCCCACCGGCCGCGGCGCCCGGCGCGGTCGAGGTCCCGCCGCGCTGCGTCGACCACGGCGAGCAGGCTGCGGCGATCCTGCAACCGCTCGGCAGACACTGAGCCGCCGAGGGTCAATGCCGGCGCCTGGAAATGCAACGGCCGCGCGACCTCGCCGTGCACGTACAGCGGCTCGTGCTCCACGCCCAGCCGCGCGGCGAACTGGCCGGGCCGGGTGTAGGGGGCCTTGCTCGGCCGGTGCGGCAGCGTGATCGTGCCCGGCAGGTGCGGATGCGACGGCACCCGCGAGGCCGCCACGCAGCCCATGTAGGGCCAGTCGTCCGACCGGGGCGTCCGGTCGTTGCCCAGCGTCTTGAAGCTCGAGTCCGGCACGTGCCCGGTCAGGTTGTAGTAATACCCGGCGTGGTGGTCGTTGGTATTGACCGTCGCGCCCACCGAATTCACCACGGCCAGGTGATGCGCCTGGCGGGCGAGCATCGGCAGGTGCTCGCAGAGCCGGACGCCAGGAGCCGACGTCGCCACCGGGCGGAACGGCCCGCGGTACTCGGCCGGCGCATCGGGCTTCATGTCCCAGGTGTCGACGTGCGACGCCCCGCCGCAGAGGAAGAACAGGATCGTCGACCGCGCCGGGGCACCGGTGGCTGCGGCCGCGGCCGCCGCTGCTTCCGCCGAATCGGGGACGCCGCCGAGACCCAGGCCCAGGCCCGCCAGTCCGGCCCCCGAGGCCACGAGGAACGCCCGGCGATCGAGGTCGGCCCGCCCGCCCGTGGAGGTCGTCGCATCACGCCTGCCCATCCCGGCGGCCCTCCTGCATCGTCGACCCATCGCGGCGAGCCAGGCCCTCGCCGGCTCCTCATTCGCAACAGGGCGATCGTTGCATGCTAATCGGATCGCCCGGCCGCCGCTACCGGCGAGCCGGAATGCGGCTCCCTGCTCTCACGCCGTCAGGCAGGCTCGACGCAATGCCCTGCATGCCGCAGGGCCTCGACCGCCGCGTCCAGGCGATCGGACTTCACCAGCAGGTAATCGGTGTCGAACGTGGAGACGACAAACACGGCGATGCCGGCCGCCGCCAGCGGGGCCAGGAGCGCGGCCAGCACGCCGACCTCGGCGAAGTCGAGCGCCCCGGCGACGCGGAGGCACCGCCAACCCGGCTCCGAGCGGACCTCCTGCGGGACCGCCTCGGCGCGGCAGACGATCGACAGCTCATCGCCCGTGCGGGCGATCGCGACGAACGGCCCGGCCGCGCCGCCGAGCGCCCAGCCGGGCAGGGGAGCATCAGCCGGGAGCCGGCAGACGGCGAAGGTCCCATCGAGCAGCGCGATCGTGCGAGCGGCCATTGCGGAAATCTCGAACGGGTAGGGGGGTGAATCACGAAAGCGGACCCTTGCGATGCGAATCAACCGGACTCCTCCTCCGCAGTTCCCGGCGCATCCTTGCGACGGAAGAGCAGCCAGTCGCGCGGGCCCTTGCGGGCGAAGCGGACGAGCGAGTACGCACCGACGACCCGCCGGCCGTGCAGGACGAAGTCGATCACGTCGTCGTCCCAGCGAAGCGGCTCATAGGTTCCCTCGTCCCAGATCTCGACGGTCCCCGCGCCATACTGACCCTCGGGGATGGTGCCCTCGAACGAGCCCCAGGAAATCGGGTGGTCGGGCACCTGCACGGCCAGCCGGCGCACGCCCGTCGACTCGGGCACGCCCTTCGGCACGGCCCAGCTCACGTAGACGCCGTCCCGCTCAAGGCGGAAGTCGTAGTGGAGCGTGCGGGCGTGGTGTTTCTGGACGACGAAGCGGAGGCGGGCCGGGGCAGGCATGGCGGACTCCACAAAAGGGATTGGCGGAGATCCGGGGGAGATCCGCGATGATTCTACGTCGGAACGGGAGTCGGTCGGGCATTCCAGCCCGCGAGGGCCCTGGCGTCGGGCAAGAATGCCCGACCGACTTGAGATTCGGCTCAAGTCCGGCGCGGGGGATGCCGATCCAGAGCAGAAGAGCGGGATTCTCTTGTGGCGCATCGATCCGGGTGAGGCGGGCTGGTTCCGGGGTTGACACCCCCGGCGGTTCGATTAGATTCGCCCGCGGAACACGTCCGTTCCGTTCCCGATCGCGGCCCGGCCCCGGGGATCCCGTCTCGACGAGACGAGCGAGCGCCGCCATGGGAACGCAGCATCTGCCTGTCATGCTCGACGAGGTCACGGCCTGGCTGGCCCCGGCCCTTCGCGAGGGCTCGATCCTCGTCGACGGGACGGCCGGGGGCGGTGGCCATGCGTCGGCCCTGGCGGCCCGGATGGGCCCGGGCGGCCGGGTGATCGCCCTGGACCGCGACCCGGCGATGCTCGAGCTGGCCCGGCAGGCGACGGCCGGGCTGCCCGTGACGCTGGTGCACGCGTCGTATGCGGAGCTGGATCGGGTACTGGAAGAAGCGGGGATCGATCGCGTACAGGGGGTGCTCTTGGACCTCGGCCTGTCGTCGGATCAGCTCGGCTGGGAGGGCCGCGGATTCAGCTTCGCGGCGGACGGGCCGCTCGACATGCGGTTCGACCCCGGCTCGGGCGCGCCGAGCGCGGCCGACCTGGTCAACCGCCTGCCGGCCGAGGACCTGGCGAATCTGTTCTATCAGCTCGGCGAGGAGCGCCACAGCCGCCGGATCGCCCGGCGGATCGTCGAGGCCCGCCGCGAGTCGCCGATCCGCACGACCGCCCAGCTCGCCGAGCTGGTGCGGCGGAGCCAGCCGCCCGCGAAGTCGCGGGGCAAGGGCAAGGGCAGGGGCAGGGGCCACTCGATCGACCCGGCGACCCGGGTCTTCCAGGCGCTCCGGATCGCCGTCAATGACGAGCTCGGCCAGCTCGACACCGTGCTCGCCAGGCTGCCCGAGGTCCTCGCCCCCGGCGGCCGCGCCGCCATCATCAGCTTCCACTCGCTGGAAGATCGTCGCGTCAAATGGGCGTTCAAGTCGGATTCCCGATGGAACGTCCTGACCCGGAAACCCGTGACCGCGGCGGCCGGGGAATTGGCCGTCAACCCCCGCGCCCGTAGCGCCAAACTGAGGGTGGCCGAGCGATGTCCCAACTGATCACCAACCCGTATGACGATGCCGATGCCGGTCATGGTCACGGTCTCGAGCCGAACCAGCCCGACCACGACGGTCCCGGGCAAGGACCCGTCCCGGATGCCTTCGCGCAGCCCCCAATCGTCGTCAGCTACGACGCGGCCGTCGGGCCCTCCGGCGATCAGGATCATGACGGCGACGGTGAGAGCGACGGCGGGTCGGCCCGCGCGGGCTTGCCGGCCCGCGCCCGCGCGGTGATGGCCGCCGTGTCGAACGCCGCGATCGCCGCGGGCGGGACGGCGCTCCGGACGGCCTACCGCTACCCGCGCTGGGCGGCGGTCGTCGCGCTGTCGGTCACGGTCCTCGGCGCGATCGCGCTGACGCGCCCCGGCCGGGCCACGCCCCACGCCGCGATCCCGGCGCAGCAGGCGTCGAATTCCGACGACAAGTCGGATGCGAACGAGGACGACAAGGCCAACAAGACCGACAAAACCGACAAGGCCGATTCGACCGAGGTCGCCCAGAACGACGCCTCCGGGGACGGGGCCAGGAAGCCGGAGGACGAGGCCGGGAAGCCGGCGACCGGCCCGAAGGCCAACGACGATCACCCCGCGACTCCGTCCACGACCGCCTCGGCCGATGGCGACGGCAAGGACCAGCCAAAGCCGGCCGGCGAGGGGAACGCCGGCGCCTCGGAGACCACGACCGTCGCCCAGGCCGGCCCGACCGGCACCGAGGCCCACGAGCCCGGCAAGGAGGCGGGTTCCCCGTCAACTCCGCCGAGCGGCGAGCCGAGCAAGACCGTCGCGGCCCCGCCGCCGCTGCTGACCGCCAACGCCCAGGCCGGCGGTGCCGCGCCGGGCGGCCAGGCGTCCGAGCCGGCCACCGTGCCCGGTCCGCCCGCGTTGCCCTCGTCGGAACCGAAGAACGACGCCCCCGCGCCGACGACGCCGCCGCCCGCGCTGACGTCCGTCGGCGAGCCGCCGCCGCTCGCGAACCAGAAACCCGGGTCGGAGGCCCCGGCCGGTTCGCCGACCGCTCCGAAGCCGACCGAAACCGATACGCTGCCCCCGCTGCCGGGCCCCGGCAGCGAGCTGACGCTGACCGGCGCGACCGACGCGGCGAACAGGAAGCCCGGCGACAACAAGCCCGGCCCGAATGCCGGCGCCGGCGCGAAGAATCCCGCCGAGCCGCCCGCCGGGTTGGGGGCCTTGCCGGCGACGCCCTCGGGCGGCGTGACCGAGGCAAAGCCGGCGGCCACACCTCCGGGCGGCGGGCCCGAGAAGCCCCTCGGCCCGATGCCCGCACCCGAGGCGGGGGGCCTTCCGCTTGTCGGGAATGCGCCGCCCATCTCTCCGCCCGCGACCACGACTCCACCCCCGACCGCCGCCGCGCCCGTCGAGGTCGCCGCCGTCGCCCCGAAGGCGGCGGCAGCCAAGGAAGAACCGAAGCCGAGCGATCCAAAAGCCAGTCCCGAGCCGAAGAAGGTCGAGCCCCCCGCGGCCGCCGCGAACGGATCGAGCGCGCCGGCGCCGACACCGGCCCCGATCCCCGGCCCGGTCCCGATCGGATCGACGCCCGCCGGCGAGTCCGGGCCGCCGCAGCTCGACGGACCTCCCGCGACGCCCGCGCCCGGCGGCCTGACCGCGCCGCTGCCGCTGCCGCGAGTCGACCCAGCGACGCCGCCCCCGGCCGCCGCACCGGCCGTCGGGGCGGCCCCGGAGTCTGCGAAGCAGGGAGCACTGCCCCCGGTCGGCGCGCCACCGGCCGCCGCCCCCGAGCATTCCGAGCCAGCAAAGCCCGCACCAGGTGCCGCGCCGGCGCCCGAGCCGCCCGCGAACGTCGGCGGCCACGAGAACCGGCCGGCTGAGCCCGCGCCCGGGGCCAGCCTGATGCCGAAGGACGAGCCCGGGACCAACCTGAAGCCGAACGACGAACCCACTCCTCCCGCCGTCGGCGGCCCGGGACACACCGACGGATCGCCCGGAGCAGGCCACGGGCCGGCCGGCGCCCCGGCCCAGCCGGCCGCACTGCCCACGACCGTGGAACCCGGGGCCCTCGGCCGGCCGAGCGCGTCGACCGACGGCGCCGGCCGCGAGGAACCAGCCGCCCCGCCAGCCGAGCCCGCAACCACCCGGATACCCGCTGGTATCGAATCCGCCGGCGCCCTCGGCGGCGCGGGCGCGACGACCACGGCGGCCTCGCCCGTCGCCTCGTCGACGGCCGCGATCCCGGCCGGCCCTCCCACCGGCGAGGGCTGGGTGCCGATCCCCAACAAGGGGCACCTCCCGTCCGACCTCGCGGCGGACGACCGACCCGCGAGCATCGCGGCCGGCCCGAGCCCGCGGCTCGCTGGCCGGATCGTCGAATCGACGCCCGAGACCGTCGGGGCCGTCGAGACCGCGGCGGCCGGGACGGCGTCTCCCCGGCCCGCGATTGACCGGCGTGCGGCGGCAAGCCAGCGCGGAACAGCGTCCCCGAAGGCCGCGAGGGTCGAGCCGGCGCTGCACACAGTCACCCGCGGCGAGAACTTCTGGACCATCTCGCGGCTCTACTACGGCTCGGGCCGGTATTACAAGGCGCTCTGGAAGGCCAACTCGCAGCAGTATCCGGACATCAACGACCTGCACATCGACGACGTCATCCTGATCCCGGCCCCGGAGGATCTCGACCCCGCGTTGATCGTCCAGCCCTCGCGGTCCACCGCCGCGGGTCGTGTTCGCGGCCGCTCGCCCTCGTCCGGCGACCTTGCGCGGACCAATCCGCCGACCGCCGCGCGCCGGGCTCGCACGGCCGCCCCGGCCGAGACGTCCAACCCCGGCCGACCCGGCCAGGCCGAGCCCGAGCTCGACCTGCCCATCAGCGTCGGCGACGAGGAGACCAATCCCGGCCACGACGACGCCCCCGCCCCCGGCCGCAGCCCCGGCCGACTCGACGACGGCGGCGACGCCCTGCCGACCTCGGCGACCGCCGCCCGCCTGACCGCCCGGCCGCGCCCCTCGTCATCCCTGACCACCCGGCCGGTCTACAAGGTCCGCCGGTACGACACCCTCCGCTCGATCGCCCGCGACGTCCTGGGCGACCCCCACCGCGCCGACGAGCTTTACGAGCTGAACCGCGACGCGATCTCCGACCCCTCGCGCCTGGCCGTCGGCCAGCTCCTCGACCTCCCCGACGACGCCGACACCCGCCGCCTCTCCGCCCGCGACCGCTCGAGCGGACTCGATTGAGCAGGCACCGAAAGCCGCCGAGGCGTCGACCGGCGTCGGCTACGGGGCGGTCCGGACACCACGGGCGACGATCAGATCGTGATACCGGCAGGCCAGGGCCTGGATCCGCGTCGAGTCCCGGACGGACGCGGCCAGATGCTCGGGGATTGCTGAGATGCCAAGAAACGCCCCCGACAATGCTCCGACGATCGCGCCCAGGGTATCGACGTCACCGCCCAGACCGATCGCCTCGGAGACGGCATCGGGCCAGGATGAGGGATGCCGAAGCACTGCCCAAAGCGCGGCCAGCACCGTGGGAACGACGTAGGGCGTTATGATCGGCCGTTCGAATTCCGGCCGGGGCGAGCCGGCCCAGGCGATGGCCGCGACGGCGGCCTCGCGGTCCTCGTCCCGCCGCGCGGCAAGCCTCTCGATCTGCTCGGCGAACACCGCATCATGCGGCCGGGCCGCCGCGGCGACAGCGCGGCAGAACACGGAAGGATCAAAATGCTCGGCACCGCGGCCAGATTCCGTCGCGGCGAGCCACCGGGCGGCCGCGGCGATTGCGATGCCGCCGGCCACGCTCCGCGGGTCCTGATGCGTGATCCGCGACACGTCGGCCGCAGCCGCCGGCAGACCCTCGGGATCGCCGAGGAAATAGAGCCCGAGTGCGGCGGTGCGCATGGCCGTCCCGTTGCCCGCCTGGCCCACCGGGGCGCCGCAGGTCCTCCAGTCGCCGGTCCTGAGGAACGCATTCGCGGCGAACGTGCAGGCACCGCCCGGCCCGACCACCGACTGGTGCTTCCACAACACGGCGATCGCGCGGGCAATGTCCGCCGTGTCCAGCTCCCGACGGCCGACAATCGACTCCACCGTCGCGAGCGTGAGCTGCGTGTCATCGGTGTACTGGCCGCGAGGGTATCCCTCGAACTCGGCGAACCCTGCCAGCAGGTCGTCGCGGACCGGCAACTGGTGGTCCCAGTAGCCCTCAAAAGGCGCCCCCAGGGCATCGCCGACCGCACAGCCGACCAGGCAGCCGAGGAATCGACCTCGCAGATCGGATTCCGATCCGGACATGCTCGTCTCCTTGCCTCACCTCGAGAGCACGGTCCCCGTTCGACCCGTCGCCTCAACGAAGTACCCGAACTGGTACCACGCCTGTTCAGGCGGTGGCGCACGGCCAACCTGTCGTGACATTGTCGGGCGATCGCGTTAAACTGAGTTCTGAGTCATCAAGAATGCCTGACGAAAATGAAACTGGTTCTCAGCCTTCAAGGTAGCTTACCGTCAGGCCCTGAAAGGAGAAGAATGTGATGGCCGGACGAGTGGTTAGAAGCTCGAAACTCGATCTGCGGCTCACGCCCGAGGCCAAGGCGAAGCTTCAGGCAGCGGCGAAGGCTTCTCGACGCTCCGTAAGCGAGTTCGTCCTGGAAAGTGCGATGGTCCGGGCGGATGAGACCCTGGCCGGACGGACGCGATTTGGGCTCGAAGCCGACCGATGGCAACTGTTCCTGGCCGCGCTCGATGCCCCGCCGCGCGAAATCCCGCGGCTCGCCCGGTTATTCCAGGAGCCTGGGCCTTTTGAGGACGGCATCAAGCCGTGAGTGATCCCCTACGGATTGAGAAGTTAAAGGCCGATCACGCGGTCGATGGATTCGACTGTGGCTCGGAAGAGCTGAACCGCTTCCTGATCCGGTTCGCGCGCATCAACCAGCAGGCCGGGGCTGCCCAGACCTATGTCGCGCTGTCGGGGTCGCTGGTGGTCGGCTACTACTCGCTGGCGGTAGGCGAGGTTGCATACGAAGGGGCCCCGGGGCGCCTGAGCAAGGGTCTGGCTCGTCATCCGATTCCCATCATGCTCCTCGCCCGCCTGGCTGTGGCCTCCGCCTGGCAGGGACGCGGCCTGGGCGCAGCGCTGCTGAAAGACGCCATGCGCCGTACCCTCCAGGCCGCCGACATCGCCGGCATACGGGCCTTTGCCGTTCACGCCAAGGATGAACGTGCTCGCGACTTCTACGCTCACTTCGGGTTCATCCCTTCCCCGACCGACCCGCTCCATCTCTACCTGCTGATCAAGGATATCCGGCGCGCCGCGGGGGCCTGAACGATTCACTCTGCGAACGGCTCGATGAGCGAATAGCTGGTACTCCGTCCGCCGGCGGCATCCCTGGCCAGCACTCCGCGTGCAACCAGGTCGTTGATATCGCGACCGGCCGTGTCCTGCGAGCATTTGACGAGCTTCGCCCATTTCGACGAGGTGAGCTTGCCCTCGAAGGTGTCGAGCAGGCGGTTGAGGACCTTCCGCTGCCGGTCGTTGAACGACTCCCCAGCATGGGCCTCCCAGAATCGGGCCCTTCGAAGCACGCCTCCCAGCGTGGTCTCCGCCCCGACAAAGGCCCGGTCGAGGCAGTCGAGGAACCAGCGCATCCAGGGGGTGACGTCGAGGGTTCCCTTCTGGGTGCGTTCGAGGACGTTGAAGTAGTCGTCCCGTTCGAGCCGGACCTGGGCGGACATGCTGTAGAAGCGGTTCGGACTCTGCTCGGAACGTGCGAGAGCCAGGTCGGCGATCGCGCGAGCGATCCGTCCGTTGCCGTCGTCAAACGGGTGGATCGTGACAAACCACAGATGCGCCAGCGCGGCCCTGAGAACGAGGTCGGAAGAGTCGGGTGCGTTGAACCAGTGAAGGAACCGCGACATCTCCGCCGCAACGCGATCGGCGGCAGGGGCCTCGAAATGAACCCGCTGCCTGCCGACCGGCCCCGAGACGACCTGCATGGGCCCCGAGCGGTCATCCCGCCAGGCGCCGACGCGGATCTTTCGCAGGCCGCTGCGCCCGATCGGAAACAACGAAGCGTGCCAGCCGAACAGGCGTTCCTCCGTCAGCGGTTCCTGATACTTCCGCGTGGCGTCGAGCATCATCTCGACGACGCCCTCAACTTCCCGATCGGCCGGCGTCGGCGCCCCAATCTCGATCCCGAGACGGCGAGCGATCGACGAACGCACCTGATCGCCATCGAGGATCTCCCCCTCGATCTCGCTGGTTTTCAGCACGTCCTGGGTCAGGGTGCCGAGGACGGCCTCCTCGCGCAGTCGAAACCCAAGCCCCTCCATCCGCCCGATCAGCCGTCCCTGCCGATGCCGCACCGCGGCAAGCCGGTCCACCAGCGCCTGCGGATCCCAACGGAAGCGGGGCCAGTCGTTTCGCTCGTGGATGTACACGCCCATTCTCCGCAAATCCTGCGGAGATTCTAGCGAACAATCTCCGCAAGAACAACCACCGGACGACCCGCTGGCTCGCGCAGCGACAATCCCTGACCCTCGCCAGGATGTTATGATACCTGTCCTGATCCAATCGTATTTTCATCCACCTGCCGCCGAGGATCGAGCAATGCGAAGTCCGACCTGCCCGAGCGGATCCGGCCGCAGCCCCTTCCGATTCCGAACCCCGATCGCCGCGGGCCTGGCGTTGATCGTCGTCCTGGGCGGGGCCGGTGCGGCGAGGGCCCAGCGGGCCGCGGGCGATCAGGCCGGGCCTCGACTTCCGGGCACGATCGACCGCGCCCCCGAATGGGCCGGGCCGGATGCGCCGTTCGACCTGAAAGCGTACTTCGCCCCAGTGCCCGCGGGGCGCAATGCCGCGCCGCTGTACCTCGATGCCCTGTTCGAATTCGGCCACGAGGTCGAATACTGCTTCCCCCCGGGGCCCGAGCGCAATCGCCGCGCCGCCGCCGCCAGGGATCGTATGGCTCGTTACATGAAACTGCTCACGCGGATGCGAGAGGACGAGTCGGCCGTGTCCGACGCGGACATCAACGCGGTCATCGCGATGTACGGCGAGGGGCTCCGCAAGGTCGCCGAGGCGCAGAAGCGAGATCGCTGCGACTTCGGGCTGACGATCCAGGCGGACGGGCTCGTCGCGCACGCCCAGTCGGCCCGGCAGGTCGCGCGGATCGCGTCGCTGCGGGTCCGGCAGGCGGTCAAGCGCGGCGACTTCGACGCCGCCATCGATGACGTGAAGATGGTCC
This sequence comes from Planctomycetales bacterium, assembly GCA_027452145.1. Taxonomy (GTDB): domain Bacteria; phylum Planctomycetota; class Planctomycetia; order Isosphaerales; family Isosphaeraceae; genus JAKAUH01. The sequence goes on from DAIDHB010000219.1 coordinate 51,476, forward strand.
TGCGGCTCTCCCGCGATCTCCGGCCGCACGGCGTGATCATCGACCAGCTCGTCGCCGACGCGATCGTCGTCGTCGTGTGCAGCGACCACGCGAAGACGATCCTCGCCGCGACGAACCTGCGCGTGACCGACTGCGACCGGCTCCTCAAGGTGTTCCTCGACCACGAGGCCGCGAGCCCTAATGGCTACGTCGAGGGCCTGCGCGCCGAGTATCTCTTCGGCCTCGCCGCGACCCGGCAGGTTGCCGAGTCGAAATCGGCGCGAGTGCGGGCCGCTCTGCCCAATGTCGAGCGGGCCGCCCGCGAATCGAGCGACTTCTACCGCGCGATGCTGGCGCTCGACGGCCAGCCCTATGCCCCGCGCCTCGCCGCGACCGAGAAGCTTTCGCTCAAGCCCGGCGGGGCCCAGATCGGCCCGATGCTCGGTGCCTTCGTCCAGGCGACGGGGCGGACCGGCGCGACCATCCGGGCCACCGAATGCCTGATCGTCATGCGGCGGTGGGAGCTGAAGCACCGTGGCCTGCCCCGCGCGCTTTTGCTGCCCGTCAAGGAGGCCGGCCTCAAGGCGATCCCGCTCGACCCCTACGACGGCCAGCCGATGCGGGTGGGCGTCTTCGAGGACGACACGGTGGTGTACTCCGTCGGCAAGGACGGCCGCGACGACAAGGGCCGGCGCGACAGCCGCTTCGACACCCAGCCCGGCGACCTCATCTACCGCATGACGAAGAACCCGCGTTAGCGGTCTGACCGCCTCAACGCGCGGTCCCGGTGACGTCCTCGAACCGCTCCGCTCCGCGGATCGGGATCGTCTTCACGTCCTTCGCGTCCAGGTCCAGCGATTTCAGCTCGATCATGCGAATCCGGCTGTTGTCGAAGGTGCGGAAGTAATATCGCAGGTTCTTCAGGTCCGAGGCAGCCGTCCAGAGCGTGTAGTCGGCGACCGGCTTGCCATTCTCGACGCTGCGGGCCGCACCTTTGGGGATGTCGAACTGGTTGAGGATGTGGAACGCCTGGAGAACGCCCTCGCGGGCGGTGTCCGCCGGCAGGGCCGACCGCGAGAACGCCACGGCCCGGACGAACCGCGACGGCGGCGTGAAGTCGCCCGGCAGGCCGAGCAGGCCGGCCCCCTGTCCCAGCGCCTTGAACTCCTTCCCGGCGACGTCCAGCGGCGGCACGTCGCTCACCGTCAGGTTCACGTAGTTGCTCAGGTTGGTCATGTGCCAGTCGAAGGTGGGTGAGTTGGTCAGCACGCCCAGCGGGTTGCGGTGGACCTTCAGCTCGCCGCCGACATGCTCCAGAACCATCGAGCGGCCCGAGGCGTCGGTGACGATGAAATGCACCGGCAGCACGAAGCCGAACTCCTTGAAGACAACGGGCCCCACCCGGACGCCCCGCGCGGCCTCGACGGCCTCGCCCGCGTCCGCGCACGTCCCCAGCAAGAACCCGGCCAGCTCGTGAGGCGCCACCGCCCGGACCTCGTCCGCCGCCGCGATCGCCTGGTAGCCGGCAAATCCGGGGAAGTAGAAGACGCCGACGTGAAGCCCCCTCTCGTTGAGCCCGTCAACCAGAAGAGGCTGGCCGAAAGCATTCATCCCGACGCTCGCATACCGGGACCGCCAGCGCAGGCCCGGCCGGCCCGCCGGGGTCGATCCCACGTGATCCCTCCCCCGCGGCACGACGATCACCTCCGACCGGATGTCCACGGCGAACTCCAGCGTCCGCGCGAAGATGACCGAGCCGTCCCCGGCCCTGATCGTGATCCCGGTGCACGCCGGGGCGGGCCACGCCCAGGCCAGCAGCACGAGGGCCGTCGGGATCGCAAGCGCCAATGTGGTTCGATGCACGGGTGAGAATCCTTGCGGCTTCGGAGGATCGGGTGACAGGATCCGCGACCCAGAACGTCAGGCCGAACTCGCGACCGACCTGCCTCGACCGCCCGGCGAGCCATCTCGGTCCCGCACACCCCGCTATCAGCAGGATAGGACGGCCGACCGCCCCCGTCCAGCTTCCCCAGCCCGACCAACTCACAGCCCCTGCCAGCCGCCGTTTCTTGAGCCGAAGAGCAGTAGATTTCCCATTTTATCTAGTTTATCATCCTGGGTGGTTATGACCTGGATTGTCGGGTCGCTATTCGCTCGTTTCATCGAGCCCGGGATGAAGGGGGGCTGGTCGTGGGAGCCTGCGCTGGCAACTGGGTGATCAGGACGTTCAGGTTCTTCTGTGCTCATTCGAAGCGGGGTTCCCGCGCTCGCACGCGGCGTCCCGGGGGCGCACCGGCGAGGCTGGAGGCCCTCGAGGGACGCGAGCTGCTGAGCGGGGTGTGGAACTTCGCGAGCGCGCCGGGGCAACAGCCGATGCAGGCGAACGTGTTGACGCTCAGGCCGGGCGCTTCGCTGAATCCGATCTTTGTCTCGCCCTACGACCAGTCATCGAACCCGGGGCTGCTGGTCGGTCAGACCGGCCCGCTGATCATGGACGCCTCGGGCAACCCGATCTGGTTTCACCCGCTTTCCAACCACAACAAGTACCAGGCGATCGATTTTCAGGCCCAGACCCTGTACGGCAAGCCCGTGCTGACCTGGTGGCAGGGGACGATCTCGGGGATCCAGCCGAGTAATCTACCCCCCGGATCGGCGCTGCCGGGCGGGCACTTCGTCGTCTACAACCAGCATTATCGCCAGATCGCGTCGGTCCAGGCGCCGAAGGGATTCGCGGTGGACGAGCACGAGCTGCTGCTCACGCCGGCGGGGGACGCCTACATCATCGCCACGAAGCCCGTCCGGGCCAACCTGACCCCCTACGGCGGGCTCAGCAGCGGGGTGTTCCAGGACCCGTTCGTGCTGGAGATCAGCCTGCGGACCGGCCGGGTGATCTACTCGTGGAACATGGCCGCGCACGTCCCGCTGAGCGATACGTACTCGCCGGTCCCCACCGCCCCGAATCACCCGTGGGACGTCTATCACGCCAATTCGATCGCGCTGAGCCCGGACGGCTCGCAGCTCCTGGTCTCCGCGCGGAATACCTGGGGGATCTACGATATCAGCCGGGCGTCGGGCCAGATCCTCTGGCAGGTCGGCGGCAAGGAGAGCCAGTTCACCATGCCGTCGAGCCTGGTCACCGGCCCAGATGGTTCGGCATTCCAGTACCAGCATGATGCGCGGTACACGCCCGGCGGGATCAGCCTCTTCGACGACGGCGGCCAGGGCGCTCCGCCCAACGGCGGTCCGTATGGCCCCGGGCGGGCCCTGTTCCTCAACCTCAACTTCCAGAACCACACGGCGAGCCTCGCAAGTCCGCCCGACTACCACAACCCGGCGCTGTATCCGAACAGCCAGGGGAACACCCAGCTCCTCCCGAACGGAAACGCCTTCGTCGGCTGGGGTTCGGATACCGGATCCGGCGGGGTCCTCAGCTCGTACTTCACCGAGTATTCCCCCGGCGGGAAGGTCCTCGCCGACTACTCCCTGGCCGGCCAGGATATCTCCTACCGCGCCTTCAGCTATCCGTGGGTGGGGATCCCGCACCTCAAGCCCTCGGTGGCCGCCGGCGTCGCGAACGGCCAGACGACCGTGTACGCCTCGTGGAACGGGTCGACCGAGACGACCGCCTGGGAGCTGCTCGCCGGCCCGACCCGGAACTCGCTGAAACCCGTCCTGACCGCGCCGCGCACGGGCTTCGAGACGGCGATCACCACCGCGAACCCGGGGCCCTTCTACAAGGTCCTGGCGATCGGCGCCGGCGACGTCATCCTCAGGTCCTCGGGCATCGTCCGCGCCTGAACGGCGAACCGGCGACGTCAGGCGCCGGGTCATGGCACTCGGGCCAGCCGCCAACGTCATCGGCCTCCTGGCGAACCGGCGACGTCAGGCGCCGGGTCATCCCTCGAGAGAAGCACCCGGCGACTCACGTCGCCGGTTCGCCGGGTCGATCGATCAATCGGCCGAGACTCAGGCGAACCTCATCAGCAGGATCAGCGAGCCGATTGCCATCGCCAGGCCGGCGGCCTCGTAGGCATTCAGCGGCTGGCGGAACGCCGCGACGCCCACGCCGGTCAGCAGCAGGATCATCGACACCGAATACACCGCGCCGATGGTCGCCAGCTTCAGGTGGCGCATCACATACACCCAGCCGAACGCCGTCGACGCATACACGACGAACCCCAGGTAGAACCACCCGCTCCGGAGTGGATTCTTCTGCTCGCTGGCCAGCTTGAGCAAGTAGTCGCCGACGACCCCGACGACGCTGAAACCGACGGTCACGAGCAGGGGCAGATGGTTCTTCATGCCTGGACCTTCGACGGTCGAGAACGATTGTCCATCGGCGCCGGGGCCGCGGGTCAACCGTCGTGCCGCGCCGCGCCCGCCGCGGTGGCGGGTCGAATCCCGCCGTTCGACAGAGGATAATGGCACGGCACCGCCGCGGCCAGCACCTTCGGCGACCGATGTTCGACCAGCACGTTCGGAGAATGCCCATGAGTACCGTCTCCCGCTTCCTGCGGCGCGACCCCGCCGACGTCGAGCCCTGGGCCGAGACCTGCGGCCAGATTCGGCCCCTCGTCGAGGAGCAGGATGAGGCCGCGGCCGAGATCCACCACGTCGAGATCCACGACGCCAAGCTCCACTACCACGAGCACACCGACGAGTTCTACTACATCATCGACGGCCAGGGCACGATGATCCTCGACGGCGAGGAGATCGAGCTGCACCGAGGCGTGGTGGTCTATGTGCCCCGGGGCGTGCGGCACAAGGCCGTGGGCAAGCTGACCGTCCTGACCGTCTGCATCCCCAGGGGCGTCCTGCACGACGTCCACGAGGTGGAGTGAGCCGCCAATGCGATCGATCTTGACGTCGCTTCTGCTTCTCGTCCCGACGGCGTGCGTGGCGCAGGCCGTCGATTCTCCCGAGGCCCTCGCCGCGCCGCCGGCGCAGGCCCAGGCCGGCGACCCGGTGACGGCGCGCGCCTCGCCGCGGCGGCCCGAGATCCGCAAGCTCGGCACGCTGGACGTCGACCTGGTGGAGGCAACTCCGATCGTCTTCAAGGACCGGCTCTATCGCTTCGAGTACGTCCGCAAGGAGTACAAACCGAACACCAGCGGCGACACCTATTTTCGCTTCATCGACGTCGAGACCGGCGAGGCGACCCCGGCCTTCGCGCGTGGTTATGACCTGGGGTGTGCCCATGTCGAGGGCAACTCGATGTGGGCCTTCGGCGTCGACCAGTGGGACGGCTCGAAGATCGCCGCGTTCCGCTCGACCGACCTGAAGACATGGGAGCAGTTCCCGGCCCTCGAGCTGCCCGGCTGGGGGCTGTTCAACACGTCGGTCTGCAAGGCCGGCGATCGCTCCATCATGGCGATCGAGGTCGGCCGGCCGCCCGAGGTCGTTGGCGTGCCGTTCACGACGCGCTTCGCCGAGTCGACCGACCTGAAGTCGTGGAAGCTCCTGCCGGAGGATCGGGTCTTCACGAAGGAACGATACTCGGCCTGCCCGTCGATCCGCTTCCTCGACGGGATGTTCTACATGACCTACCTCGAGACGAAGCCTGGCCCGCGGTACGAGACGCACATCGTCCGGTCGAAGGACCTGATCCGCTGGGAGTCGAGCCCGCTCAACCCGATCCTGGCGGCTTCCGAGGCCGACAAAACCATCGCCAACCCGAAGCTGACCGCCGAGCAGCGGGCGAAGATCGCCGCCGCGGTGGACCGGAACAACTCCGATGTGGACTTCTGCGAGTTCCGCGGCCGGACGATCATCAATTACAGTTGGGGCAACCAGCAGGGGACGGAGTTCCTCGCGGAGGCGGTGTACGACGGGCCCCTGGCGAGCTTCCTGCGGGGATTCTTCCAGTGAGCCCCGACGAGGTGCGACGGATCGCGACATCGCTGCTGGCCGGACTCGACGCCCGGACGCCGGGGACGCCCTCGTGCTGGCTGTCGAAACTGTCGATCGCCGATGCCTTTGAAGTCCAGGCGGAGGTGAGCCGGCTCCGCGAGGCTCGGGGCGAGCGGGTCATCGGCTACAAGGTGGGCTGCACGGGTCGGCCGATCCAGGAACAGTTGAACGTGCGCGAGCCGATCTTCGGCCGGCTCTTTGACACCGGATGCTTCCGCTCGGGCTCGCGGCTCTCGCACGCGGCCTTCGCCAATCTCGCCGTCGAGGGCGAGCTGGCGGTGCGGCTCGGCCGCGACCTGTCGGGGCCGGATATCTCGGCGGACGCCTGCCGCGAGGCGATCGACGCGGCCTTTCCCGTGATCGAGCTGCACCACCACGTCGTGCCGGCGGATTGGCCCCCGGCGCATTGGCTGGTCGCGAGCGGGGGCATGCACGCGGGATTCGTTTTCGACGAGGCGGCATCGGCGGGTCGGGTATCATCGGGCCACGCCGAACGCCTGAGCGTCCGCATCGACGAGACCACCGTCGGCGACGCGCACGGACCCGAGGCTCTCGTCGACCCGGTCGAGTCGCTACGATGGTTATGCGGGCGGCTGGCAAGGTCGGGCCTATCGCTCCGGGCCGGCCAGACCGTCCTCACCGGCTCGCCCCTGAACCTCTATCCGGCCGGACCCGGCAGCCGCATCGAGGTCGAGACGCCCCCGCTCGGATCGGCCCGCGTCGAGATCGTCCCTTGACCACCTGGTCTCATTTCGAGGAGTTTCCCCATGCCCTATGATGGCGCACTGGTGCAGGACTACCTGGGCAAGACTCACGCCGGCTCGTTGCTGACCGACCGCGAGAAGCACCTGGTCGGGCTGGCGGTCACGATGACGCGCGGCTGTCAGGTCTGCACGCGGAACCGGAGCGTCAAGGCCCGCGCGGCCGGCATCGGCGACGAGGTCATCAACGCCCTGGTCGAGGTCGTCGCCGCGGTCAACGCCGGCGTCACGGCGGCCACGGCGCGCGAAGCGTTCCGGGTCGCCGACGAATCGGAGGCCGAGGCATGCGGCACGCTGTGCTCGGCGGAAGGGTCCAACGGCCGCTGACGGAGAACCTCGGGAAGGCGAACCGGCGACGTCGGTCGTCGGCTCGGGTCAGGGCCGCCCATCCGAGCCCGGACCGTTGGCGCTCGATCCGCTTCACCTGACCCGCTTCGGGCGGTATGCTCGAACCGCCCGGGAAGCCGACGCTCGCCGGACCCTACAAGCAAGGAGATTCCCCATGTCGAGACCCGGTACGCGCACGCGCAGGCCCACGACGGCCGCAATCTGGGCACTGGTCGTCCTCCTGGTCGGATCGAGCCCCGTCGCCCTGGCATGCACCAGCATCGTGGTGAGCCGCGGCGCCTCAAAGGACGGCTCGGCCATGATCACCTATTCGGCCGACGCGCCCTTCATGCCGAGGCTGCTGCATGTCCCCGGCGGAACGCACACGGCCGGCGAGCTGATCCAGGTCAAGGGCTGGGAGGACGACCGCCCGTGCGGCCCGATCCGCCAGGTGGCCCGGACCTATTCGGTCGTCGGCCTGATGAACGAGCACCAGCTCTCGCTGGGCGAGACGACCACCGGCGGCCGCCGCGAGCTGGTCGACCGTTCGGGAATCCTCGACTACGACGCGCTGATGTTCCTGACCCTCCAGCGCGCCCGCACGGCCCGCGAGGCGATCAAGATCATCGACGAGCTGGCGCGCGAGTACGGCTACAAATCCTCGGGCGAGACGTTCTCGATCGCGGATCCGAACGAGGCGTGGATCATGGAATTGATCGGTAAGGGGCCAGGCCAGAAGGGGATCGTCTGGGTCGCCGCCCGCGTACCGGATGGCATGATCACCGCGCATGCCAACCTCAGCCGGATCACGACGTTCCCGCTGGATGACCCCGAGAACTGGATGTATTCCCCCGACGTGATCTCGTTCGCCATCGAGAAGAAGTTCTATTCGACCGACTCGCAGAAGCCCTTCAGCTACCGGGATGCCTATCACCCGAATATCGCCGCGTCGCAGAAGCGCGCCTGCGCCGGGCGGGTCTGGAGCATCTACCGCCGCTCGGCCCCGTCGCAAGGCTTCTCCGACGCCTTTTTCCGCGGCAAGGACGGTGCCGAGGACTACCCGCTGTTCATCAAGCCCGACAAACCGCTCGGTGTCGCCGATGTGATGGCGCTCATGCGCGACCACTACGAGGGCACGCCGTATGACATGACCAAGGGGATCGACGCGGGACCGTTCGGCAGCCCGTACCGTTTCCGCGAGCTGACGTTCAAGGTGGACGATCAGAATTACATGTGGGAGCGGCCGATCTCGACCCAGCAGGCGGGGTTCGTGGTGGTGACCCAGAGCCGCAAGGGGATGCCGGACGCTGTTGGCGGGGTCACCTGGTTCACGCCGGACGATGCGGCGGTCTCGTGCTTCACCCCGTTGTATTGCGGGATCACCGCGCTGCCGGCGCCCTATACTCGCGGCGACTACAGGAAGTTCGACTGGGAATCGGCGTGGTGGGTCTCGAACCTGGTGTCGAACCTGTGCTACGACCGCTGGTCGCGAGTCGCGCCCGATGTGAAGGCCGCGCAGGCGAGGCGCGAGGGGGACCTGCTGAAGATGCAGCCCGTCATCGAGGAGGCGGCGGCGAAGCTGGGTGGGAAGGACGAGGGTTTGATGCGCGAGTTCCTCACGAATTACTCGGTCTCGACGGGTGAATCGGTGTTCCGCAACTGGCAGGGTGTGGCCGAGTCGATCCTGGTCAAGCACGTGGACGGCTACGTCAAGAACGACCAGGGCCGCGGCCGCGGCGTCGGATACTCGCCCGAGTGGCTCCGCCGGGTGATCGCCGAGCGCCCAGAGCAATTCAGGCTGCCGATGAAGGAGGGTGAGACGGATCACTGAGGCAGCCCGTCCGGCGACCCGGCGACGTCCGTCGCCGGGTCCTTTCCTGGCGAACCGGGCGATGTGCGGGAGGGCAGACGCTGTCCAGTGGCCGGATCGGGCCGGGTCGAGTCGAGTCGGGTCGAGTCGAGTCGAATCGAGTCGAATCGGGTCCGAACGGCGGCCCGGTCCCTGGTCCCCGTTCCGGGTCCCGTCCGGTGGAGGCGTTGCAGAGGATCAGATAAACTATGAGTTCCGGAGGCCGCGGCCATCCCGGGCCGGCCGTCTCGTCAAGGAGCGATCCCCATGTCCACACTCACGGCGCCTGATGCGACGGCCACAGCGGCGGAAACGAATCCGGCGGACCCCGGATGGATACCGTCCCCGCTCTATCGATTCAGCCTCGAGCGGTACGAGGAATTGGTCGACTCCGGCGTGTTCTCGAAGAAGGACAGGTTCCACCTGATTGACGGATACCTGGTGGCCCGGATGACCCAGAACCCGCCCCACAACACGGCCGACGATCTTTGCGGCGAGGCCCTGCGACGCGTCATCCCGCCCGGCTGGTATATTCGCGCGTCGAAGCCGGTTCGCATCCCCAGCCGGGCGAGCAAGCCCGAGCCGGATCGAGCGGTCGTCCGGGGAACGGTTCGCGACTACGGGCACCGGGACCCCGACCCTCCCGAGATCGCCCTGATCGTCGAGGTTGCCGACTCGAGCCTCCGCGACGATCGCGAGCTCGCCCCGATCTACGCCGGCGGCAAGATCCCGACCTACTGGATCGTCAACCTGGTCGACCGCCAGGTCGAGGTCCACGCCGATCCCACCCCGTCGGGCTACCGATTGCGCAGTGTTTATCGGTCGGGCCAGGACGTACCCGTGGTCATCGACGGCGTCGAGGTCGGTCGGATCGCGGTGGACGACCTGCTGCCTTGACGGACGTCTTTCAGACGGAGGGGCCAGGAAACCCATCGGGGCCTGGCAGATTCTCACGCCCCGGGGCCCTCGCCGCCCCCGGCCGGCGGCGGCGAGGGCCCGGACGGGCGGGCCGGACGGCGGGAACATCGGTCAACTGCCGATATTTCGTTCCATGCCCTTTCCGCGCCTCCGTCCCCCTTTCCTCGCGCCGGTCATACAATAAACCGGGTTGTAACAAACGGCGCGGGCGCTAGCCGTCGGGGCACTCCGTGTTCCTGGACGGCAGAAGGACCTGGGGGAACGGCGATGCCCTACCAGCTTGGACCTCGCTTCTTCCGAGTATTGCTGATGCTCTCGACTCTCGGGCCGACTGGCGGATGTGGGCGTCTATCGACCGCTCAGGAACAGGCCGCGACGATTGCCAAATTCCCCGCGGACTTCGTGGATCCAACCTACTGCGAGGACGTCGTCTTCGCACCCAACGGACGCGTGGCGTCCCTACTCAAACCCGAGGGGGAAGTCAAGTTTTGCGACCTTACGACTGGAAAGGTGGAGACGCTCCCGTGCCCCTACAAGGGCGAGCTTTGGGGCAGCACGGCCGCTTACTCGAAGGACGGAAAGATCCTGGCAGTCGTCTATGATCCTCATGGGACTGTGATCTGGGACATTGCCGCAAAGAAGGAGAAAGCTCGCATCCCCCTGAAGCGTCTATCCATGAAGCGCCTCATCTTCATGGACGACGACCGTATCCTCCTCGCGCTGGTGCGCACTCACGAGTTTGATCTCGTCGTGGAGCGCTGGGAGGTCCGGTCAGGGGAACTGCGAGGCACCCTGAATCTCGGGAAGGCCCCGATTCCCCAGGTCCTATCACCTGACGGTCGGCACGCGATCCTCCGCACCCCAGATGACGGCTATGGGGTTTTCAGCCTGGAGAGCGGCATGGAATGCTTTGGCCTGAAACCAGGCGGCGACTGGGTCTTCTCCCGAGATGGCTCGAAGCTGATCTCGTGCGAGGACAGCCAACTCTCGATCCGAGATGTCCCCTCGGGGAAGGTACTGAAGCGTCTTCCTGTCTCAATAGAATTCGGCAGCGACTATTCCCAGAATCCTTCTATGTCGTTCGATGGGAAGCTGCTGGCGGTGGGAGGCTACCCCGGCTCTCATCTCGCTTCGGTGCTCAGCCTCGAAACGGGAAAGCTCCTGGGTCGAGTGGAATTTGGTCCGCCGTTGAGTCTCTGCAAGTTTGTCCGACTGTCCCCCGACGGGCGGACAATGGCGACCCAGACGTACGGGGTGAACTCTCATGACGAGCCCGTGACGCCGATCATGAAACTCTGGAAGCTTCCCGCGTCGTGGTAACGGTCGCTCGGAGCTCGAGGCCGAGACGTGCACCATGGGAAGGACACGAAACAAATAGCAATATCCGGACAATTGCTCGGTCGGCCGATCCAACCCGCCCGGCTGAGCTCTGGCCGCCGCCGTCCGGAACCCGGCGGACATCCCCCTTCCCGGCAGCCGGGCCGGCGAGCCGAATATCCGGCCAACCGGCGACGCCAGTCGCTGGGGCCCCGGTGGTTTTGGCGAACCGGCAACGTGAGTCGCCGGGTCTGTCAATCAATCCCGCAGGCCCGACGACCGAAGCATGATGGCTCGGCGACTCACGTCGCGGGTTCTCCCGGCCGCCCCGACGGAGGTGGCATGCCCGCCGACTGAAGGATGACCCGGCGACTCACGTCGCCGGTTCGCCCGGAGTCACGAGCCGGCCGACTTCTTCGCGGCCGGCTGGCGGAACGAGCGTTCGGTCATGTCCCTCGGGTCGGTCGAGACCGGGGCATCGCGCCAGAGCCAGCGCATCATGTCGGGCAAAATGGCCCCGCCGAACTTCTGGCCGTGGGCGTTCATCCCCCATGTGTAGTTCACGTCATAGCCCTTTTGCGTCAGGGCCTTCATCAGCCGGACGTTCTGATGGAACCAGTCGCGGGTCTCGTCATACCGGCCGTTGCGGAGGCCGCGGTTGTCGTTCCGGCCGTCGCACAGATACACGCGGATCGGCTTCTTCTCGCTGGCGAGGACCTTTTCGGGATAGACGTGACCGCCCCGCAGGTTGACGAAGCTGCCGACGTTGCTCAGCACCTTGCGGAACTCGTTGGGCCGCTCCCAGGCCACGGTGAACGCGGCGATCGCGCCCGAGCTCGAGCCGCCGATGCCGTGCCTCTCGGGATCGGTAGAGATGTTGTAATCCTTCCGCAGGGCCGGCATGAGCTCCTCGGTGATCACCCGGGCATAGCGGTCATCCAGCGAGTTGTACTCGGTCGGCCGGTTGGTGTCGCGGTCGCCCCAGTTGCGCGGGGTGGGCTCGGGCTGATCGGGCCGACGGCCCGGGTTGATGAACACGCCGATCATCACGGGGATCTCGCGGCGGTAGATCAGGTTGTCCATCACGTTCTGGGCGCGCATGTCGCCCTTCTCGTCCTTGAACGCCTGGCCGTCCTGGAAGACCATGAGCGCCGCCGGCACCGCCGGGTCGTACTGGGCCGGCACGTACACCCAGTACGTGTGCTGGGTGCCCGGATACGCCTGGCTGGGGAGCGTGAACGGCCCGCGGATCTCGCCCTTCGGGACGCCCTCCTGCGGCAGCGAATCCGGCCCCAGCCGGTAATGCGAATCCGGGTGCGGCCCGCGCGGCGGCTGCGCCTTGGCCCTGGCCTTCGCCTTCTCCTCCTGCGCAAGCGCAGTGCTCGCCATGCCCGCGCATCCTAGTAACACCGCCAATGTGATCGCCATTCTCATTCCAGGAAGCTCCCCGGCACGATGTTGAATCCAGACCGCCAGCCGGGCGACTTGCCCGCGCGGTCCCGGCCGACCCGATCCGATCCAGTGCGGCCGCGGAACGCCCGCTCCACTCCGCCGTCCGGCCAGGATATTCGACCGATCGGACGGCCGCCAGCGGCCGGGTCGGGGCCGTTTTCGCGGGGCCAACTCGGGGATGCATTGCTCGACCGCTTCGTTTAGGATGGCGGGCACACGTATTTCATCGTCCGGAGCGGGACGGGCGGGCTGCCCGACTCCCTGCTGTTTTCATCGCGTCCCATGCGTCGAGGAGAGCCGAGAGATGAGCGAAGCGCATTCCAGTTCCGTGGATCGCCGCGTGTTCCTCCAGGCGGGCATGGCGGCGACCGCCGCGACCACGGGCCTGATCGCGGGCGGGTCGGCGAGTTCGGCCTCGGCGTCGTCGGACGAGCCGAAGGCCGGCGGCCAGCCGGTCCTGCCCACGCGCAAGCTGGGCAAGACGGGAGTCGAGGTCACGCTGCTCAACCACGGCACGGTCGGCGAGCCCGCCGGGCTCAACCGGCTCCTCCGCACCGCCTACCTCGAGGGCGTGCGCTACTTCGACACCGCCGAGGGGTACAGGAACTCGGAGAGGGTCATCGGCGACTGGCTGGCCGCGATGCCCGAGGTCCGCAAGACGATCTTCCTGGCGACCAAGCACCACGTGGGCACGCCGTCGGAAATGCTCAAAAAGCTGGACGAGCGGCTCGCCGCGCTCCGGACGGACTACATCGACCTGCTGTTCTTCCACGGGCTGAACACCGCGCAGACGGACTGGCCGAAGAGCAAGGAGATGAAGGACGCCGCCGAGGCGCTCAGGAAGACCGGCAAGGTGCGGTTCGTCGGCTTCTCGACCCACGACGCGAAGATCGCCGAGCAGATCCAGAACGCGGCCGAGGGCGGCTTCATCGACGTGATCATGCTCAAGTACACCCCGTGGCTCGACAAGGGCTCGGCGCTCAACAAGGCCCTCGACGCCTGCCATGCGAAGGGCATCGGGCTGGTGTCGATGAAGCAGCTCGCCGGCCAGACGAGATTCACGGCGCAGCATGTCCCGTCGATCAAGGCGAAGGGGCTGACCCCCGCGCAGGGGTTGCTCCAGGCAATCTGGACCGACGAGCGGTTCTCGGCCTCGTGCGTGACCCTGCGGAACACCGAGCAGATCCGCGAGAACGCCGACGCGGCCCGTCGGTTCGAGCCCCTGACGGTCACCGAGATCAACGAGCTGCGGGATGCGGTGCTCGCCTCGAACCCGACGATGTGCCCGGGCTGCGACGGCCGGTGCTCGCTCGCCGCCGGCACCCAGGCGCGGCTCGGCGACCTGGCGCGGGCCTATACCTATCACGAGTCGCACGGGATGCCCGGCCTGGCCCGCGAGGCCTATGCCGAGCTGTCGGCCGAGGAGCGCGACTGGCAGGGCGCCGACCTCGCCGCCGCCCGCGAGGCGTGCCACCACAAGATCGACTTCGCCGCGATGCTGCCGGAGGTCGACCGGCTGCTCGGCTGAGAGTCTGTCTCGGAAGCCCACGACGTGGGCGTCAGGACGTAGCCGGGGGGCGTCAGCCCCCCGGAACGCCATGCGACCCCTCATCTCCCCGACATCGGTGTCACCCTCCCGGCCGTGACCCCGCGTGGCGGGGTCACGGCCGGGAGGGTTCGTCGCGCGGAATCGGTGTGTGGCGCGGCGGTCCGATCCGGGGGGCTGACGCCCCCCGGCT
>DAIDHB010000220.1 GCA_027452145.1 Planctomycetales bacterium
GACCGCAGCCCCACACACCAAATCCTCTCGAGGGACCCTCCCGGCCGCGACCCCGCCACGCGGGGTCGCGGCCGGGAGAGTGACATGATGGCGGGGAGATGAGGGTTCGCCTGGCGGTCCGGGGGGCTGACGCCCCCCGGCGACGTCCTGGCGCCCACGTCGTGGGCTGCCGGGACCGACTCGAACCTCCATCTCTCGCCCGTACCCGACGCAACGGCAATGCGCTCTAGCCAATCGTTACGCGCTCTGACGACCAGGCCCGGCGGCCCGTGCCGTGGGGCCGCTGCAACCGATTGCTACGTCCTGGTCGGCTCCTGACAACGACTCAAGACTTTTCGCGAGCCGTCCTCACGCCGGCGGCGTGTAGCCCAGCACGATCTCGAACCGCGCCGCCAGCTCGCCGATCTTCGAGCCCTTGACCGGGGTGAAATCCACCGGCAGGCGGTCGCCGCCCTTCGTCCCCATCGCCCGGCGGTAGATCCCGTCGCGCTCGTTCCCCTTGTACCCCTTGACGAAGCACTCGGTGGTGAGCTGCACCTTGTTGTCCTTCCAGATCTTGAAATGAATATGTGCCGCCGGCCGGCCGGTGTACGGCACGGGCTTGATCGTGCGGAAGTAATACTCGCCGGTCGACCCGGTCAAAAACCGCCCGAAGCCCTGGAAGTTGGTGTCGTACTTCTCGCCGTTCTCGAGGTGGGGACGCAGGTACGTCCCGTCGCGGTCGCACTGCCAGACCTCCACCAGCGCGTTGCGGATCGGCTCCCCCCTGGCGTCGAGGATCCGACCCGAGAGATGCGTGATCTCGCCCACGGCCGGCGTGATCGCGTCGTTGATGATCAACAGGTCGTTGTCCGTGTCCAGCGGGAGCTTCGTCGGGTAGTACGGCCCCTCCTGGATGCGGGGCGTGCGAGTCAGCTCGTCGGCGAAGGCGCCCCGGACGGTGAACGCCGAGGCGCCCAGGGCCAGCGCGCCCAGGAACCCGCGGCGGCTCGGTCGGGAGATGATCGTCGGCATCGGGTGGACTCCAATTATCTGTTGTTTGTCATTGGTCATTGGTCATTGGTCATTGGTCACTGGTCGCTGACGCGAACGTCCGGGATCACCCCGAGACGTCCAGGTCAACACGTCTGGCCACCGAAGGCAAGTAGGATGGTGTCCCGCCACGGACCACTGACCACGGACCACTGACCACGGACCACTGACCACTGACCACACTGACCACTGACCACGGACCACTGACCACTGGCAGTCAACGCTTCTTGAGAGTGATCCCGACGCCCGCGCCGTCCATCAGGACGAACGAGCTGTCGAGGTCGGGGTTGGTGGTAATCGCCTCGATGTAGCGAGGATTCGGGGCGGGACGGCGCATGTTGTGGGCGATGATGAGGCCGCCGGGTCGGACGTAGGGTAACAATTCCTTGAGGTAGGCGTCGTAGCCTTCCTTCTCGGCGTCGATGAAGAGGATGTCGATCGGCTCCTTGTTGTGGACGGCGGTTTCGTGGGCGTTGCCCTCGGTGATCACGACGATGTCCTCGACGCCGCCGCGCTTGAAGTTCTCGCGGGCGACGGCGATCCGGCCGGGGTCGATGTCGTGCGTGAACAGCTTGCCGCCGGTCTTGCGCAGCGCGAGTGAGAACCACAGGCCGGATTCGCCGGTCGATGTGCCCAGCTCAACCACCCGCCGGGCGCCGAGGGACTCGGTGAGCTGCCGTAGCAACCGCCCGTCGGCCGTCGAGACATTGGCATAGCGCTGGCCCTTGCGAGCCTCCTCGATCGCGGCGAGGATCCGCTTCTCGCCGTCGTCCTTCGCGAGGGGCGGTTTGTTCGGGTCGTTGCTGGTTTCCATCGCCCCCGGCCCGCGTCCGAAACCGCCGCCGGGTCCGCCTCCGCCCGGCCCGCGTCCGAAGCCGCCGCGCGGCAGCTCGTCGGCGGTGAGCTTGCCGTCCCTGTTGGCGTCGCGCTCGCGCAGCCTCGCGGCGGCAGCGTTGATCTCGGCCGCGGAGAGCGCGCCGTCGTGGTCCGTGTCAAACGCCTGGAGCAGCGGGTTCGGCGGCCCGCCGCGGCCGGGTCCGCCGGACTGCTGCGCTGGTGCGTCGTGGGCGAATGCGGCGGTGCCGATCAGCGTGGCGATCGCCAGGGTGGTACGCTTCATGGTAGGTTCTCCCAGGCAGGAAACACGAGTCGTGGGGACGGGGCGAGGCACGCTCGCCGCCGCGGTGAATTCAGACCGAGGAACGAAGAGCAGAGACCGAAAACCGAAAACCGAAAACCGAAAACCGAAAGCCGAAAACCGAAAACCGAAACCGGAATAAGCCACAGCCACGGGCCGCGTTATCGCCCTTCTCCCTTCCGTCGATACTCGATCGACGCCGACTTGATCTCGACGTTGCCCTTCAGGTCCTCGGCGAACGGCCTGTCGCCAACGGTGACTTCCTTGCGGAGGATCTGATAGGTCCCGTGCTCGCGGGCGGCCTCGATGCAGATCGTGTACTTGCCGGGCGCGAGCGGCTTGCCGTGGTCGTCCTTGCCGTCCCAGGCGACGTTGTACTTGCCCGGCGGCCGGGTCGGACGCGACATGGTGTCGATCAGGTCGGCGTCGTCGGCCAGCCGCCGGACCTGGTCGTCGCGATACCAGCGCTTCAGATCCGGGTGCCAGCGCGGGCCGGGCTGCCGGGTCTGGATCCAGAGCGCCAGCGTCCGCGCGGTCAGGCCGTCCCTGTCCTCGACCCACACGGCCACATAGGGGCGCCGATATCGCCGGGCATTGCCGTCGGGCCCGTTGATCTCGAAGTTCACCCGGACCTCGTGCGTGTCGCCCCACGAGCCGCCGGAATTGGCCTTCCCGTCGTCCCCGGCGGGCGCGGCGGGCCGGACCGGCGAGGCCAGGGCCAGGGCGACCAGCGGACGCTCGTACCGCGACCACCCGGCGCTCCGGCGGACCTGCCCATCGGCCGTGAAGAGGAGGCACTCGACCCCCGCGATCGAGGCGATCAGCCGCAGGCCCTCGTCGGGCGGCAGGACGTTCAGCGTGGTCGCCAGCGCGTTGGCGTCCGCCGCACGCGGGGCGATGACGGTGGCGCCGACCACCTCTGCGGCCGGCTCGCCGGTCCTGGGGTCGAAGATGTGCGAGTACCACCGGCCGCCGATGGAAAACCCGCGCTGCGCCCGCCCGCTGGTGGCGACCGAGCGATCCTGGACCTGTACCAGTGCGACCGGCCCGGCCGACTCCGAGTCGCCCGACGGCGGCGCCACGCCGACCAGCCGGGTCCCGTCACCGACGGCCCGGACGTCGCCGCCGATATTGAGCAACACGCCCCGGACGCCCCGCGCCGGGTCCAGCGCCGCCTCGCATGCCCGGCCGATGATATATCCCTTGCCGATCGAGTTGAGGCTCAGCGGGCAGGCCGTCAGGCGCTCGGCCGTCCCGTGGGCCTCGTCCAGCCGCCACGACGGCCCGGCCAGCATCGCCCGCGCCGCGCGCCGTTCGGCCTCGGTCGGCAGGCGATCCAGCCGGGCGCAGCGCGACCAGAGCTCGGTCAGGACCTGCACCCGCGGGTCGAACGCGCCACCGCTGGCCTCGCGCCATCGGTCGCTCTCGCGCAGCAGCTCGAACAGCTCGGGCGATACCCTCACGGCGGCGCCGCTCGTCGCCTGCCAGCGGCGGACCTCGCTCGACGGGTCATACCCGCTGAGGATCCTCGCCAGGCGGTCGATCTCGCCGAGCACCCGGGCTTCCGCCGCCGTCGCGGCCTGCTCGTTGTCGGCGCGGACGACCAGCTCCATCGATGTGCCCAGCACGTTCTCATGCCGGAATTCGTAGTCGCGCGCGTCCGACGCGGCGACGCCGGGCCGGCTGGGCGGCAGCAGCAACAGGATCAGTGCCCCGGCGGCACGGGCAGCGGACGGCGAGATGCGGAACGTTGTCGGTCTCATGATTCTCCTCGTTCGTCATCGGATCGGAATGGCCTGCGCTCGTGAACCGCCTATCGCCGAGGTTCGTCCTCGCGCCTCCGGCCGCGACCGCCCGCGTTCGCGTCTCCCTCGCCGCCGCGGCCCTCGCGCGGCCCGAAGCCCTCGCGGCGCTCGCCCCGGCCGCGCCCGCCGCCGGCCTGCTGCCGCACCGCCCGGGTCAGTTCTTCCCTGTCGACGAACCCGTCCTTGTTGGCGTCGGCGCGGTCCATCAGGCCCCGCATCCGCTCGGGCAGCTCGTCCTTGCTCAGCTTGCCGTCGCCGTTTTTGTCGAACGCCATCATCCGGTTGACGACCTCGGCGGGGTCGGGACCGCCCATTCCGCCCGGCCCACCCGGCCCGAAGCCGCGGGGCACGCCGAGCAGCTCCTCGCGGCTGAGCTTACCGTCCTTGTTCTTATCGAGCGTGCGGAGCGCGGCGGCCGCGTTGTCGATCTCCTTCGCCGAGACCTCGCCGTCGCCGTCGGCGTCGAGGGCCGCCAGGACCGGCGGCGGGCCGAACCGCCCCATGCCCATGCCCATCCCCATCCCGATGCCGCCGCCGGGCCCGCCCCGCTCGGGCCGGCCCGCCTGCTGCGCCGAAAGGGATCCGGCTACCAGCGCCGCCGCGACGATCAGCCCGAGTGCCGCGATCGATCGTTTCATGGGATTCGCTCACCTGATTGATGGATTCGGGTGTCTTGCTGGAGCCGCCGGCCCCCGGTCCGCGGAGGGCTGCCCGTCTGGTATCGGCGACGGATCCCGCAACATGGGCCACGCCATCCACGAAATCGCCGCGCGGGGCGCTCTGCTGTCATCAGGAACGTCGAGTGGTACGTCGCCGCGACCGGGTATCGATCCGAGAGGCCGGCGGCGCGAGTCGCAGGGTCCTCCGCCCTGGCGAACTGGCGACAGGGGCCCACAATTCCAGCTTGAACATCGGGGAGCGCGTGCGGCCCGCCCCTGCCATCTCGCCATTTCCCCGGATGACGATGAAATCGGCTTCATCTTCGCGAGTCGCCTCCCGCCGGGTGGAGCGGTTGTGTTGTAATCGGGGCGAGGGCGACGGCGCGCGCCGATCGGCCGGGGTGACGGCATCATTGGCGGTTGCGACGGCCTACCCGGGGGGCATCATGGACAAGCGGGTCCTGCTCGTCGAGGACGACGCCAGCCTCGCGCGGTCGATCGTGGATGGGCTCTCCGACGAGGGCTTCGCGGTCGCGCACGTGGCCGATGGCGACGCCGCGCGCGAGGCGCTGCGGTCCGAGGGGTGGGACCTCGTCATCCTCGATTGGTGGCTGCCCGGTACGGATGGGCTGGAGGTGCTGAAGGCCCATCGCCGCGACGGCGGCAACACGCCCGCGCTGTTCCTCACCGCGCGCGACGCGGTGAGCGACCGCGTGCTCGGGCTCGACGCCGGCGCCGATGATTATCTGTGCAAGCCGTTCGCCTTCGCCGAGCTGCTGGCACGTGTCCGGGCGCTCGTGCGTCGGGGCCGGCCGAGCGAGGTGCTGACGCTCGTTTATCGCGACATCCGCGTCGACCTCGCCACGCAGAAGGCCGAGCGGGCCGGCCGGCCGGTGGACCTCACCACCAAGGAGCTGGCGCTGCTGGTCTTCTTCCTTCGCCACCCCGAGGAGGTTTTGTCGCGCGCGCGGATCTACGGGCATGTCTGGGGCGAGGACTACGACTTCGTCTCCAACACGCTGGATGTCCACGTCAAGGAGCTGCGCCGGGCGCTCGAGGCGCACGGGCCGCGCGTGATCCAGACCGTGCGCGGCCGGGGCTATCTGCTGGGCGACCCGCCCGCGTCGGCGGCCGAGGAGGGCTCGTGAGATGACGCTGGTGACGCGCGTCTCGGTGGCGTTCCTGGTGGCGCTGGCGCTGGCCTTCGGGGGGTTCTCAGCGTGCCTGTACATCCTGGCCGGGACGAGCCTGCGGCTGGCCCTGGATCACGAGCTCGAGGCGGTGCTCGATCGGTTCCCCGAGCGGCCTGCGCAGGGCGGCCGCGTGAGCTGGGCGATGTTCGACGAGTCGGGCCGGCGGGTCGGGTTCGGGCCGGTCGCCGTCGACCCCCGGCCGACGATCCTCGACGGCCGCGACCTCGGCCCGATCGCCGTCGACGCGGCCACGACGATCACGGGCCCGGACGGCCGGCGCTGGCGGGTGCTGGCCCGTCCGCTGGGCGGCGGCCGACGCCGCAGGGGCGGGCCGCCCGAGGCGCGGAGCAAGGACAGGGAGAAGGATCGCGAGCGCCGGCCGGCCCGCGACGATCGCGACGGCCCGCCGCCGGGCCGCGAGCGCCGGCCTCGTTTCCTGGCCGCGTGGGCGCCGCTCGGTCCGATCGAGGCGGAGATCCGCTCGCTGGGCGTCGCGCTCCCCTTGATCTCGCTGGGCCTCTGGGCCCTGGCCGCCGCGATCGGCCGGTACTTCGCCCGGCGGGCGCTGGCGCCCCTCGCGCTGATGGCCGAATCCGCGCGCACCATGCCTTTTGATGACGGGCGGCTGCCCAGCCCCGGCACCCGCGACGAGCTCGAAGCCTTCGCCGGCAGCTTCAACGGCCTGCTCGACCGCCTGCACGTCGCGCTCGAGCGCCAGCGGCAGTTCACCGGCCAGGCGTCGCACCAGCTCCGCACGCCGCTCGCCGCACTGATCGCGGCGATCGATGTCGCCCGCCGACGCCCTCGCAGCGTCGAGGAGCACGAGCGTGTGCTCGATCGGCTTCACGACGATTCGGCTCGACTCTGGCGCGTGGTCGAGGCCCTGCTGTTCCTCGCCCGAGCCGACGCCGAGGCCGCGCTGCCCGACCTCGAGCCGCTCGACCTGGCCTCGTGGGTGTCGGACCACCTCGAATCCTGGTCGGCCCGCGACGGCGGGCGGGCGCCCGACTTGCACTTCGAGCGCATCGGCGACGATGAACCCTGGACCCGCGCGCACCCGCCGCTGCTGGGCCAGTTGCTCGACAACCTGCTCGAGAACGCCGCCAAGTACAGCGAGCCCGGCACGCCGATCACGGTACGCGTCGGCGCGGTGGCGGATACGGTACTTCTCGAGGTCGAGGACCTCGGTTGCGGCATTCCTCCGGACGACCTTCCGCGCGTCTTCGAGCCGTTCTATCGCTCGGAGTCCGCCCGTCGACTGGGCCGCGCGGGGGTCGGCCTGGGCCTGGCGGTCGCGCTGCGCATCGCCACGACCCACGGCGGCACGCTCACGGCCGAGAGCGGCGCGGGCCACGGAACGCGCTTTCGCGTGCGCCTGCCGCGGGTCCCGGTCCGTCCGCGAATCCCGTCTGGCGGGCCCGCTCCGTTGGAGGAGCCGGCTCCATCCGCCGAGACAACCCGCTCCGGCCCGCCCGGTCCCGTGTAGGAGGCGGCTCCGTCCGCCGACCCGGCCCGGTCCTCCGCCCGCCGACCCGACTCCGTCCCACGAACCGATCCTCCGCCCGCCGACCGACCAGATCTCGTCCCATCCGCCCCGCCGGGTCGGGGGACGGAGCACCCTCCTACAGCCGTTCGGGATGGCGGACGGATTCCGGATCGGGGCCGGGGCCGGCCTATCTGCGCATCTCGCCGGCGAGCGATGTCACGGCAACGAGCTGGAACCCGCTTGCCCGGCACTCGTTGGACGACCTTGTGCGTTCCGTGATTCACGCGGCCGCCTGTAGGGCTCTACGTCCGAGGTGCACGATCAGGAACACACCCGAGACCAGCCCCGCAATGGCCAGCCTGACGGCCCAGCGGTCGTATGCGAAGAACCGCTGGAACACGTGCGACGAGTATTGTGAGTCACCCGGGTCGATCATCGAGGCCAGGCCGTAAGCGCCGAGGAGGATCAGGCCGCAAACAAGCACCAGCGCGATCCCAGCGAGGAGCCCCCATTGCGGGAGCGTCGGCGTCAGCCTGAAGGTGCGCCGGGGAATGTTGACCGTGATCGGCGAGAGGATGGCATCGTCGGCGGGCCGCATCCGCGGCAGGCGGTCGAGATCATCGGGCGAGGATTCCATGACGGCGGTTCTCCGGTGGTTCACCTCGATCGATGATACGCAGACTGGACCTCGGACGAGAATCGGGGCCCGGCCTTCGCCGGCGCCAGGGACGTGGGGAGTGCCACGCCTTGCGCGGCGATGCCGACCCGCGAACCAGGACACGCCGGGGTGATGCCGGGCGATCCCTCGAGCATCACCCCGTCGTGCCGGGTCGTCAACAACACGCGAGCGCCGGAGCGGGCCGAACGCCCGCGGGGTCGACTTCCTGCCAGGTCAGGTCGCGGTTCAACAGATACGCATGACCTCCGTCCGGCGTGAGGCAGGCCAGCGTGACCCAGCCATTGCCGAACAGCTTCCGCAGGACTTCGTGCCGGCGGATGACCGCGTCGAGCGAGGAACGCGGTGCCTCGACGACGGTCAGCAGCCGCAGCGGCTCGTGGTACGGCCGGCTGTCGTCGGCGTGGACCGATTGCAGCGGCAGGCCGTGCATCAGGTCGCTGGCATTTCCCTGCATGACCCCGATCTTGCCAGTAACGTTCTGCGTCGCCTTGCTGCCGCTCCCATGCGCGACGTTGTCCACCGTCGAGAAGAAGTACTGGCTGTTGATCCACTGTGCCACGACCATCGGCGCGGTGAGGATCGCCTCGAGGGTCGTCCCGGAAGGGTCGCTCGCCCAGTCGTACGAGTGCAGGAAGCAGCGGCCGTCGAGGTCGATGCCGCGCGTCAGCGCCCGCGGGCCGACGATGAAGGCGGCGTTGCGCGCCAGCCCCCACTCGGGACGGACCTCCGCCCAGTCGACACTCCTTCGCTCGACTGCCCGGCGGGAGGCGTCGTCATCGAGCGCGGGCAGGCCGAGCGACCGGCCGCGTTCGTGGGCGTTCCGGGTTCCGGCGTGAGCCAGATCATCGCGCAGTTTTGCGATTCGCGGTTGATGTTCGGGGCTCGCGCCGGATGCCGCGTCCAGGACGATCCGATCGGTCGCGGTGTCGTGCTCGCCGGAGAGGAAAAGGGTATCCGGCGGGATGGCGAGCCCGCGGTCCGCCAGGTTCGCGCGGACGCTCCGGTCGTTCAGGATCGCGGCGAGGATCCGGGCGTTCGGTCCGCCGCGGTTGCCGCCGCAGGCGCCGCAATCCAGGGCCGACGCATGCGCGTTGTTCGTCGTGGTGCTGCCGTGCCCGCAGAAGACCACCAGCGGCGCCAGGTCGCTGGTGAGCCCCATCATCCGGAGCGCCGATTCGCCGAAGTCGGCCCGCTGCTCGAGGGGGATGTCCTGGAGCACCGGCTCGGTCGGCACCGGGGGCATCACGGTTCGACGGGCTGCCCCGGCCAGTTGGGCGAGCCGCGAGGGGGCGAATGTCCGGGCGAGCATGCGCAGGCCCAGCCAGGGCCCCAGCATCTCGACCAGCGCGAACGGCGTTGCGAAGTGGTACTTGAGCCGCCCGTAGAGTGAGGCCGGCAGCCGCAGCAGCGCGCGGCCACGTTCATGCCGACGGACCAGGGGCGCCGGCGCCTCCGCGACGCGGTCGCCGACCTCGTGATCGGGCCGGAGCAATACCGGGCACGAGTCGTGGGCGTGGTCGTCGTCGCGGCCCTTCACCCGCACCGGCACGCCGAAGAATCCGGCGAAGCCGAGGGTCTCGTAATCGCCCCGGTCCTCGATCGCGCGGCGGATCGGCTCGGAGCGGACGTCGATGCAGAACACAAGCTGGGCGTCGGGCCGACGGCCTGCGGATGGCGCGCCCGCGAGCGCCCGCGCCCGCGTCCGGGGTCGCAGCCGGTTGAGCAGCGCCGTGCGGTAGCGCTCCTCGGCGGCCGGCAGCCCGGCGAGGAATGCGGGCGGATCGATGGAGGGGATCTCGGCGGATCCCGCATTCGGCCAGAGGATGCAGGTCAGCACCAGCCGCACGGCGACGTAGTCGACCAGGGTCGCCGGGTGCTTCGACTGTTCCACGGGGTCCTGCCAGGATTCCCGCCATTTCACGTGACCCGACCAGCCCGGCAGAGCGGCGAGCGCCAGGCGGATGAACGCCTCGCGCCGGACTGCCGCGATCCCGAGCCGATCGAGGCATTGCGCGATCGCTTCCTCGGCCGAGTCCGGCAACGTCGCCAGGAACGCTCTGGCCTCGGGAGAGACGGCCAGCGCCCGGTCGTACGGAGCCAGATCGGCGAAGGACCGATACAGGCCGAGCCGGCGCCCCGGCATGGGGATCACGGCCTGGCCGTCGTCGAAGAACACGGAGCACCACTTGATCAGCTCGCGGTTCACGGCCTCGCAGCCCTCGCCGGCGTGCAGGTGGGCGGGTCGATGCCGCTCGGCGTCGAGGATCGCCTGCTCGAACGGCCGATCCTCGAGACCCTGGAGCGGGTTGACGGCGATGAAGGTCTTCAGCGGCCAGACCGGTGCCACGACATCCGCCGCGGCGGCCACGAGCGCGCGGAGGCTCGGCATTCGTCCGCCTCGGGGGCCGTGGCGATGATGGTCGGTCCCTGGTGTCGTCAGAGCACTCATCGGAATTCCTTTCAGTACTGATACGAGGTCCGGACGGCGGTGACGGTCCGCGGGGCTGGCCGGCTGCCATTCAGGGCCGCGACGTACAGCCGCTTCCACGCGGCGCGGGCTTCCAGGCGGCCGGGGAGGTTGAGATTCCGCGCGAGCCAGCCCAGGACGACGATCGCGAAGCCGGCGGCATACAGGGCGTCCATCGGCTGCGCCTGGGTCGCGTGCATCGGCGCGAGGATCGCCTCGACGAGGCGGACACTCAGGCCGTAGAGGATCCCCGCTCCCGCGCCGACCAGGGACGCGGCAAACAGGCGCAATGGGGTCATCGGCGCCCGGAGCAACCCGAAGGCGAGCTGCGCCGCCGCCAGGAAGGCCAGGCCCGCCATGAGGCCGCCCGTATTTCTCAGGCCGGCGCCGATTCCGCTGGCGCTCGAAAACGCCAGTGCTCCCAGCACGCCGGCCAGGCCCGCCGCGACGAGCCGCGCGGGTGTCGGGGCGCCCGTCGATTCCGATCGATGCTTCTCGCGGACGACCGAGCCGCTGTTCAGGAACAGGTAAGCCTTGAACAGCCCGTGCCAGCAAAGGTGCGAGACCGCCGGGCCGAACAGGCCCATCCCGCACTGCATGAGCATGAATCCCATCTGACCCATCGTGGAGCAGGCGAGCATCCGTTTCACATCGGGCTGCAACAGCTTCCAGAAGGTGCCGACCGTCGCCGTGACCAGCCCGGCGACGAACAGGCCGTGCAGCAGCGCCGGCCGTGCGAGGTACAGCGGCGCGAGCCGCACCAGCAGGAAGCCCCCTCCGTTGACCAGCCCCGCGTGCATCAGTGCCGAGACGGGCGTCGGCGAGTTGAGCGAGGACAGCAGCCAGCGATGGAACGGCCAGGCGGCGGACTGCGTCATCGCCGCCAGCGCGATCAGGACCAGTCCGACCGAGGCCGCCGGCGAACCCGAGGCCGCCGCGACGATGTCGCGAACCGACGAGGTTCCCGAGCCCACCGCCAGCAGCCCGAGGCCGCCGCCGAGCAGCAGGAATCCGATCCCAAACGTCCGGAGCGCCAGCAACCCCGCATTCCGGGCAGCCGCCCACCGGCCGCCGTGAATCATCAGCCGGACCAGCAGCAGGTCGGCGGCCACCCAGGCGGCGAGCAGCACCAGGACATGGTCCGCAAAGACCAGGACCAGCACGCTCGCCCCGAGCAGCAGCACGTCGCGGCGATGCCCCCGTGCGTTCCGGTCCCCGGCCAGGTAGCGCCTTGAGAACGCCAGTACATTCGCGACAACGAAAACAATCAGCGCGGCCATCACCCACGACAGCCGGTCCGCACCGGAAAACGCATTCTGCCAGTTCTCATGAAACATCTCTGAAACCCCCAAGTGGAACGAGACGATGGCAATTTACGCGGCGGACGGCTATTAGTAAAATTGATTGTCCTCATCGAAACGATGAGGAAACCTGATCGGAGGAAGCCATGCCGTTTTTCGTCGACACGCTCCAGCTCAAGAGTTTCGTGGCGATCGCCGACACGGGGACGTTTGGCCAGGCCGCGGCCGCGGTGAATCGGACCCAGTCGGCGCTGAGCCTTCAGATCAAGAAGCTGGAGGAGCAGCTCGGCTGCGAGCTGTTCGACCGGACGGGCCGGCGGGTCGTGCTGACACCGCAGGGCGAGGTCTTCCTGGGCTATGCCCGGCGGATGATCCAGCTCCAGTGGGAGGCGTTCAGCCGCCTGCGCGAGCCGGACGTCGAGGGGGAGATCCGCTTCGGCACGCCGGAGGACTTCGCGACGCACTACCTGCCGGAGGTGCTGGCTCGATTCCGGCAGCACCACCCGCGCGTCCAGTTGATGGTCGCGTGCGACCTGACGCTCAACCTGTTCGACGGCTTCCAGCGGGGGGATTACGACGTGATCCTGGCGAAGCGCGACCCCCAGCGAGTGAAGGGCGGGACGAAGGTGTGGCGCGAGCCGCTGGTCTGGGCGGGGGCCGACGGATTCCGCCCGGGCGAGCGGCTCTCGCTGGTGCTCTCGCCGCAGCCGTGCATCTACCGCGCGCGGGCGCTGGCGGCACTGGACCACTCGCGGCGAAGCTGGCACATCAGCTACACCAGCCCGAGCCTGGCGGGGACGCTCGCGGCGGTGAAGGCGGGGCTCGGTGTGACCGTCCTGCCGGCCAACATGATCCCGCCGGGAATCCACCCGGTGCGCTCGGAGCTAAAACTGCCCGCGCTGGCGGATGCCGAGATCGCGCTCTTGAAGCGGGACGAGCTCCCGAAGGCCGGCCATGTGTTCGTCGAGCACATCGTGCACAGCCTGGAGTCGCGGGGCCACTGACCGGGCGCACGGCCAGGTCGGGCGATCCGCAGGATCGAGACGGCCGTGACCGAGCTCGCGCCGGGCTTCCTCGCTGCCCGGGACGACCCGGGCGGCCGCCGTTCCAGCGGGACATCCTGGAGCGCATTGCAGATGGATGGCTCACGGTGGGGCCGGGCCGGCCAGGAGTCTGTGCCGGCAGGGCTCCGAGCCCCCGTCAGGGGGCGATCGGACGTAGCCGGGGGGCGTCAGCCCCCCGGGACCGGGCTCGGACCGCAGCCACA
>DAIDHB010000221.1 GCA_027452145.1 Planctomycetales bacterium
ATCGGCATCATGCCGATGCTCTACCTGACGGGCTCGGCGGTGAACGTCCAGTCGCTGCTGGGCTTCGTGTTCATCATCGGCATCAAGGTCGCCAACTCGGTGCTGATGACCGACTACGCCCAGGAGCTTCGCCGGCACGAGGGCCTGACGCCCACCCAGGCGATCCGCAAGGCGGCCAGCCTGCGCGTGCGGCCGATCACGATGACCGCCCTCTCGGCGTTCTTCGCCCTCATCCCCGGTGCCATGGCTCTCGAGCGAGGCAGCGAATCGAACGCCCCGCTCGCCCGAGCGATCCTCGGCGGACTGCTGGCCGGCGAGCCGGCCACGCTGTTCGTCCTCCCGGCGATCTACTCGCTGATCGTCAAGGATTCGGCCAAGGACATCGCCGAGCGGCTGCGACGGCAGCACTCCGGCGGCCACGGCAACGGCCACGAAGGACACCCGCTGCCCGAGGGCAACTGGGAGCCCGAAGCCCCGGCCGAATGATCCGACGGGATCCCGTCAACTTCGCGTCCGGCGCCCCGCCATCGGGGCGCCGGGCCGCGAAACCGGCCAACCAACCCGAACCCTCCCCGACCCGGGGCCGACAGGCTCCGGGTCGTTTCGTTTCCGGCGATCGCGCCACCCCTCGCGGATTCGGCGTTCCCGCGCAAAGGCCCCACCGGCTATCATTCAGATAGGCCCGGCTGGCTGCCCGCCAGGGAGGAAACGATGGCCATCGGTCTGGAAACGCACGTCGAAGAGATCGATATCGAACATCCTCGGGTCCTGCGGAACGCGGCGCCGGGGCGGCTCTACGAGCGGGCCCTCGCCCACGAAGGGGCCGCCATCCTCGCCGGGGGCGCCCTCGCGACGTTCTCGGGCGAGAAGACCGGCCGGAGCCCGCAGGACAAGCGGATTGTCCGCAGCGAGGGGAGCGCCGACGACGTCTGGTGGGGCTCCGTGAACATCCCGGCCACCGAGGCCGAGTACCTCGCCCGCCGCCGCGAGGCCACCGAGTTCCTCTCGGCCCGAGCCGGCATCTACGTCGTCGACGGCTACGCCGGCTGGGATCCCGAGCACCGGGTCAAGGTGCGCGTGATCTGCGCGCGGGCCTACCACGCCCTGTTCATGCAGAACCTGCTGATCCGGCCGACGCGCGACGAGCTCGAGAACTTCGGCGAGCCCGATCTCCTGATCCTCAACGCGGGCGATCGGCCGGCCTCGCCGCTCGACCCGGCCTCGTCCTCGCGCACCGCCGTGCTGCTGCACCTCGACCGCCGCGAAATGGTCATCCTGGGCACCAACTACGCCGGCGAGATGAAGAAGGGCGTCTTCACGGCGATGAACTACTGGATGCCCCGCCGCGATGTGCTGTCGATGCATTGCAGCGCCAATCTTGGCGAGGCCGGCGACGTCAGCCTCTTCTTCGGGCTCTCGGGCACGGGCAAGACGACGCTCTCCTCCGACCCGAGGCGCCGGCTCATCGGCGACGACGAGCACGCCTGGAGCGACCGCGGCGTCTTCAACATTGAGGGCGGTTGCTACGCCAAGTGCATCGGCCTGCGCGAGTCGCTCGAGCCGCAGATCCACCGGGCCATCCGGTTCGGCTCGGTGCTCGAGAACGTCGTCTTCGACCCCGAGACCCGCGTCCCCGACTTCGACGACGGCTCGATTACCGAGAACACCCGGGCCTGCTACCCGATCGAGCACATCGACGACGCGCTGATCCCGTGCGCCAGCGGGCACCCGAGCAATATCCTCTTCCTGGCGTGCGACGCCTTCGGCGTGCTGCCGCCGGTCAGCCGCCTGACGCCCGCGCAGGCGCTCTACCACTTCCTCAGCGGCTACACCGCCAAGGTCGCCGGCACCGAGGTCGGGGTGTCCGAGCCCCAGGCCACATTCTCGGCCTGCTTTGGCGCGGCGTTCCTGGTGCTCCACCCCGTCCGCTATGCCGAGATGCTGGCCGGGCGGATCGCCGCGCACGGCGCGGCCACCTGGCTGGTCAACACCGGGTGGACCGGCGGCCCGCACGGCGTGGGCAAGCGGATGAACCTGGACGAGACCCGCGCGATCATCGACGCGATCCACTCGGGGGCGCTCGACCAGGTCGCGACGGTCGAGGATCCCATCTTCGGCCTGAACGTGCCGACTGCATGCCCGGGCGTCCCCGCCCGGAAATTGATGCCCCGCAACACCTGGTCCGACCCCGACGAGTATGACCGCGCGGCGCTCCGGCTCTCGCGGCGATTCCGCGACAACTTCCTCCAGTATCAGGATCAGGCGCCGGAAGTCGTCCGCCGGGCCGGGCCGAGGATCTGGTGATCTGCGGCGCTGCCCCCTCCGCCGGGGTTGAATGCCGACCGGGGCGGTCCTACGATCACGGTGGATACCCGCGGATCGGGCCATGCCGCCCGATCCGATCGGGATGAGGACTTCATCATGCGACGGCCGGTCTACCTCGACAACCATGCCACAACCCGGACGGACCCTCGCGTCGTCGCGGCGATGCTGCCGTATTTCACCGAGCACTACGGCAATGCCGCGAGCGTCTCGCATCGCTTCGGTTGGGAGGCCGAGGAGGCCGTCGAGAAGGCCCGCGAGCAAATTGCGCGGGCCATCGGTGCTGAGCCCCGCGAGATCGTATTCACCTCGGGCGCGACCGAGTCGAACAACCTGGCGATCAAGGGGCTGGCCCAGGCCGCCCGGCGCAAGGGGGAGCACATCGTCACGGCGAACGCCGAGCACAAGGCCGTCCTCGACCCGGTGAAGGCCCTGGCCCGCCAGGGCTGGTCGGTCACGGTTGTCGCCTGCGACGAGCACGGGCGCGTCTCGCCCGAAGCCGTGGAAGGCGCCCTGACCGACCGGACCGTGCTGGTCTCGGTCATGGCCGCGAACAACGAGGTCGGCACGCTCAACCCGATCGGCGAGATTGGTCGCCTCTGCCACGAGCGCGGGATCGTCTTCCACACCGACGCCGCCCAGGCGGTCGGGAAGATCCCGGTGGATGTGCAGGGCGACGGCGTCGACCTGTTGAGCCTCTCGGCGCACAAGTTTTACGGGCCGAAGGGCATCGGCGCCCTGTACGTCCGCCGCCGTGACCCGCTGGTGCGGCTCCAGCCGCTGCTCGACGGCGGCGGCCACGAGCGCGGGATGCGGAGCGGTACGCTCGCGGTCCCGCTGATCGTCGGCCTGGGCGCGGCGATCGAGCTGGCGATGGGCGAGCGGGACGACGAGGCCCGACGCCAGCGCGAGCTGCGCGACCGGCTGCACGCTGCGATCGCGGCGCGGATCCCGGGGATCCGGCTCAACGGACATCCGGTCGACCGGCTGCCGGGGAACCTGAACCTGAGCTTCGCCGATGTTGATGGCGAGGCGTTGATGATGGCGATGCGCGACGTGGCGGTCAGCTCGGGCTCGGCCTGCTCGGCCGCGAACCCCGAGCCCAGCCACGTCCTGCGGGCGATGGGCCTGGACGAGGACCTCGCCCGGTCGAGCCTGCGTTTCGGCCTGGGGCGATTCACGACCGAGGAAGAGGTCGATTTCGCCGCGGAGTCGGTCGGGTCGGCCGTCGAGAAGCTCCGCGGCCAGGGCGTCGCCTGGAGCCCGCGCTGATCGAACGGTGCGCCGTTGCCGTGGTGGGCCCGCGGACGCGAGGAGTCGAAAATCCCAGGATGGGCCGGGTTCCTCGAATCGGGCGATCAGGGCGTGCCGGTTGCGAGGCCCCGGCGCTCGAGCTCGCGACGGATGAGATCGACGTCCCAGACCTCGACGAGGGGATCGAGGCCCGAACTGGCCAGGCGAGTGCCCTGGTCGTCGAAGACCAGGTTCAGCACGCGGCCGCGGTGGCCGGTGAGCCGGAAGCGAAGGACCGGGCGGGCGGGGTCATCGATCGCGTAGATCGAGATCACGCCCTGCTGCGAGCCGACCGCCAGGTTGCGACCGTCGGGCGAGAAGGCCAGGGCGAGCCAGAACGACTCGGACTCGCCGGGCGCCGGCCGGATCGAGCCGAGGATCCTCCGGCGGGCGGTGTCGACCAGGGTCACGGCGCCCATCCGATCGCCCAGCGCGAGCAGCCCGCCGTCGGGGCGCAGGGCCAGGTTGGTGATGCCTTCGAAGATGGGGAAGCCCCCCGAAGCGTCGGCCGCGGCGACCTGGCCATCGACGGGCGAGCCGGCCACGTCCCACACGTGAAGGCGGCTCATCTGGTCGATGAGGTAGAGTCGGCGGCCGCCGGGCGCGATCTGGAGGTTCCGGAAACTGACGGATCGATCGCCGCCGGGCCCTCGGGATCGCCCGGGATTGGTGCCGATCGATAGCGTGGCGACCGCGGCCGGGGGCCGCGTCGGGGGGATCACGCGGACGGCCGGGTCGGGTGCCTCGGCCCGCCAGAGGTACACCGCACTGACGCGAAGCAGCGCCATCGTCCGTCCGTCGGAGGCCCGGGCCATCTGTAGCATTCGAAAGCCGGTCTGGATCTCGGGCAGCGATTGGGGCGGCGGTGCCGGCGGGTGGGCGACCGATTCCGCCGGCCAGACGCGCACGCCGTCGAGCTCGTGGACGACGAGGCGGCCGCGGTCGTCGAATGCCAGCGATGTCGGGCGATTCTCGTCGCGTGACCCGCCGCGCGAGCGCCCGCCCGGCCCCCCTCGACCGGGCGAAGGCGGCGTCCCGTGCCGGGACTCGCCGAAGGCGGTCGAGGTTTCCGGTGCGGCCCCTGCCCCCTTCGTCCGCTCGCCGCCCGGAGCGGCGGCCACCGGGGGAGGCGGCGGCCCGCATTCGGGGCACCGGCCACTGCGCCAGGTCCAGAGCGCGCCGTCGAGTCCGCCGCCGGCCAGGACGCCATCGGGGCCGAAGGCCAGCGACCACGGCCTCGCGTCGAACCCGCTGAGCTGCGTCCGCGCGGCCGAGTCCTGGATGGTCCAGATCGAGGTCACACCGCCGCGGCCGACCGCCGCCAGCATGCGGCCGTCGGGCGAGAAGGCCAGGTCGGTCGACTGGACGGAGTCAGGCAACTCGGCGACGCGGCTCTGCGCCACCGGGTCCCACAACTCGATGGGGCTGCCCGGTCGCGCCAGGGCGAGCAGGCCCTGCGGGCTGAAGCGCATCGTCAGCCAGGGGTGGGTCTGCGCCTGGAAGCTCGTGACGACGCCGTCGCGGCGATCGGCATTGTCCGTATCGTAGAGCCGCACCTGCTGATCGCGCCCGGCGGCCGCGAGCAGCCCGCTCGGCCCGAACGCCATGGCGGCCACGACGACCTGGTTATTGATCGGCCGAAGCGGCTGCGGCTGGCCGTCGCGCACCGTGAAGGGCCGGATGAAAAGGTCGCCCGGATTGGGCTTGGTGACATTCGGCAGGACCGATGCGGCGACCGCGAACGAGCGGCCGTCCGAGCCGGAGACCACCATCGGCTGGAAGGGGTAGGACAGCGGACGTAGGTCGTGATCCCGACGTCCCTCGGCCATGAGCGGGACGGGACGGTCGAGTCGATCCAGGTCCCAGAAGCTGAGCCGGTACTCGACGTGGGTCGATTCCGGGCGGCCCGGCGCCGGGGCATCGGCCTCGTCCAAGGGCGAGGTGTCGCGGCTGATCCGCTCGGTGGTCACGAGCCATCGCCCGGCCGGGTCGGCCGCCACGGAGACGACGGTCCGGTCGGGCGAGCCGATCTTGCGGAGCGGAGTGCCGGACATCGCGTCGATCAGGGTGACGCCGGTTTCCTCGGGCACCAGCACGGCCAGGTAGTTGCCGGCCATCGCCACGGGGTGGGCGGTAAACCCGCGCCGGGCGGGCGGCCGGGTCGCGCCCCGCGATTCGCCGGCAACCGGGCTGCCCCCGGCCTGCGACGCGGCGGGCTCGCCCGCCGCGGGAGGCTCGGACACGGGACCCGCGAGCCCGGAGGCGCCGCGGAGCGGGATCTCCGTCACGGGCCTCTCTTGCTGGACGTCCCACAGCGAAAGCCTGGGCTCGCCGTCGTCCAGGAGGATCCACAGGCGGTGCCCCTGCGGGCCGAAGGACAGGCCGATGCCCGGGCCCGTGGCCAGCCGCGCGCCGGTCACGACGTCGCGCATCACCAGGAACTTCACGGCCTCGTCGCGGAAGACCTCGCGCTCCTCGGGCGAGAGGCCCAGCTTCACCGCCTCGGCGATGAAGTTCAGACCCTCGGCGCGCCGGTTGGGCTTGTCGGAGGTCTCGAGGATCTGCGCCGTCTGGAGGTAGTTCTTCCGCATCGATGTCTCGAGTGCCTTCCCCTTCTGGGTGGCGAACACGAGCGCCTTGGTCTTCTCGTCCCGCTCGCCCAGCACCCGCACGTAGGCATACGTGGCGACGGCCAGCACGGTGGCCGCGGCGGTGGTCGTCACGCCGGCGATCTGCGGGTGGCGCCGGGCGATCCGCCAGAGGCGGCCGACCGGCCCGATCCGCCGGGCCTTCACCGGCGCGTGGCTGAGGAACCGCGCGAGGTCCTCGGCCAGCTCGGCGGCCGAGGCGTAGCGGTCGACGGGCCGCTTGGCCAGGGCCTTCAGGACGATCGTCTCGAGGTCGCGCGGGATGCGGGGCTCGTAGCGGCGAGGCGGCGCCGGGTCGTCGCGGCCGATCTGGTCGATCAGCTCGGCGGCGGACTGGCCGTCGAAAGGGGGCCGCAGCGTCAACAGCTCGTAGAGCGTCGCGCCGAGCGAGTAGACGTCGGTCCGGCCGTCGACGTTGCCGGCGGTGCGCGCCTGCTCGGGGCTCATGTAGCGCGGGGTGCCCAGCAGGCCGTCGTGCAGGGTGTGCCCGGGGTCGGCGAGGCGGCGGGCGAGCCCGAAGTCGGTGACCCAGATGTTCCCGCGGGCGTCGATGAGCAGGTTGGAGGGCTTGACGTCGCGATGGATGACGCCCTGGTGGTGCGCGTGCGCCAGTGCGTCGGCGGCCTGAAGGCCGGCGGCGGCGACCCAGCGGAAGTAGGCCGAGCCGCGCGGGGGATCGAACGGCGGGGGCTCGTCGGACCGGCCGGCGGGTGCCTCGGACGCATGGAGGGCCGCCGAGTCGACCCGGCCGATCGCCGAGCCCGAGGGATCCTCCAGGCGGGGTCGGGCGCATGAGGGGGACGATCGCCCGGGGTCGCGGCGCGCGGGGCGGACCCCGGCCCACGAGGCGGTCGAGTCCGTGGTCGGGAGGGGCGGATGGATGCCCAGCCCCTCGAGCCCCGACCGCACCTGCGAGACCGAGGCGCCGGACCGATCCCAGGCATGCACCGCCGAGGCGTCGCCGCGGGGGACCGCCGGCACGCGCCGCGGCGGCCGCCAGAGCCAGCCCGGCGACACGCGAACCCAGATCTGGCCGATCTTCGAGCCGAACGACGAGGCGCCGGCGGTGCCCGCGTCGCCGGAGCTCGATGAGCCGGCCGGCCCGCCGGCCGGGGCGCGGGTGTGGCGCAGGTGCCGGATCACCCGGTCCAGTCCGCTCCCCTCGATCCGCTGCATCGCGTAGTAGCACAGGCCGCCGACCTGACCCACGTCGAAGACCGGGACGATGTGGGTGTGATGGAGCCCCGCGGCTGTCCTGGCCTCGTTGAGGAATCGCCGACGCGCCGAGGAATCGGGCGCGGCGTGGGTGCCGAGGACCTTCAGCGCCATGGGCCGGTCGAGCCCGACGTGCACGGCCTCGTAGACCGTCCCCATACCGCCGCGGCCCAGCTCGCGGACGATGCGGTAGCCGGCGATCCGCTGGCCCGACTCGAGCCATCGCGCCGAGCTGCCCCGGCCCGAGCCCGATGTCGAGCCGCCGCGGCCCACCAGGCCGTGCACCAGCTCGAGGCCCTCGAGCGCGGCGCGGAGATCCTCCCGGATGTCATCGTACCTCGACACGAACGCCTCGAGGTCGGGCGCCTGGTCGCGCTCGGCCAGCTCGAGGTATTGCTCGATCGCCTCGCCGAGGCGATCGTCCTCGTCGTCGATCCCGGGGGCGATCTCGTCGCCGACCGGCCGCGATTCGTCACTGCGATGCTGAGCCATCGTCGTACCTCAAGGGGCCTCCGGGCGGCCCCTCCATCGTCCGCTTCAGGTGCTTCAGCCCGCGGGCGTAGATCCCGCGGACCGACTTGCGGCTCAGGCCCAGCCGCTGGCCGATCGCCTCGAACGACAGGCCCTCGGCGTAGTAGAGCCAGAGGACCTCGGCCTCGCCGTCGGCGAGGCCGGCCACCGCGTCGGCCAGGAGCACGAGCTGCTCGCGCTGGCTGACCGCCTGGCTGGGGCTGGTCTGGCTCAGCGAGAGCATGTCGAGCAGCCGGCCGCCCTCCTCGCCTCCCCGGCCGCCGCCGGGGTCGGGCGCGGCGTCGAGCGGCACGGCGGTCGCACCCCCCGCGCGCTTGGCCCGGCTGTGGTAGCGGCCCAGGTCGGCGAGCTTCTGCCCCACGAGGCGACGCAGCCAGCCCAGGAGCGCCGCCTCGGTCTGGCCGGTGAACTGGGGGAACTGACGGACGACCTCCACCAGCGCCTCCTGGACCACGTCGGACAGCTCGACCCGCTCCCGCAGCCGCGGGCCCAGGCCGGTCCGCACGACCATCCGGAGATAGTTCCGGTACAGCGCGCAGAGCTCCCCCAGCGCCTCGGTTTCCCCGGCGCGGGCCCGGGACAGCAGTTCGATCGGTCCGGAGGACATCAGCTTCGGCTCTCGTTGCGGGAAGACCGGCGGGCTGAAGCCTGGGGGACGGACCGACCTCTCTTCTACCCGCCCGCCCCCCGGCGGACTGGCCGGGGGCGGGGGCCTATTCCGAGCTCCTCTACTCGGATAGGCGTCAAATCGGCGGTCCCCGGCCCCCCCTTCGAAATCCCGGACGCCCGCGATCGGACCGCCCCTGGGACCCCGACGGCGACGGCGACCCGCTTCGGTGTCGGCCGGCTCGCGGCGGGAGCCCCCGCCCGGCCGGTCCGTGGCGATTGTGCGGCGCCGTCACGACTATTATACTGACGTTCGCGTCCGCCCCGTCACCCCGGGCGGGAAACTTTCGCCGCGGCCGGCACGGCCCCGAATCGAGGCAAGCGATGAGCGAGGCGGATCTCCGCGCCGATGACCTGAAGAAACTGCCGCTCCGGGCGATCGTGGCCTTCGGCGCCCGCTGCGCGCGGCGGGTCGAGCATCTGGCCCAGCCCCCCCAGGGTCATCCCGAGGCCGCGCGCTGGACCGCGGCGCTCGCCCGGGCGCTCGAGCTCGCCGACGACTTCGCCCGCGGTCGCGCCGACCCCGGCACCGACCCGGACGCGGCGGTCGGCGAGGTCGAAGCCTGCTGGGACCTGGCCCGAGGCGACCTGCCGCGCGAGAACGCCTATGCCGCCATCGTACGAGCCACGCATGCCGCGGCCGCTGCGTGGCACGCGACCCGGCTTCGCGACGAGCCTGAGCGTCGCCGTCTGCTCAGCGGCGGTCCCCCGATCGACCCGGCGGCTCAGGTGGCGGACGTCACGACCGACCTGGCCGCCCTGGGCGCGTTCACCGCGGCCGTGGATGCCGCGGACGCCATCGGGGCCACCGACGGCATGACCTCCGGCGCCGCCGCCGACTACCGACGCCTGCTGGACCTGAAGCTGGGGAATTATCCCGAGCCGGGACGGCCGATCGATCCCTCGCCCGGCGGCCCGCTGGGGCCCCTCGGGACATGAGAAGCCTCGCCAGAAAAGGGGACGGGCATCTCGGAGCCGGTCCCCTCTTCGGCAGGGACTGAAAGCGGCCCGCCGTGCGACCGCGGCGCGACCGCATCGCACCCCGCCGCGTCGCGGCGAGGGACCCGGAAGTCATCGGCTCGCCCGGGACGCTGCGATCGATCCAGAAGCGACGGCCGGAATCCAGGACCGAGGCCCGGACCTGCGATTCCGGGCCTCCCACCGAGTCCGGCGCACGCCCGGCCCGGGACATCCGGGCCGCCGCCCACGCCCCGCCCCCGGCATCGCCGGCGGGCGGAACTGTTCCGTGACCTGCGTCACGGGAGACGAACGCCTCGAGAAAACCAGGAGGAATGACACGATGAGCATTGGATACGACCGTCCCCTCTACATCCTGCCCTTCGACCACCGGGGGACGTTCCAGAAGAACATGTTCGGCTGGTCCGGCACCGCGACCCCCGAGCAGACCGCCAAGATCGCCGAGATGAAGGCCGTCATCTACGACGGCTTCAAGGAGGCCCTCAAGGGGGGCGTCGCCGGCGACAAGGCCGGCATCCTCGTCGACGAGCAGTTCGGCGAGGCGATCCTCAAGGACGCCGCCAGTCACGGGTACAACACCTCGTGCCCGGCCGAGAAGAGCGGCCAGGACGAGTTCGACTTCGAGTACGGCGAGGACTTCGGCAAGCACATCGAGAAGTTCCAGCCGACATTCTGCAAGGTGCTCGTCCGCTACAACCCCGACGGCGAGGCCGAGATGAACCGCCGGCAGGCCGAGCGGCTCAAGCGGCTCTCCGACTACCTCCGCTCGTCCGGCAAGAGCAAGTTCATGTTCGAGCTGCTGGTCCCCGCCGAGAAGGCGCAGCTCGAGCAGGTCGGCGGCGACAAGAAGCGGTATGACCGGGAGCTTCGGCCCCAGCTCATGATCCGCGCGATCCACGACCTCCAGGACGCGGGCGTCGAGCCCGATGTCTGGAAGATCGAGGGGATCGAGACGGGCGAGGACTGCGCGAAGGTGGTCCAGGCAATGCGGAAGGGCGGACGCGACCACGTCGGCGCGATCATCCTCGGCCGCGGCGAGGACGACGTGAAGGTCCGCCACTGGCTCAAGACGGCCGCGGCCGTCCCCGGCTTCATCGGCTTCGCCGTGGGCCGCACGAGCTTCTGGGACCCGTGCAAGGAGTGGAAGGAAGGCACCCGGTCGCGCGAGTCGGCTGTCACCGAGATCGCCCGCCGCTATCGCGAGTGGGTCGATATCTTCGACTCGTCCGCGACCGCGAAGTAACACGGGTGAGGGATCAGGGGCCAGCGGTCAGGAGGATGGAAGGCGGCGGGGCCGGGCCTGAGAGGCTCGCCCCCGCCGCAGACTTTCGCGGACTCGTCATCCGCCCTCTGCGTTTCTTCTCCCCTCGCCGCGGGGCGAAGGGGATGATGCCCGCATCCTGACTTCCTCGCCCCGAGCCCTCGCTTTCGCCGCCCCTACGGCTCACATATCCTGGCTTCCTGGCTCCTAACTCCTATCCCCTATCCCCTGGGCATCAGAGCTGGAAGTTGAACACCTTGTTCCACCACCGCCTGAGCCACCAGGCGAGGGTGTAATTCCCGACGTGGATCTTCGCCGTGCCGCGGAGGCCCGGCTCGAGCTCGAGGGTGGAGTTGTCCACGGGGATGATGACCTCGTAGACGGCGTTCATCGGCTTCGCGGCGCCCGTCTTGGGGTCGGGCTTCGAGGCGATCTCGCCCTCGGTCAGGTTGGACAGCTCGGCGGGGACCTGGTCGCTGGCCCGCTGGGCGATCTCCGAGACCTTGCTCTTGATGGTGACCTCGGCCTTGCCGTCGACCTTGAGCCAGGCGACGCTGTCGACCTGCGACAGGTTGATGTCCGACTGGTCGAGGATCAGGTGCGCCTCGAGCTTGTGGGGGTCGCCGATCTCGCAGAAGAACGGCTTGTCGGCGCGGGTCTGCGAGGGGCGCTCGGCCAGGGGGTCGGCATCGAGCGGCTTGCCGGGCTTGAGCCACTGGCCGACGTTGACGCGGTGCGGTGCCCCGACGACCTGGCCGTCGCGGGTGGCGACGAGTGTCAGCTTGCCGATCTGGTGGGTGATGTTCTCGAGGATCGGCTCGGCGTTGTCGGCCAGCTCCTTGAACCGCATGGCCTGCCCGCGGCTCTCGCGGTCGGGGCTGCGGTCGTACCACAGGAACTTGTGGAAGTTCACGTCGTGGTCGAGCTGGCGCTGGAGCAGCTCCTTCTGCTTCTCGGGGTTGGACAGCTTGGCGAGCACCGTCTCCTTGGTGACCCACTGGCCGTTCTTGACATTCAGGTCGACCAGCCGCCCTTCCACCTCGGCGTAGATGATGTCCGGCTTCGCCAGCCGGAGAACGAACGTCCCCTGCACACGGAGGGGCGTCCGGATGAAGAGGATCGCGGTCACTATCGCGATCGCCGCCGCGGCGAACGCGGTCGCACGGACTTTCTTCACTTTGCGCAACCTCCCGGGCGTGCGGAGAAACTTGACGATCTGATAGACGGGCGTCCCGACCAGGGGCACGAGCGCGGCGACTCCCAGCAGGTAGCTGACCGACTCGAGCTTCAGCGGCTTGAGCACCTGCGAGAGGAACCAGAGGATGGCGAACGTGACGAACCAGCGGTAGACGTAGCTGGCCACCGCGTAGGTCACGAAGAGGTACCGCCGCGACTTGGGCAGGTAGCTCTGCACGGGGACCTCGAGCCCCAGCACCTTCTCCTGGATCAGGTAGGCGAAGAACTGGGTGCTCTTGATCCGCAGGTTGGGGATCTCGAGCCAGTCCGCCAGGACGTAGTAGCCGTCGTAGCGGAGCAGCGGGTTGGCGTTGAACATGATCGTGTTCACCGAGCAGATGAACATCGTCGCCATCGCCAGGCTGTTCACCAGGCCCGGCTGGCTGTTCCACCAGACGAACGTGGCGATGCTGGCGAGGAAGCACTCGACGTAGATCCCCGCGGCCGAGATCCAGATCCGCCGCCACTTGTTGGGCAATAGCCAGCTATCGGTCACGTCGCAATAGAGCGCGGGGGTGAGCACGAGGAACAATATCCCCATCTCGTGCACCTCGCCGCCGAAATGTTTCGCGGTGAGCCCGTGGCCGAATTCGTGAATGATCTTCACGACGGCCAGGCAGACCCAGAAGCTCATGATGGTCCACCAGTTGAAGAAGCTCTGGAAGTCGGGGAGCTTGTCGTAGAACGTCTTCCAGTTGCCCACAACCAGGCCGAGGGCGATGACCATCGACGTGACGCTGGCGAAGATGAACGCGGTCGAGAAGATCCAGCGGAAGTACGGGTACATCCCGGTGAGCAGCCGCTCGGGGTCGATGACCGGGATCTTGATGAACAGGATGTTGGCCAGGAAGCTCCACGCCTTGCGCCAGCGGTTCTTCTTGCGGCGGCGGATCAGGACCTTGGCCAGCTCGCCGCTGTCGATCACGACGATCCCCGCCTCGTGGAGCTGGGCGACGAACCGCGTGAGGTCTTCGATCGAGATCGTCTGGGGGCGATACTTGCGCTCGAACGCCTTCTTGACGTCCTGGAGCGTCTGCTTGCCGTCGAACTGCTGGAGGAGGAAGTACTCCTCGATCTTGAAGCGGAAGTACTTGAGCGCCAGGGGGTCCTTGATGACGTAGTGGGTCATCCCCTCGTAGAACTGGGGCTGGACGACCAGGTCGGGGCGCAGCCGGACCTGGAGGTGTTCGGCGGCCTGCCCGAGCGGCTGGGTGGGAGCGAGGCTGGGAGCGGAGCTCATCGGTCAAGGACCCCCCGGTCATGGCGGACGATCGATCCGACTACGTTCTTGCCTTCGCATCCGGGCCGCGGGCCGACCCTCGGCCGGCTCCCGCCCGACGGGACGAGGCGAGGCGGTCAACGGTTCCCGTTCCCGGCCGTCCGGATCGCGCCGTCCCCGCGGGGCGGGCCGATGGCAGCGGCGTCCTGGGTCAGGAAGATGGTCATCTGGACGTCGAGGCCGGGCCGGAGCTCCCAGCCGGGGTTCTCGAACTCGGCGCGGATGCGGACGGTGCGTTCGACCTCGGGCTGGATCTCCGGATCGATGAACGTGACCTTGCCGCGGAACCGCTTCTTCTCGACCGGCAGCGGCGTGCGCGAACGGGTCCGGGGCTGGATCTCGACGATCTGGCCGACCTTGACGCGGTAGGAATACTCGATCGGCACCCAGGCATCGGCGGCCAGCCGGTCCAGGTTGCCCATCTCAACCACGGCGTCGCCGGCGCGGACGCTCTCGCCCGGATCCTTGAGCCGCTTGGTGATCACGCCGCTGAACGGCGCGCGGATGATGTGCTCCTCGTAGGTCTGCTTGGCCAGCTCGAGCTCGGCCTCGGCGATGCCGCGGTTCTCGGTGGCCTCCTTGATGCTGGCGGTGGCGGCCTTGAGCTCGCCCTCGGCCTTGGCGACGTCCTCGGCCGAGACCATGCCCGGCTTGCGCTGGTTGAGCAGCCGGTTGCGGGCGACGACCGAGGAGGCGACCTCTTCCTGGGCCTGCGCCTTCTCGGTCGGGCCGACGCTGGCGGCCTGGGCCTGGGCCTTGGCGACGGTCAGCTCGGCGAACCTGCGATGCAGGTAGCCGATCGTGCCGCCGGCCTTCACCGGCATGCCCTCCTTGAGCTCCATCTTCTCGAGCACGCCCTCGCGGAGGGCGGCCACCGACGATTGCTCCAGCCAGCTCAGGTGCGCGATATCGGGCAGCACCAGGGCCTGCACGCCCTGGCCCTGGCCCTGGCCCTGGCCGTCGGCGGGAGCCTGCGCCCCGCCGCTCTGGGCGGCCGCCACGCCCAGCAGGATCAACGAACTGGCGGCCACGGCCGCGATCGACTTGGCTCTCAGCATGATCGGGATCCTCAGTAGGGGTCGGGGCGAGGCTTGGGGAAACGTCCGTCGCCTTGACGGGACGGTCGGTCGGGCCTTCCGGCCTGATGGGGCCGGGGCATCTCTCGTAGGCCCGGCTTCCCGGCCCGACGAGGCTCGAGCGTCAGGCCGGAAAGCCCGACGGCCTCGACCGGATGTCATCTCAGGAACGGCCACCGGAACATGACGGACTCGTGGAACACCTGGATCGGCTTGCGGAGCAGGAAATAGGCCAGGTTGGTCTGGCCGCAATTGACCCGGGCGCGAACCTCGGAGCCGGGCCGCATCTCCTTGATATCATTGCGCTTCAAATAGTCCTGCCGGACATCCTCGCTGAACCCGATGGTCACCTTGACGACGTGGCGGTTCTTGTACTGCTCGCTCTCGGCGACGTTCTCGGCGCTGGGGGCGACCTTGCGGACGAATCCGTCGTACTTGTGCTCGGGGTCGGTCATGGTGACGAAGTACGCCTGGAGCGCGTCGCCCTGCTTCTTGCGGCCGGCATCGATGTCTTCCTGGAGCCTGCGCTGGGCGGCCAGGATGGGGGCCATGTCGTCGTCGGGCACCTCGACCTCGAGCAGCCATTCGCCCTCGGTGGAGGCGATCTGGAGCAGCTCGGTCCCGACGTCCACGGGGCGGCCCAGCAGGTTCTTCTTGGCCTCCCACGTGGTGACGATGCCGTCCTGGGGCGAGCGGATGGTCATCGATTCGCGCTGCTCCTCGATGATGTCGATCCGCTCGCGGGCGTTCTTGGCGGTCAGCCGCGCCTCGGAGAGCTGGGCGCGGATCTGGTTGATGTCCGTGTCGCCGCCCTGGCCGCTTTGAGTATGGGCGGTCT
The DNA here is from genome assembly GCA_027452145.1 of Planctomycetales bacterium. Classification (GTDB taxonomy): domain Bacteria; phylum Planctomycetota; class Planctomycetia; order Isosphaerales; family Isosphaeraceae; genus JAKAUH01. The sequence goes on from DAIDHB010000221.1 coordinate 15,344, forward strand.
TGTCCTCCTGGCGGGCGAGGTGGCTGGCCTGGCTGAGGGCCTTCTGCTCGTCGAGTTGCAGGGCACGCAGTTCCTTGTCGAGCTCGGGGCTCTCGAGCCGGATCAGGACGTCGCCCTTCTTGACCCGGTCGCCGTGGTCGACAAGCACGTCGCGGACCTTGGCGCCCAGGACCGGCGGGGCGTAGATCTTGCAACGCTCCTCGGGCAGCAGTGAGCCGTGCCCCTCGATCGTCAGCGGGCAGGGGACGAATGCCATCAGGAGCACGACCAGGATCACGGCGGCGAGCACCGCGCCGATCTTGGCGAGCGTCCGGCCGCGGAACATCCGCCAGGGCGAGCCCATCGCCTTGAGCACCGGCTTGAGGAAGATCTTGTGGTGCTCCTGGGCGTTCCACAGCGCCGTCGAGGCGTGACGCGAGACGACCTCGGTCCGGGCGTGCATGTCCGTCGGCGCCAGCTCATCGCCGATCTGCTCGGCCACCAGGCAGCCGAACGGCACCTTGTCGCGGTTGTCCTTGCCGTCGGGCGCCGGCTCGGCGGCCTCGGGCTTGTGCAACAGCGTGACGATGACGACCTTCGAGCCCGACTCGTCGACGTACATTTCCAGCGCGTCGCGGAGGTCCGGGGCGAACCCGTCGGTGCTGCCGGTATAGACCAGATCCTCGCCCGAGCGGATCACCGCCTTGCACAGCCGCGTCAGCTCGCGCACGAGGTTCGAACGCTGCTCGACGACCTCCTGCCCGCTGATCGCCTCGACCATCGTCCGGCCCGAGATCTTCATCGCCACGCTCAGGCGGTCGCAGCCCACCAGCCGCTTGCCGTCGTTGACCACCGCGTAGGCCGTCTCGCGCAGGTCGAGCGATCCGTGGATCTGGTGCGTGAACCCCTCGAGCTGGTTCCACAGCCGCTGCTGCGACATCATCTGCCGCATCTGGCGGTTCTTCAGGTAGGTCGCCGCCAGGTCGCACAGGTCGCTGACGAACCGCAGCGTGCTCTTCTGCTGCGCCGCCCGACGGGTGGGATCCATCAGGATCTCCAGCAGGCCGACGACCTGCTTGTCCACCATCAAGGGCGCCAGGATCAGCGCGAACTCGGTCGGGTTGAACGCCTGCGGCATCCCCTCGATCACCGCGCCGGGCGGGATGATCTGGGCCTGCGACGCCTGGAGCATGCAGCCCAGCAGCGCGTCGTGCGGCGCCGTCTTCACCCGGCCGTCCATCAGCCCGGTGGCCCCGAATTCCACCTGGTATTGCAGCCTCAGCCCGCCCCGGCCGTCCATCAGCCAGAACGCGCCACCGGTCGCGGCCACCGCCGCCACCGACCGGTTGAGGAACTCGACGTAAAACTCCGTCGGCTGGATGTCCGATTCCGCCAGGTCGGCGATCTCGGCCACCAGCTTGCGAATCTGGTTCTTCGTCTGCTCCAGCAGACCAGGATCGATGGTTTCTTCCGGCATGGTGGCACCAGGGGGTAAGCGCCTCGGCCCCGCCCCGCTTCGTCCATCCGGCGCGAGAGCTCGCTCCAGGACCGGGACCGTCGCGGGGCACGATTCGCGAATGACGCGGCGCAGACTCGACATCCTCAACCGGACGCCCAGCCTCCCGATCTTCCCGGCCGTTTTTCCCGAGATCCGCTCTGAAGGCCACGCGACCCCGTTTTGGCGACCGACCGGGCAGTCTGGGTGGTCCAGGAGGGCGCAGGGGTTGAGGAAATGGGAAGTCGACGATTCAAAAACGCCGCGGCATCTGGTTAACTGGTGGCGTTGATTCATCCACCGGACGAGGGAGATCGGCGTATGCCAGCAACTGAGAAGCGGAATCAGGGGAAGAGCATGTTCGTCAAGGAGTGGCTGCACGACCATCCTCAGGCCACGACGGAGGCCGTCAACGTGGCCTGGCGTGAGGAGGGCTACTCCGGGAGCATCAGCCCGAGCCTGGTCAGTAATGTACGATCCCGGATGGGCCTGGCGGGGAACACGGGCCGCGGGCGCCGGGGGAAAAAGGCGGCCTCGGGCCGGAGGCGGGGGCGACCGGCCGGGGCGGGTCAGGCCCGGACGAACGGGACCGCCCCGACGATCGATCGCAGGCGCGGGCAGGACCTGATGGGGCTGGAGGTGGAGCTCGATCGCCTGCTAATGAAGGTCGTGGAGGTCGGCCAGCTTCCCGAGGTCGAGGCCTCGCTCAGGAAGGCCCGTCGTCACCTCTATGCCGATCTCACCGCCGCGTCCTGAGGCCGAGCGAGCGATTGCCGCCCGCCGTGGAGGTTGCCCCCTTCGACGGCGGGCGTCAATCCCAGCAGTAGATCCGGCCGCGGCTGGACGCGCCGAGGAATCCGCCGCCGGGGCGGGCGGCGATCGACGTGCAGTCCCGCATACCCAGGAACCGCGAGCGTCGCGATCCGTCGCGGGGGTCGCAGGCCACTCCGCTGGCCAGGACGATCAACCCGTCGTCCGGGCCGACGGCGAAATCCAGCGGAAGCTCGGGCACCTCGGGGCGGTCGACCCTCAAGGCTTCCTTGCCGTTCTCGGCATCCACCAGACGGAACCCGCCCCGGAGCGCGACGGCCAGGCAGCCGGCGTCGGTATCGCGGTCGACGTATTCGAGCCGACCCGTTCCGGCCCACCCGGCTTCGAAGAACGAGCGGGGCCGCAGGTGCTCGGGCTCGAGCTGCGCGACGAATCCCGATTTCTGCGAGCGCAGTCCCGTGGCGCAGGCGATCCGATCGCCCTCGGGATGCCAGGCGATGGCGTCGACGCAGACGCCCGGCAAGGCCGCCACCACCAGGACCCGCGGCGGCCCCTCGTCTCGATCGGGCAGGCTCCACATCTCGACGTGAGCCGGCGGCGGGTCGCCCGTCGTGGTGTAGGCTCCGGTCCCGATCGCCAGGCGACGGCCGTCCGGCGAGAAGGCGACCGACTGGACCGTCCCGCCCTGCGCCGGGTGGATCTTGGCCACGGCCCCGCCGTCCAGGTCGCCGATCGCCGCGTAGCCGGCCCTCGTGGCGACCGCCACGACCGACGGCCTCGCCGGATTCCTTCTCGCGGACCGCAGGTTGCTGGCCCCCGCGGCCCCGGGCAGCCCCAGGAATAGCCGAGGGCCGACGTCCCGCGTCCGGACGTCGACCGCGACCAGGTGCCCCGAGCCGTCCGCGATCGCGCAACGATCGCGATCGATCGCCACGATGCACGGGCTCCCGACGTAATCACGCGAATAATGGACGCACGTCGTCTCCACGGTCCGCGGGCTCCCCGGGGCAGTAGTCATTGGTCATTGGTCATTGGTCATTGGTCATTGGCCGGTAGGCCGTAGCCAGCAGTCAGGACTGGGGAGTAGATTGTTGGCCTCGATCATGTCGGGAATCCAGGGGAATGGCCAGGGGTGTCCGCGGAGACGAGGCGTTTGAGCAACGCAATTCACTGACCAAAGACCAATGACCAATGACCAATGACCAATGACTAAGAACCCATGATACACCACATCCTCACCTTCACCTGGTCGTTGGCGGCGCTTCTGGGTGCCGTCGCGATGAATGCCGGAGACGACCCCGAGGACCCGTACCTCTGGCTGGAGGAGGTGCTGGGCGAGCGGCCGATGGTCTGGGTCAAGGAGCGGAACGCCGAGAGCATGGGCGCACTGGCCCGGTCGGACGAGTTCCGCGCGACGGAGGGGCGCATCCGGGCGATCCTCGACTCGGACGAGCGGATCCCGACGATCGACAAGGAGGGGGATTCCTACTACAACTTCTGGCGGGATGCAAAGAACCCGCGCGGGCTCTGGCGCCGGACGACGCTGGACGAGTACCGCAAGGAGAAGCCCGCGTGGGAGGTCGTGCTCAACCTGGACGACCTGGCGCGGCGGGAGGGTGAGAACTGGGTCTGGCACGGGGCCGAGGTGCTGCGGCCCGGGCATCGCCGGGCGCTGATCTCGCTGTCGCGCGGCGGCGCCGACGCGGCGGTGGTCCGCGAGTTCGACCTGGAGAAGAAGGCGTTCATCGCCGACGGCTATACCCTGCCCGAGGCCAAGAGCCGCGTCGCCTGGCGCGACGAGGACAGCGTGTTCGTCGGCACCGACTTCGGCCCCGGCTCGCTGACCGATTCGGGCTATCCGCGGATCGTCAAGGAATGGCGGCGCGGTACGCCGCTGGCCTCGGCCGCGACGATCTACGAGGGCCGCGCCGGCGACATGGGCGTCGACGGCCACCGCGACCTGACGCCCGGCTTCGAGCGCGACATCATCACGCGCACGCCGACCTTCTTCACGTCGGAAACCTATCTTCGCCGCGAAGGCCGGCTGATCAGGATCGACAAGCCCGACGACGCCCGCGCCTCGTTCCACCGCGAGTGGCTGATGCTGCGGCTCCGCACCGACTGGTCCGTCGGCGGCAAGACCTACCCGGCCGGCGCCCTGCTGGCGATCCACCTGGAGGCATTCCTGAAGGGCGACCGCGGGTTCGACGTCCTGTTCGAGCCGACCGAGCGGCGCTCGCTGGCGGGCGTCAGCCCGACGCGGCACTTCGTGATCCTCAACGAGCTGGACAACGTGCAGAGCCGGATCGAGGTCCTCTCGCACCGCGACGGCCGGTGGCACCGCGAGCCGATGCCGGGTCTGCCGGGTTTCGTCACGGCGAGTGCTTCGGCCGTCGATCCCGACGACTCCGACGACTACTTCCTCACCGTCGCGGGCTTCCTGACGCCGACGACCCTCTCGATGGGCACGGCCGGCGGCGGCCCGGCCGCGCCGCTGAAGCACCTCCCGGCGCTGTTCAAGTCCGACGGCCTGACGGTCACCCAGCACGAGACCGCCTCGAAGGACGGGACGCGCATCCCCTATTTCCAGGTCGCACGCGGCGACCTCTCGCTCAATGGCCGCAATCCAACCCTGATCACCGGATACGGCGGCTTCCAGCTACCGAGGCGGCCGGTCTACGACCCGGTCGTGGGCGCGGCGTGGCTCGAAAAAGGGGGCGTGTTCGTGCTGGCCAATATCCGAGGCGGCGGCGAGTTCGGGCCGAAATGGCACCGCGCCGCGCTCAAGGCCAACCGCCACAAGGCGTACGAGGACTTCATCGCCGTGGCCGAGGACCTGGTCCGCCGCAAGGTGACGTCGCCCCCGCACCTGGGCGCCACCGGCCGGAGCAACGGCGGGCTCCTGATGGGCAACATGCTCACCCGCCGGCCGGACCTCTTCGGCGCGATCGTCTGCGGCTCGCCGCTCCTGGACATGAAGCGCTACAGCCACCTGCTGGCCGGGGCGAGCTGGATGGGCGAGTACGGCAACCCGGACGTCCCCGAGGAGTGGGCATTCATCCGCACGTTCTCGCCCTATCACAACGTCGATAAATCGGCGAAATATCCCAGGATGCTGATCACGACGTCGACTCGAGATGACCGGGTGCATCCCGGCCACGCCCGCAAGCTGGCCGCGAAGATGCTCGAGCAGGGGCACAACGTCCTCTACTACGAGAATATCGAGGGCGGCCACTCCGCCGCCGCGGACAACAAGCAACGCGCGTTCATGGACGCGCTCGATTACACGTTCCTCTGGCAGACGGTCGGCCGGGGCGGCCGATAGGGAACAGGGCGGCGAGCCATGAGTCACCTTCGCCTCCGATTCCCGGCGGCAATGCCGAGGTCGCGAGAGCGAACCGACCACCGTCAGCGAACGAATCCCGAGTCGTTCGAGGGACTCACCGCCCCATTGGCGCCGACCAGTCCGTGATAAACGATCACCTCCACCAGCCCCTTGTGGGGCCTCGCCAGGTAGATCCGCACCGAGTCCGCGTCGCTATTGGGGCTGACCCTCTTGATGCCCAGGGATTTGCTGAAGACAGTCACCTTGCGCCCGTTCACGCGCCTGGTCACGGGTGCGAGCACCCGGTAAAAGTTCCGATGACTCGCCGAGCCGGGATTCAACTGCTCGTTGAAGTTGACGCCGATGGAGGTGATGCCGCCTCGGGAATGCCACACCGGGCCGAACGTCGTGACTCTGGGTATCGTCGGCGCTGGCGTCGGGGTCGGCGTGGGCGAGGGCGTTGAGGGTGGCGTGTCGGAGGCCCTCCAGCTCTGGAGGTCGTCGAAGATCTTTTGCGTGATCCGCGTGGCGAAGTTCAGGCCGTCGGGCGTCTCGTTGCCACCGACGTGGATTCCATACACCACGCGTGAATTGTCCGCTGGAATGTCGATCCAGATCGGACTGCCACTCTGACCACCGTAGGTCGTGATCGACGACTGGTAGTAGCGTATCGCACTCCCATCCGGGGATAGTCCGGCAATCGGGCCCGTGCTGAGCTGCATGGTCAGGCCGTCGTAACCGCCGCTCGCGGGGTAGCCGGCCGTGTTCATGATCGTGCCCGACGCGAAGCGGCTGTTGTTGTTGTCGTAGCCGTAGTTCATCCACCCGGTCTCGTTGCCGATGGCCGAGTTCAGGGTGATCAGGCCGATGTCGTAGGCGCCGGGTGCTGTGCTGTCCGGATGATACTTGCTATAGTCTTCCCATGTGGTGTACGTCCGCTCGCTGGCCATGAAGGCCTCACCGAAGGGATTGGACGAGCCATTCATGTCGGGGATGACGATGATCTGCGAGGCCCAGCCTCCATCGTCGTAGTCATAGACCACGTGACCTGCGGTCAGGACGTGGTAGCTGTCCACCATGACGCCGGAGCCCACATACCGCTCGCCGTCGGGGAATGTTTCCTCGATCTTGACGATGGCGGTGTAGGGAAAAGAGGCGTTCGGTGCGACCGGGGTCAGGGAGAACACCGTGCGAGACTCGAGCCCGTCGAAGCCGGGGCGGAACGCCGGCTTCACTGGATTCGATGGGCACCAGAGGCGCCAGGCCGGGCCGATCAGGAAATGCACGAGCGATCGGGGACGGTCGGGCTCGATTCGCGACCGCGACCGCCACGCCCGGTTGCTGGAGTTCGCGTGTGATGGGTCAAGATTGGTCGGTCGAGACGTACCAATGGCGCTGGAGGCGAACATGGTGATGTCTCCCAGGGAGTCTGGATCGATGGACCGAATCCAGTGCCTTGCGGCGGCCATCACCGCGAAAAGAAAAGAGCCTTGCCCGAGGAAGCCAATGTCCGATCACCGGACGGAAGGGCGGGAAGACGAGGACCTCGCATGCAAATCCGCGCATGCAAGTGCGATAATACAAAAACCCCGCCGATGCGAAAGAACGCACCGCGGGGCCTTCGTAACCCTCTCGCGCCGGCCCGCCATGGGTCGACGATCACTTTATTTAACATAGTCGCGAACTTGCCGAGCTGTCAATTGGTTGCCTTCGGGGTCGCCCCGAAGGCCAAACCTGTCCGCGCTTTTCCAGCCCTGCGAATCCAGGCTGATCCAGGGACCTATCACTTTCGAGCCGGGAATGGTCATGGTCCGAAGCAATACAGCTCGCCCGTGGCCTTCTTGGGGAAGAAGGCCTCCTGTTCGGAGGGAGTGAACAGGGTATTGCCGGTCCCGACGTAGACGCGGCCGCGCGAGACCGAAGGGCCGGACCAGACCGGGCCAATCGGGATCTCCTTGAGGACGCGGCCGGTCGCGGCGTCGCAGGCGACGAGCTTGCCGCTGGCGACCGTGGTGAAGTAGACGACGCCGTTGGCCACCGCGAGGCCCGAGGCGACCGGGTCGCCGACATCGGTGAACACCGGCCTCGGCGGCGGGCCGCCGAGCGAGGCCACCCGCGGGCGCTCGTGCCGCCAGCGCTCGGTTTTTGTATCCGGGCTGATGGCGACGACGCGGCCGGCCGTCGGCGGCCCCGCGCTCGCCGCCAGGGTCTCCTGGGACATCAGGCGGATCGCGTCGATCCCGTTGGTGAAGACCGTCCGACCATCGGTGGCGCAGCCCGTCTGGAGCCCGCCCATGCAGCTCGGCAGGGCGAGCATCCGCCGATCGGGCGCGGGCGACAGCGGATAGGTCGGCGGGCCGGTGTAGATCGGAGTGTGCTCGACGATCCTGCCGTCCGAGGCGCGCAGCACATAGAAGCCGCCGTCCTTGCAGCCGACGCCGACGACCTTCGTCGGCCGGCCGTCGACGGCGATCTCGTAGATCTTGGGCGTGTCGCCGATCGACTGGTCCTTGTGCCGGCCCTCCTTCGGGTCGTAGGCGCGCATGGCGTTGGTCCACACGTCGCCCGGCTTGATCTGCGTGACCCAGCGCTCCTTGCCGGTGCGGACGTCGAGCGCGACGACCGCGCACGACTCGCGCGTGTGCAGCCGCGGATCTTCGGGCGTCGGCCGGCGCGGCGCCGTGTTCACGTCGGTGCCGAAGAACAGTGTGCCCGAGGCCGCGTCGAACGACGGCGTGCTCCAGATCGTGCTGGTCGCCGGGCCGCTGTAGAAGAAGTGGCTGCCCCAGCTATCGCGGATCACGATCGGCGGGCTCAGACGCTCAGGCTTCGGCCCGAGGTCGTATTTCCACGCGATGCGCCCGGTCTTCGGCTCGAAGGCGACCAGGAACCCGCGCCCGGTCGAGCCGCGATAGAACAGCCCGCCCGCGAGGAGCTGCTCGAGCGCGCCGCCGCCCGTGATGACCTTGCCGTCGGCCAGGATCGGCGAGGCGAAGAACAGGTTGATCGGGTGAGGGTCGGGGAACTCCTTCGACCGCGCGTCGACCCGCCAGCGCTCCTTGCCGGTCTCGCGGTCGAGCGCGTAGAACCAGCCCGCCAGGTCGCCGAAATACACCGAGTCGTCCGTGACGAGCGCCGAGGTCATGATCCCCTCGGAGGTCGTCTGGAACCGGAAGTCGTGCGGCGCCCCCTGGACCTTCGCGGCGGCGTTCGGGGCCGCGCTCGCCGAGAGCACCGTCTCGACGCCGGCCGCGCGCCCCGCGCGGGTCGGCTTGCGATAGACCCAGCACAGCTTGCCCTCGGGCGAGACCTTGTAAAAGGCCGGATCCGTCGCGGTGCCGAAATACACGTGGCCGCCCACGACGGTCGGCGTGGCGTGGATCACGCCGATGCGCTGGTCCGACCCCCGCGCCGGGAACCGCCACTTCTCGACGAGCTGCCCGGCGTTCTCCGGCCCGATCGTCGTCTCATCGGGGTTGGACCGCCAGCCCGCGACGTCGTGGTTGTACATGGGCCAGTCGCCGGGCCCGCCCTGGCCGCGCGCGATTGCCGCAGGCAGGAGGGCGGCCAGGACCATCAGCCAGGTGGCGCGTCGGATCGGACCGGTCATGCGGGCTCCTTCGCTGGAGATTAGAGGCAGAGCCCCTCTTCTCGCCAGTTCGGTGACATGGGCGGCTTTATTGCGAGGAATCTCGCCGTCGGCCCCACTGTCCCGGGCGGGGCTCACGATCGGGCCTGGAGCTCGGCCCAGCGGAACTTCAGTTCGCCGAGGATCTGCCAGAAGAGCCGGCTGTGCATCCGGCCGCGCACGCGCCGGCAGACCTTCGAGTTGAACGACTGCGGCTCGGTGTATTCGAGGTGGTGCGCGACCTCGTGGAGGAACGTGTCGAACAGTTCGCTCAGCGGGCGCCGGCCGTCCTTGGTGTCATGCGAGTAGATCCGCACCAGTCGCCGCGACCTGTAGTAGCCGCCGAGCACGTGCGAGGTGGGCCGGGTATTGATGTCGACGTTGAAGGCCACGCGCCACGAGTAGATCCGCTCCAGCCGGCGGACGAACAGCGGCCCGACGGCCGAGATCGGCGGCTCGAACGGCGGCGACCCGGCCACGCCGGGCCGAGGCGCCGGCCGCGGGCGGGCGGGGGCCGGAGGCTGGGCCCAGGCGTCGGGATCCAGTCCGCCCGTCGGTCGCGGAGCGGCCCCGGGTTTTCGCGGGTCCTGGCCGCGTCGCGGGGGCTGGGTCTGGCGGGACGTGTCCATGCTTCGTTCGATTCCGTCGCGATCGGAAGGAGGCCGGGAGTCGGCAAACCCTCGGCCCGGTTCGATTGAATTCAATACGTCGCCCGGCCGCCGCTGATATCGTAGCACTGGCCGGTGGTGAAGCTCGCCTCGCGGCTGGAGAGGAAATGGACCAGCGCGGCGACCTCCTCGACCGTCCCGGTCCGTCCCATCGGGATCTTGGAGATCATGTACTCGACGGTCGCCGGATCCACGCCGGCGAGGATATCGGTACGGATGACGGCCGGCGCGATCGCGTTGACCGTGATGTCGTTCCCCTGGCCGGCCAGCTCCTTGGCCAGCGACTTGGTCATCGCGATGACCGCCGCCTTGGAGGCCGAGTAGGGCATCAGGGTCGGGTTCCCCTCCTTGCCGGCGATCGACGCGACGCTGACGATCCGCCCGTAGCGGCGGGCGATCATCCGGGGGATTGCCGCCTTGCAGAAGAGGAACGGGCCGATCACGTTGACGTCGAAGACCTCGCGGACCTCCTCGACCCGGAGGTTCCAGCTCCGGTCGGTCCGGCCGGTGATCCCGGCGTTGTTGACCACGATCGAGAGCGGCCCGAGCCGCTCCTCGACCGCCGCGACGGCCGCCTCGACCTGAGCCTCGTCGCGCACATCCCCGGCCAGGTCGAGTCCGTCCAGCTCGACGGCGACCATCCGCGCCGATTCCGGATCCCGGTCAAACACCGCGACCCGCGCCCCGGCGGCGTGCAGCCGCCGCGCGATCCCGGCGCCGATCCCACGCCCCGCGCCCGTCACCAGGGCCACCTGCCCGTCCAGCCGGAAGAAGTCCGCCATCCGTCCGCCTCGCAGAACCTTCCATTCTTCGCACCACCCGTGCCCAGACAACTTATCACGGCGCGATCGCCTTGACTAGAATGCCGGTTAATGGTGCGCCACGAAGAGGCCGCGGCCGAGTAGCGCCCGCGGGCGTGGCTTTCCCTCCCTCCGGGACGCCATGTCCCCTCCAGGCCCGAGGACCATCTCCGTTGGACCGCCCCCCGACGAACCTGCTGCTGACCAACGACGACGGCTGGGAAGCGCCCGGCCTGGCCGCGCTCTGGCTGGCGGCGGAGGGCCTGGGCCGCTGCCGGATGGTGGCGCCGACCGGCCCGGTGTCGGGCTGCGGGCATCGCGTCACGACGGGCGACCCGATCGCGATCCTGTCGGTGGGCGAGGACCGCGTCGCCGTCGACGGCACTCCGGCGGACTGCGTGCGACTGGCGCTCGATCATCTGACGCCAGGCGTGGACTGGGTCCTCTCGGGGATCAACGCCGGCGGCAACCTGGGCGCCGACGTCTATCATTCGGGCACCGTTGCCGCGGTTCGCGAGGGGGTGCTGCACGGCGTCCCGGGGATCGCGCTGTCGCATTACATCGCCGCCGGGCGGACGATCGACTGGACCCGCGCCTCCCGCTGGACGACCGAGATCCTGCGCCGCCTGCTCGCGATGTCCCCGGGCCCGGGGGCGTTCTGGAACGTGAACCTCCCGCACCCCGGTCCGGACGACCCGGATCCGAGCATCGTGTTCTGCCCGCTGGATCCCTCCCCCCTGCCCCTGAGCTACCGGGTCGAGGAGGGCCGGGCCTTCTACAGCGGACAGTATCACTCGCGGGCCCGCCGCCCTCGCAGCGACGTCGACGTCTGCTTCGGCGGCCAGATCGCCGTGACGTTGATCCGGGTCTTCGAGGTCGATTGAGTTTCCCCGCGACGATCCGGCGAGCGCCTCGGCTCGGGTCGCGCAGGACGGACGGCGGATTGTTCTATTCGTCTCCGAGATGCTCTCGCGCAATCGCGCGGAGCCGATCCGACGGCTCATCCGGGTCCGGCGGCCTGGTGATCGCCCCGATGTTCCGGACGATCTGGATGGGCGTGATGATCAGGCCCCAGGGAATGCCCCACCAGCCCAGGAGGGCCGACCGTGCGATCCCGCCGACCTGCGACTTGACGGCACACCGGCGGCAGCTCACCTGCGCGCGGCTCCCCCATCGCGTGAACGCCACGGCCGACCAGACCCAGTGGATGTCGTGGACGTCGACGGGCCCGGGTCCCTGGCACATCGGGCACGGCCCGGCATGAATCCGCATGGCCGGGTTCGTCAACCCACCGTGCGAGGTGCTCGCACCGCCCTCGAGCGCCCGTGCCCGGTCGAGGCATTCCCCGCCGCAGAGGAGCCGGTCGCCCAGCCGGATACCGCCGGATTCGATCGCGTTGCCGCAGACGGCGCACGTCGCCATGGAATCGCCCTCGTCCATCAATGAGCCCGCCGTCGGTTGTCGCGCAATCTCGTGCCTTTGTCGTGGTGGCTCGAAATATCGATCCTATCGTCGAGGGGATCGGCTCGACCACCGGGTTGTGCCCATGCCCGGGCTTCATGTCGGCGAATCCACGACCTTCCGGACCTCGGCCCAGAGCGCCGGCGAAATGTCGGCCCGCGCGGGACCGGTTCCGATCGCGATCGCCAGGCCCTCGTCGGCCGAACAGCCCCGCACCAGGGCGATCGCCGCCCCGGCGATGCACAGCGACCGGTTCACTCCCGCGCCGCAGGCGACGAGGATCGGCACATCGGCACGGAGCAAAGCCGCGACCGTCTCGACGGCCGCCCGCAGGTAGCTGGTCGATGATTCGCCACGCTTCATCCTTGATGGAACGAGAAGGAGATTCCATTTGTACTCTTTCCCCTGCCCACTTGCACAATCATCGATCAGCACCACTGCCGAGGGTCTATCGGAAGCCGCTCCATCGCGCCGAGTCTCACCGGACGCCAACGGCGCTCGCGGTGTGTCCCGAGCCCTCAGAGCGTGAACTCCCCGAACTCCGCCCCGTACTGGACCACGCCGCCTCGCGCCGGGATGGCGCCCGCTCGCAGCTCCAGCACCAGGAAGGCCTCGTCCGCGTCGTATTCATTCCCGAGGCCCCTCCGATCGGCGCGTTCGAAGCCGAATCGCCGATAGTACTTCGGATGGCCCAGCACGACCACGAAGCCGAACCCCGCGGCCTCGCAGGCCGCGAGGCCCTCGCGGACGAGGCGGGCGCCGATGCCCTGGCGCCCATGACCCGGCAGGACGGCGAGCGGGGCCAGGCCGATGCCCGCCTGCTCGGCGGACTCTCCGTCCACAATCACCGGGCTGAACGCGATGTGGCCGACGATCTTGCCATCGTCCTGTTCGGCCACCAGCGAGATTGTGAGATGGCCCCCGGCGCGGAGCAGGTCGACCAGCCGGGCCTCGGCGGCCGTGGGGAACGCCGCCTCGAGCCCCCGCCGGATCGCGGAAGCGTCGGCCGGCTCTTCGGGACGAATCCGGATCGACATGGCTGGTCCTCAGGGATTACCCGAACGGTCAAAAGGGATCCATGGCAGGCCGATCGCTCGTCCGACTCGCGGCGAAATCGCGGCGTGGTCCCGCTATGATGGAGATGCTCCTCCGTTCGAGGGGCCTTTTCAAGGGCAGCTCCGCGAAGTCGCCGGCACAGGAACTGGATTCATGCCTCGCATCCTCGGCATCGATTACGGCACGCGGCGGGTCGGCGCGGCGCTCAGCGACCCGGGCCGGACGATGGCCTTCCCGGCGGAGGTCTACGTCCTGCGGGGGCCCGAGCACGACGCCCGTCACTATCGCGAGCTGGTCCGCGAGGACGACGTCGAGCGGATCGTTATCGGGCTTCCCCTGCACATCAGCGGCCGGGAGGGCCAGCTCGCCTCGCTGACGCGGCGCTTCGGCGACTGGCTGGCCGGCGTCACCGGTTTGCCGGTGCTCTACTTCGACGAGCGATATACGACGGTCGAGGCCGAGCAGCGGCTGCTCGACGCCGGACTCACGCGGCAGAGGCGCAAGGCTCTGCGCGACCAGCTCGCCGCCCAGATCATGCTCCAGACCTATCTCGACGCCGGCTGCCCGGAGACCGAGGCGAAGGCGGCACCGCTGGAGGATGAGCCGGAGGCCGGCGCACCGGACTCCTAGGCCGATCGCACGATCTGGTAAGATAGGAGCCGTCCGCATTGTCCGCCACCGTTCGAGGCACGGGCCAGTAAGCCCTCTTCCGCGGATGACCGCTGATAATGCAAATTGCCGGCCGGAGGAGGCGGGCGTGATCACCAGGATTTATGTCGACAATTATAGATGCTTCTCGAACTTCGAGTACGCTCCGGGCGCCTTGCAGCTCCTGATGGGAGCCAATGGGACCGGCAAAACCGCTGTTTTCGACGTCCTGGAGACGCTCCGTGATTTCATCGTTGAAGGGACGACCACGTCGGTGGCTTTTCCGCCCGATTCGACAACAGCCTGGGATCGCCGCCCGGGTCAGTTGTTCGAGTTGAGCCTGGAAGGCAACGGCGGTGAGTACGTTTACCGTCTCGTCATCGAACAGGACGCCGGTGCCCGAAGAAATCGCATCAGTTCCGAGGACCTTAGCTTCGACCGCAAGGCGCTGTATCAATTCCAGGCCGGCGAGGCCCACCTGTTCCGCGACGACGGGACGGCGGGGCCGGTCTTCCCGTTCGATTGGTCACGCTCAGCGATACCGACGATTCCCGCGCGGCCTGAGAACACTCGCCTGAGTTGGTTTCGCGAGAGACTGTCCCGGATCCTCGTCCTTTCTCCCGATCCTTCACGCATGAACCCCGAGAGCCGGGAGGAGCGGCCAACGCCTGATCGGGGGTTGCGCGACCTCGTCTCCTGGATTCGGCACCTCCACCTCGAATCCCCGGACTTCCCTCGACGCCTCGCCGAGTCGCTTCGTCATGACGTGCTCGGCGGTCTGGTGAATTACAAGCTTGTCAATCAGGGCGAAGGGACTCGCGCCTTGCAGTTCGAGTTCGGCTCCCCGGCCTCGGAGCTTGGTGAGAGATTCCATTCGTACTTACTCGGGCTGGATCAGCTTTCGACAGGCCAGCGTAACCTGGTCGCCCTGTATACGATCCTCCACGCAGCCGTAGGGCAAGACCTGACCCTGTGCATCGACGAGCCGGATAATTACGTCGCGCTCCGAGAGATCCAGCCCTGGCTCGTCGAACTGACGGACAAGGTCAGGGATACCGGCGGCCAGTGCTTGCTGATCTCTCACCACCCGGAACTGATCAATTACCTCGCCCCCGACTGCGGCATCCGATTCTTTCGGGAGGGTAGCGGACCGGTGAGAGTCCAGCCATTCGAGTGGTCCGAAGACGAGGCGCTCCGACCAGCCGAGGTCGTGGCCCGAGGCTGGGAGACGCCCTGAACGATGCCGGCAGGTCGCGGCGTTCGATTCCTGATTCTGGTCGAAGACCGCAAACTGGAGCGGTTCGTCCGCGAGTGCCTGTACGCCCTGGGGGTTCACACCCGCGAAATTCGCGTCGTCGATTATCTCGACGGGCGAGGATCGGCGAAGCAAAGGATCGATCGCGAATATCCTGTCCAGGTCCAGGCCTATCGCAGGAGATGTTCGGAGAACATCGCCCTGATCGTGGGCACGGACGCGGACGAGCAGACCGTCCAGCAGCGGATCTCGCGGCTGGGCCAGGTCTTGCGGCAGGCTGAGCTTGAACCCCGGGCGTCCGACGAACGGATCGCCATCTGGGTGCCCAGGTGGCATATCGAGACCTGGCTCCTCTTCTTGAAAGGGCATGAGGTTGACGAGTCGACCCACCTCAAGGATCGCGCCGGGGAGGTCGACATCAAGGCAGCGGCCAGAGAATTTGTTCGGCGCTTCCGGCAATGGGATCAGAACCCCGGCTCGGAGCAGCTTCTTCCTTCAATCCTCACCGCCTTCGAGGAGACGAGGCGGATTCAGCAGGCCCTGGATCGAGCGTCCCCATGACCACCCTCATCATCGGCTGCGGCTACCTGGGCGAGCGGCTGGGAATCCGGCTCGTCCAGGACGGCGGGCGCGTTTTCGGGACCGTCCGGTCGCCGGGTCGGGCCGAGGCGATCGCCCGGTCGGGCATCGTTCCTGTTATCGCGGACGTGCTCCGGCCCGAGACGCTGGCGTCTCTGCCGGCCGCGGATCGGGTGTTCTACGCCGTGGGATTCGACCGGTCGGCCGGGGCGGCGATGCGGGAGGTCTACGTCGACGGCCTCCAGTCCGTCCTCGACCGCCTGCCGCATTCGGTCGACCGGTTCGTTTATGCCGGTTCGACCGGCGTCTACGGTCAGTCCGGCGGCGAGTGGGTCGACGAGGACTCGCCGACCTCGCCCGAACATGAGTCGGGCCGCGTGGTGCTCGGGGCCGAGGGACGCATCCGCGCCTGGGCCGCCACGCGCGAGGGCGGGGTCTCCGCCGTCATCCTGCGATTCGCGGGGTTGTACGGGCCGGGCCGGATCGTGCGGCGGGCGCTGCTCGAGCGGGGCGAGCCGATCCCCGGCGAACCCGACAAGTTCCTCAACCTCGTCCACATCGACGATGCCGCCGCCGCGTCCGCGGCCGCTCTGAATCGCGAGAAACCCGCGCCGGTGTACCTGGTCGCCGATGACCGTCCGGTGTCACGCCGCGAGTATTATGCGACGGCCGCGCGGGTTATCGGCGCGCCCGAGCCTCGATTCGAGCCGCCGCGGCCGGGGAGCGTCGAGGCGACGCGGGACGCCACGAACAAGAGCGTCGACAACCGCCGGATGAAAGCGGACCTGGGCGTCGTCCTGCGCTATCCCGACATCACCACGGGCCTCGTCGCCGCGCTCGACGACTCCAGCCCTCAGACACGAACCCGCTGATGCGGTCTGG
>DAIDHB010000222.1 GCA_027452145.1 Planctomycetales bacterium
GCCGCGGGGAACGTAGCCGACATCGCCCGCCTTGAACTCCTCAGCGCGGGCGCGGCCCTCCGAGCCGAAGACGCCGATTCGGGCCTTGCCCCGGATGATGTACTGCCACTCATCCGCGTTGGGGTGCCAGTGCGGCTCGCGGAGCCCGCCGGGCTTGAGGTCGAGCACGACGCCGGTCATGGTCGTGGAGATCGGGAATTCGCGGGCGCTAACCCGCCGCTCCTCGCCCCCGGCGAACCGCGAGTGCGGCTCCTGCGCCAGCAGCGGGTAACGGTGCGTGGCGCTTGTGAGCTTCTGTCCCCCCTGGTGCATCCGAGGGGGATCCTGGGGCGGGATTTGTCCCTGCGCGATGTAGACCTCCTTTTTCGGGAACTTCGCGAAGGCTGAGGCGGGCAGGCCGGTCGACTTCGCCAGGACCTCCGGCGGCGTGTGGTGCAGCCAGTCGGTCACGCTGAACGTTCCAAACTCCGAGAAGGCGCCGTCGTCGAAGATGAGAATGAAGTGGGCGTCGCCCGGCCCGAGGCCCTGGAGCATGTGCCCGTGGCCCCGGGGGAAATACCAGACGTCCCCGGCCTCGAAGTCGTTCATCTCCGAGGCACCATCAGGTGCGATCACGGTGGTTCGGACACGCCCCTCCAGGACAAACGCCCATTCGGCGGCGATCGCGTGCCAGTGCAGTTCCCGGATGCCGCCGGGATGCAGCCGCATCGAGACGCCGGCCAGTCCCTTCGAGACCGGCAACTCCTTGATGGTCGCCTGCCGGGCCGAGCCGCCCTCGGTCCGATGACCGCCCTTGCTCTCCTCCAAAGCGAAGCGGAACGAGGGAAGCTCGCCACCGCCCTTCTCGTGGCCTTCGTACTCAGGCTCCGACCCGGCGGCGACAGCTCCCGCCGCACCCGCCGCCAACGTGGCCGATCCCAGGAATCCCCTGCGCGATAGCTCCGACATGGTCGCTTCCCTCCAGTATCCGGGCCGGCCCATCCAGCCCGTCGTGCCCATGCTATCGCGCCCCTCGCCCCGGCGCCGCGGTCCCTCCTCGGGACCGTCCACGATCGCGACGATCGCCGGCAAGCCGGCCGTCATCAAGACCCGCAAATCCCTCCGCCTCCAACGGGTTTTGCTTCCGTCCGGACCTCCACCCATCGAAGAGGGCAGGCCCCGGCCGGTCGATCCACATTCCCATCTTAGGGCTGGATCATGAGAGGGGCATGAGGCCCCGATAAGATCGCGTTCATGAAGTCAAAAGCCGACAAAGGCCCCTCGTGCGAGTATCATGCCGGCCGGACGGCCTCGCGTCGACACCCGAGAAAGGACCCTGTTACATGAACAAACCACCACAAGACCCGCTCGACGACGATCCCGAGTCCCACGCCTTCCGCGAGGCGATCGAGAAAGCACGCCGACTCGTGGCGCTGGAGCTCGACCTGGCCGAGACCCGGCGACAGCTCGCCGAGGACAATCTTCGAATCGCCGAGGCGCAGCTCGCTCTGGCCGAGGAGCGGATCCAGGAACTCGAGGAGGAGAACCATCGCCTTCGACGCGACCTCGAATCGGCCCGGCGAGAATGAGGGAGTGCCTCCAGAAACAGCCGTCCGCTTGACAATCAGGCCGGTTCGTTTAGAAAGGTCATGCCGCGGGCCCGACTGGGGAGATGAGCGAACGGGACCTGTCGATGCCGGGCCATTCCCGCGGCGCCCCGGCCCCCAAGGAGACCCTTCCATGCGAAAGAACCTGATCGCGACGGCGATGATCGCCTGTGTCCTGGCCGGGGCCGGCCTGGTCGCCGCGGGCGACGACTACAAGCTCGATCCCGTCCACTCGGGCGTCAACTTCCAGATCCGGCACCTTGATATCAGTTGGGTCCCCGGCCGGTTCAACGACTTCTCCGGCGAGTTCACTGTCGACCCCGCGGACCCGTCGAAATCGTCGTTCAAGATGACCATCGTGGCCGAGAGCCTCGACACCAACAACAAGCTCCGCGATGCGCACCTGAGGAGCCCCGAATACCTCAACACGAAGCAGTACCCCAAAATGGAGTTCGTCAGCACGTCGGTCCAGCCGATGGAGGGGGGCTACCGGGTCACCGGCAACCTCGACTTCCACGGCGAGACGAGGCCGGTGACGTTCGACCTCAAGGGAGGCAAGACGGCCGAGATGAAGGGGCAGCATCGGATCGGCTTCACGACGCAGTTCAAGGTCAAGCGGACCGATTTCGGCGTCGCGGCCAAGGTCCCGACGCAGATGCTCGGCGACGACGTCTGGATGACGATCAGCTTCGAGGGGATCAAGAAATAAGGGATTTCGACGAAGCGGGGACAGGCACCTTGAGAGCTCGGAGCCCGTCCCCGTTTCGTCGGCGCCCTGGGAGTCAGCGGCCCGAGGCGCCGGCGAGCCCCAGTTCGTCGGCCATCGGCCTGAGGGCCTCGATGACGAGCTGAATCTGCTCGTCGAGCGCGACGCCCAGCCGCTCGGCGCCCTGGTAGACGTCGTCTCGGCTGACCTTGGCGGCGAAGCCCTTATCCTTGAGTTTCTTCTTGACGCTCGACGGCGCCAGCGAGTGGATGCCGTCGGGGCGGACGAGGCAGCAGGCCATCACGAAGCCGGTCAGCTCGTCGCAGGCGAGCAGGGCCTTATCCATCAGCGAGAGCTCGGCGATGGCCGACGGGTCGAAATGGGCCTCGACCGCCTGCGCGATCGCATCCTCGCCACGCTCGCGGAGCCAGGCGATGACCCGGCGCGGGTGGTCGTCGGGCCATCGGTCGTAATCGGCGTCGTGGATCAGGCCGGCGATCGCCCATCGGATCGCCTCGTCACCGTCGACGCCATGATGCTCGGCCGACCGCCTCATCGACGCCTCGACGCCCCGCGCATGGTGGAGAAGAGCCGGGTTGTCGGTCCATTCGCGGACCAGGGCCGCCGCCTCATCATACGTGATCGCCATGCCGTCCCTCCGGTGGCTGTTGTCTTCTCCGAAGATGCTCTCGCTAGACCGATCCATTTTCGAGGATCAGCCCGGCCGCGTTCAAGGGCCGGGAGAACGTCGCGGTGCCAGGATTCGGTCGAGGACATTCTCTTGTGGCAAGGGGGGGTCGGCGATGACACCCGGACGGCGGGCGCGGCTGGTGGACGTGGCGCGGGGGAAGTTCGGCTTCCTGCTGGTCGCCCTGATCTCGTTGTTGATGAGTACCCCGGTGATGTCGGAGGGGCGGCTCTGGCGTTCGCTTATCATCATCTTCGTCGCCGGAGTGCTGGTGACGGGACTCTACGCGGTCCGGCCGGGCCGACGGTGGCTCCACTTCGGGATGATCGTGGCCGCGGTCGAATTCGCGATCGGTCGGGCAGCCATCGTCTACCCCGCCCGCTGGCTGATCCTGGCGCAGATCATCCTTTGGATCGTCGCGTTGCTGTACGTGACCGTCGCGATCCTGGAATGGGTGCTCGACAGCCCCGAGGTCTCGATGGAGACGCTCCAGGCCTCGTTCTGCGTCTACCTTCTGCTGGGACTCCTCTGGGTTTACCTCTACGCTCTGACCGACCTGACCACGCCAGACTCCTTCCGGGTGCTCGACGGCCCGGCGTGCAACTGGCTCGACGACCAATCGCGGCGCGTCCAGTACATGCGCCTCTTCGTCTTCAGCTACGCGACTCTGACCGGGACCGGCCTCGGTAAAATCGAGCCAGGCAACGGATTCTCGAACATTCTGGCCTCGCTGGAGGCGATGTCGGCGCAGGTGTATCTGGCGGTCGTGGTCGCGCGGCTGGTCGGGATGCAGGCCAGTCCACCTCCCTCGGCCAGGCGAGAAATCCATCCTCCGCCGCCGGAACCCGAGGTTCAGGAGCCCTGACCGGGCCTGAATTTTTATGCGAGATCACGGCTCAGGGGTTTTTTCGCCAAGGGCCTGGTCCCTCGACCGGGCCGCTCCCTTGAGGCGAAAAAGGGCCTGCTGGGCCTCGCGGTCGAGCGGGTCGCGGGCGGCGGCCAGCGCGAACCAGGCGCGGGCCTGGTCGATCCGCCCGGCCGCCTCGCAGGCGGCTCCCAGGCGGCGCCACGACTCGGGCGAGGCGGGGCCCTCCCGGGCCTCGGCCGAGAGCAGAAGGCTGTTCAGGGCGTCGGTTCGGGCGGCGGCGTCGAGGTAGAGATGAGCCTCCTCCATGTGCCCGGCGAGCGTACAGGCCCGCCCAAGGTCGGTGAGCAGCTTGCGACGTCCCGGCTCCGCGGCCAGCGCCGCCCGGAGATGTCGGACCGCCACCGCACCGTCGCCGCGAGAGAGAGCCAGCCGCCCCCGCAGCGCCTCCAGTCCGGGATGGCCCTCCGGTCCTCCGGCCAGCAGAGAGGCCGCCTCGTCGACCCGTCCGCGCTCCAGCGCCAGGGCCGCCCGCGCGGCTCGGGCGTCGGGATCGTCGTCGGGTATCGCGGCCAGTAACTTTTCCGCCTCGTCCCAATGTCCGACCCGCCGCTCGCTCTCCACCAGAGCCAGGCGCGACCATCGATCGTCGGGATCGTACCGCAGAGCCTCTCTCAGAATCGGACCGTGCTCTCCAGGCGTCCACCAGGCCAGGTCCGCGACCATCCCCCAGACCCAGACCTCCCTCGCCGTTAGAGTGCTTTGCCGGGAGAGCGCCTCGAATTCGCGAGCCAGCTCGCCGCGCCGGAGCTGGACCCCCAGGATGTAAATCCATTCGCGGCGGGCCTCGACGAGCCCCGGGTCGCGATCGAGGGCCAGGCGGAATTGCTGCTCGGCCGGCCGGAATCGCCGGCGCCTCAGCTCAAGCTGACCGGCCCGAAGATGCGCCCAGGACGAGAGCGGGTGATCCTCGGGCATGTGCCCGAGCGCTCCGAGGGCCTCGTCGACTTGCCCCCGGGCGATCGCCACCCGGGCCCGAAGGCCCCAGTCGAGCGGTGTCGGCGATCGAAGCCGCGCCAGCCTCGCCAGAGCCGCCTCAGCGGCGTCGAACCGGCCCGACTCGACAGCCGCCAGCGCCCGATCATAGACATCTTCCGGCCCCTCGGCCGGTCCGCACCCCGACCAGGCAGCGAGGGCCAGCACGGCCGCCAGCGCGCCGGGGACCACCCCGGCACGCCGATACGGTCCCGCTGCTCCCTCGCCGACCCGATCAGTACGCGTCGGCACTGATGACCTCCCCGCCCGCACGGGTGCCCAGGGCCCACCAGATCGGTTGCGAGATCGAGTTCTTCATGAAGACCACATGACCATCGGCCATGCAGGAATTCACACCACCTGGGTGGTAACTCGTCGCGCTCATGATGTGCGTGTTGTCGATTCCGCAGCCCGCGCAGCCCACCCGGCAGGCACTCCAGGGCTTCTGGTTCGGCGTCAGGATCGTGTTGAACATCGTCCAGCCGTTGACACCCATCGACCACCGCGTCCCGATCGCATTCGGAAACGTCGCCCCGCTGATCTGCCCGTTCCAGGCCTGGTCGCAAACGCTGATCAGCGCAAACGCGGCGGTTGGGTTGGCCTGCACATTGTACTCTTCCGAGCCCGACGGAGCCGAGACCCCGTCCATCCCGGTCTTCCGCACCACCTTACCACCAGACGGGCTCACCAGCGCCTCGGCGAAGGCAATCGTGTTCGAGGCGCCGTCGGTGATGTCGCGAATCCCCCGGCTGAACGTGTACGAGAAAATGCCAGGCGTCCCCTGCCCGCTGACCTGGCCGAACTTGTTCACACTGCTCACGTTGTTCGACTGCGTATTCGGCCCGATGCAGGCGAAATAGCTGTTGGTGTTGGGGTTCCCCGCATCGCCGTCCGAGGGGCAAAGGAAGGCGTTCACCTTGGTATTGAAGACCGTCAGGTTCGAGTAGTAGCCGATCGGCGTGCGGCCCGAGTGCCAGACGGCCCAGTTGAAATTCGCCGCGTTATACAGCGCGCTCTGCTCGACGAAGCCGAGCATCAGCGCCTGGCAACTCCAGTCATTCCAGTTCAGCCACGGGTAACCGCCCGTCTTCGCGCCCGTCGGATCGCTCATGTTCAACGACGAACCCGGCGGAAAGGTGTCGAAGCCTGAATGGTAGTTGTGGAGCGCCAGCCCGATCTGCTTGAGATTATTCGTGCACTGTGCCCGGCGGGCGGCCTCGCGTGCGGCCTGCACGGCCGGCAACAGCAGGGCAATCAGCACCGCGATGATCGCGATCACCACCAGCAACTCGATCAGCGTGAAACCCGCGCGACGGCGCAACTGAGACATGGTAGCTCTCCTTGTCGTGGGCGATGCGGGAATCCCAGGCGCGGCGAGCACCAAAGACCTCGGCGCGACCCGGACACCGCCAGCGAAAGCCCGCGTGAAATGCGTTGAGGCGACCCTGTTAACAAACGTGAATGGGGCTCTTACCATTTAAGGGATCTCCCGCTCGCGGAATCAACACTGGATTTGCGTCAATCCGAGGTGTAAATTTTGTTTTTGCGACAGATCTGGGCGGGGCGGCGAGAGGGGGAGGCAACCATGAAGCGAGGCCGAGGGGTGCGAGTGGCCGTCCTCGCGGGCACGTCCATGGGCTGGCGAGAGAGTCTGATGCGAGGAATCCTGACCTACTCGCACGAGCACGGACCCTGGCACGTCTACACCGCGCCCGAGGGGTCGGAAGATTCTCTGTTCTTTACGCGAACCTATGCCTGGGATGGGGTCATCGCCCGGGTGACGAGCCTGCCAATGGCCCGACGGATCGCTGCGCTGCGGGTCCCGGCCGTGAGCGTCGGATCCGTCCGGACGCCGGGCCGTGCCCTGCCTCGGGTGAAGGTCGACGACGAGGCCCTCAGCCGTCTGGCGCTGAAGCACCTACTGGGCGCCGGGCTCCGGCGATTCGCCTATTGCGGGCTGCTGGTCAGCCGGGCCCAGGAAGACCGTGGCGAGGCCTTCGCCCGCCTCACCGCCTCCGAGGGGTGCCCGTGCGACACCTATCACGGCTTCAGCCGGCTGGTCCCGGCGGTTTCCTGGCAGGCCCGCCAGCGCGACCTGGTCCGATGGGTCCGCCAGCTCGACCGGCCGGTCGGGATCCTCGCCTGGAACCCCGACGTCGCCTGCCGCGTGGTGGAGGCCTGCCACGGCGCCGGGGTGGACGTCCCCGGCGAGGTCGCCGTCCTCGGCGCTGACGAGGATCGGGTGAAGTGCGAGCTCTCGCGGCCGAGCATCTCGACGATCGAGATCCCGGCCTTCCGAATCGGCTACGAGGCCGCCGCGCTGCTGGCCCGACTGATCGCCGGCGACCCGGCGCCGGCTGGGCCGGTTCTGATCCAGCCGTCGGGGCGGATCAACGTGCGCGAGTCGACGGGCCGTCAGGACCAGGCCGCGGCCGAGGTC
>DAIDHB010000223.1 GCA_027452145.1 Planctomycetales bacterium
GCCGATCGGGCACGTCGGCGTGGTCGTCAGCTACTTCGGCCGCAGCGGTCATGACATCTCGGGCCAGGCGTTCCGCCACGGCGAGCGCGTCGCCGACGGCGAGCGCGGCGTGCAGGAGAGGCCGCTCGGGCCGGGAAAGTACGCGTTCAACACCTATGCCGGCAGCATCGTGATGGTGCCGACGACGAACTTCGTGCTCCACTGGGTCACCGGGCGGACCGAGACCCATCGCTACGACGAGAGCCTGCGCTCGATCGAGCTCGTGACCAAGGACGCCTACGAACCGACGTTGCCCCTCTCCGTGGTCGTCCACATCGACTACCAGAAGGCGCCCAGCGTGATCCAGCGGTTCGGCGACGTGAAGAAGCTCATCACGCAGACGCTCGACCCGATGCTCAGCGCCTACTTCCGCGACGTGGCGCACAAGCGGACGATGCTCGAACTTTTGCAGGAGCGCGACGCGATCCAGCACGAGGCCGCCGGCGAGCTCGGGCGGAAGTTCCACAACTTCGACATCGAGTGCGTCGACGTCCTCATCGGCAAGCCCGACACGGCGCAGTCGGGTGACAAGATCGAGACGCTGCTCGAGCAGTTGCGCCTGCGGCAGCTCTCGCTGGAGCAGGTCGAGACCTACGCCAAGCAGGTCACGGCCGCCGACCGGCTGCGGGTCCTGAACGAGGCGCAGGCCCAGGCGCAGATGCAGACCCAGCTCACCAACTCCCTGGTGCAGATCCGGATCACCGAGAACGAGGCCGAGGCACAACTGGCGCGGGCGCGCAAGCAGGCCGAGCAGGTCGTCGTGACGGCGCAGGCCGAGAGTCAGCAGCGGATCCTCGCCGGCCGGGGCGAGGGCGCCCGCATCCTCCAGGAGGGCCTGTCGGAGGCCTCGGTGCTGCTCCAGAAGATCGAGTCGTTCTCCGACCCGAGGCTCTATGCCCTGTCGGTCGTGGCGCAGAACCTGGCGAAGTGCACGCAGCCCCTGGTCCCCGAGCGGGTCTTCATCGCCGGAGGGGCCGGGTCGGCCGGCGCGGGCGGCGACGCGAGCCTCGCGGCCGCCGGCGGCGCCGCGGCCGGCAGCGGCCTGATGGGCTTGCTGCTTAGCCTGCTGGTCGCCGAGAAATCCGGCTTCCAGCTCGCCGAGCATCCCGGCGGCGATTCGGGCCTCCGGGCGTTCTCGGACCAGGTCACTCGCCAGGCCATGGAGTCGATCCAGCAGGCCGTCGGCAACGGCACCGCCGCGGCCCCGTCGCCCGGCCACAACGGCCACGGCAATGGCGCGCCGACGCCCGATGTCGCCGTGACGGCCGCCTCGGCATCGTCCAGGATCGACGCCCAGCCGGGGACCGCCTGATCGCTCGAGATGGCAACGCAACCCACGCGGGGCGCGGATCGCACCGGAGGAATCCGGCGATCCAGGCCCCGCGTCGCCATTCGAATCGACCGGTTTTGGACTCAACGCCTGACGGCGCCGCGTCTTCGGCGGGATTGACTCCAGGTCCGCCGTTGGCTACATTCGTGGTTTCGCGTTGCGCGCCGGCGGCCCAGGGTCGACGCCGGGCGGCGATGCTCGTTGAGCCAGATACCTCGACCGCAACCGACCGATTGAGGAAGATCGTTTCATGCCCCGGAAGAAGTTCGGACGCAATCGCAAGAATCGCTGCCGTTTCTGCACGCCCGACGGGTGTCCTCGCCCGGCCTATGTCGACTACAAGGACGTCGGCCTGCTGAAGAAGCTCTGCACCAACCAGAACAAGATGTTCTCCCGCAAGCGCAGCGGGAGCTGCGCCGCGTTCCAGCGGGCGGCCAGCGCAGCGGTGAAGCGCGCCCGGTTCATGGCCCTGCTGCCATACGTCGGCGAGTGAGCCCGGCCGGCAAGCCGCGGCCAGGGCCGTCGCCATCAAGCGGATGAGCGCCATCCCCTTCTCCCCGCCGTCAGCGGGGAGAAGGTGCCCGAAGGGCAGATGAGGGGCTTTTCGAACGGCCCGGCGAGCGGCTCCCCTCCCGCACGACGGGCGTTATTGCCTGGGCACGGTCCGGATGGCCCCGTCCGAACTCGTCGGTGCCTGCCGAGGAACCGTCCGGATCGCCCCGCCGGATGAGGTTTTCGATTCCGGCCGGGGCACGGTGCGGATGCTCCCGCCGCCCGGGGCCTTCGACTCCTCGGCGACCTTCGGCTTCTCGCCGGCCTTCGGCGAGGACTCGACGCCCCGGCCCTGGCGGAGGAAATCCAGGAGCTGCGGCTCGATGACTTCGAAGGTCGCTCCCAGGCGATCCTCGAGCGACCGACCCGTGGTCCGCTTGATCGCGCCGTGGTAGGCGTCGCGGACGTAGTCGAGGAAGCCGTCGCGATACGCCCCGTCGTGCCACTGCATGAGGAAGGTCGTCACGGCCATCGCCTCCTGGTAGCGGAGGTAGATCAGCGGATCGCGGCGGGCGAACGCGGACTCGTCGTAGCCGACAAACCGATCGAGCGGGATCAGTCGCTGCCGGTCCGTCAGCGACCGGATCGCTTCCTCCATCCGGCGCCCGACGCGGCCGCCGACCTCGATCGAGCCATCGGGCTGCGGCACAACGGTCTCAAAATACGTCCCCAGGCCCTCGAACACCCAGTAATTGCCGTGGTTCCGGGTGTAACGATTGGGCCCGGCGGTCTCAAAAAGGAGCTGGTGCGAGACCTCGTGATAGAGGTTGGCCGTCACCGGCAGGTCGCCGTCCGGATCGCGAAAGAAATACGCGGGCGCTCGGCCGGAACTGTTCTTGGGCGGATCGTAGAAGCCCAGGCTCTCCTCGATGTCATGCCCATAGCGCGGGATGAGCTTCGCAAGGTACTCCTCGCGTGAGGCGAAGTAATAGACGAGGTGCTGCTTGGGAGCCGGGTCGCCCTCGCCAACGGCCTTCGGGTCGCGGAACCGGCGGGCCAGCGGCGAATGATCTCCCTGAACGTCGGCCATGAGCGCCATGAACAGGTCGTGGAACTGCTCGAGCCGGCGGCCGAAGCTGATCGCCTCGGCGAGCGGTACGTTCGTCTGGATCTGGAAGTGCTGGGTGTAGATCTGCCACGGGGGCGACCACTCGGCCCGCAGCCGGTCGGCCTCGACGGTCGGCAGCCAGCGCACCTTCCCACTGCGCGACGGGGGGCTCGGCAGCTCGCCGCGCTCGAGGTGCGGCTTCCAGTCGGCCTTCACCCAGCCGAAGACGGGGTGGTCGATGTAGCCGGCCTCGAACTGCTTGACGGCGAACGGACGCGCCCAGCCCCCCTTGTAGGGCACGTATCCCAGCAGCCGGCGGGCCTCGGCGTGGTCGGACTGGCGCTCGACCACCGCGTGCAAGCAGAGGCTGGCGAGCGCATAACGCGGCGGCGACGCAGCGGCCGCCTTGCGAGACAGGTCGAAGAGCCGCCCCGCCGCCCGCCGGCGGACGGCGTCGACGCGAGACTCCGGGCTCCCCGCCTTCGGCGCGATGCTCGGTTCGGCCAAGTCCGGAAGTGGGACATAATGCGTCGCACCATCGGGATCCGCCGGGCGGGGCAGCCGGTCCCGCACGAGCTTCGCTCCGGCCGCATCCCCCTGCCGCCCGAGCTGGCCGGCCAGGGCGATCAGCTCATCGGCCTCCTGCGCCAGGATGGCCCGGCGCGATGACTCCAGTTCGCGACCCTGCTTCTCGGCGGCGAACGGCGACGGCACCTGGAGCGGCAGCAGCAACAACCCCCCCAGCAAGCACGAGTAGCTCATGGGATTCCCTCGCCAGCCAGGACGCCCGGGACAACCCGTCGCGGAACGGGCGCCGGTGAATCCTTCCTAACGGATTGTACTCGCCCGCAGCAAGACTGCGCCGCGTTTCGGGCGCCGGTCCGCCGGCTGAGAGGGGACGAATGGCCTGGACGGACCTCGGCGATCGTCGCACAATGCCCGCCGGACCGGCTCGGGACCGTCGCCGTCGATCGGACCGGCCGGCTCCCGTTCCATCCCGGAAGGAGCCGTTGTGTCATGGAAGGCTTGCGTTCGCGAGTACGGCTGATTCTCGTCCTGGGGTTAGGCATCGTGCTGGGGTGGGTCGGGTCGAGCTCTCTCACCCGGCCGGTCTGGGCGACGGCCGGCGACCGGGCGGGGGAATGCATCACCGCCACGGGACCGGTGCTGATGCAATACGACGAATCGACCAAGTCGCCGATCCCGCTCGAGGCGGTCTATTTCCTCGACTACAAGGGCGGCCGACTGCTGGCGACCGTGCCGTCGTACCACCAGACCGGCGGTCGGACCCAGATCCTGGGCGAGTTCGCCGAGCGCGACCTCACGGCCGACTTCCAGCTCGACCTCTCGGGCGGCCCTCGGCCCCGGTTCGCGATGACCACCGGAGGACTCGGGCGCTTCAGCTCGGGCTGGGCCCCACTCTACGTGTTCGAAACGACGACCGGCCAGGTCGGTGTCTATCGCATGAATGTCGGCCAGGCGTACGGCGCCAACGCGACAGCCCGGTTTGAGCTGGTCGAGATGCGCAGCCTCCAGTCGAAGCGGGGGAATTGACTGAGCGGCCGTCGAGGCTTCCTGAGATAAATCGCCTCAATCATGAACCCGCTGATGCAGTCGGATTCCCGGGAGGGGGAGGCTCCGGCCGAACCTCGGACGGAGCCTCCCCCTCGCGGAGCAGCCGGGATTCATCGGCCAGCTCGTGAATCAGGGCATCTCCGGGCGCCAGCTTCGACCTCAGCGTCCTCCGCGACGGCCGCCTCCGCCGCCCCCGGCGGCCTGGCCGGCCCCGCTTCCGCCCCCGGTGTCGCTACTGCTGCTATCCGATTCCTCGGGCGGGACGGTCTCGGTGCCGTAGGGCCGGTTATTCTGGTGATCGATCAGCCATTCGCCCCTCGGGTCGAAGAGCTTGATCGAGTGACCCCGGCCAAATGTCCCGTAAGGGTCCGGCCTCCCGGCGTTGGAATACTGGACGAAAACGGCCCCGGTCTCGAACTGGAAGAAGCCCAGCCACTGGCGATCGAACCCCAGCCCGAAGGGGGGCTTGGTGTCGTAGGCGATCGCCTTGTAGACCTTTTTGTGCACCGGCGCCGCCTCGTGGGCCAGGATGAGGATGGCCATCGTGACGCACGCGCCCGCCACGCCGAAGACGAGACGGCCGGCCTGGTAGATCGGCATCGGGAACCGCACCATGGCCGGCGCGAGGGTCTCGGTCGTCAGCCGCAGGATCAGGACCGAGACGCCGAAGAGCAGCAGGATGCACAGGGCCTCCGAGCCGCCCCAGTTGATCCCGGTCTTGTCGATCAGGTCGGCCAGCGGCTCGTAGAAGTTGAACGTGATCATCCCGGCGAAGACCACGTTGAAGAACATCAAGGCCGCGCCCCAGAGGCCCTCGCTGGTCAGGGCATACGTCAGCCCCAGAACCAGCCCGGCGATGATGGCGTTGATCAGCATCTCCATCGGCGTCCCCTCACCTCACGCTTCGTTCGACCCGGTCGGCTGGATTCGTCACGCAGATCGGCGCGGAGCGACGTCGGACGTTCGACGCCTCGCCGCGCGGGCCCGATGTTACTTCACGACTCGGAGCAATTCCTCGATCGAAGTCTTGCCCTGGATGACCTGGCGAAGGCCGTCCGTCTGGATCGGGATCATGCCGTTCTTGGTCGCCTCGGCCTTGATCTTGTTGATCGACGGATTCTCGCGGATCATCTCGCGCATGGGCTCGTTAATCACCAGCAGCTCGTAGATCCCGGTCCGGCCGAAGTACCCCGTACCGCCGCACTGCTGGCAGACCTGCTCGGGATTCTCGGGCCGCCGGTAGAAGACGTCGACCTTGTCCGCCGGGATGTTGGCCTTCTTGAGGAACTCGGGCTTGGGCTTGTACGGTTCCTTGCAGGCCTCGCAGAGGTTGCGGACCAGCCGCTGGCCGAGCACGGCCGATAGGGCCGAGGCGATCATGAACGGCTCGACGCCGAGATCCAGCAGCCGGAATAGCGCCGTCACCGCGTCGTTGGAGTGCACCGTGGAGAACACCATGTGACCGGTGTTCGCCGCCTGGCAAGCGATCGATGCGGTCTCCTGGTCGCGGACCTCGCCGATCATGATGACGTCGGGATCCTGGCGGAGGATTGACCGCAGCATCGAGGCGAAGGTCTGGCCCGCCTTCGTGTTGACCTCCATCTGCGTGACGTTGTCGATGTGGTACTCGATCGGGTCCTCGCAGGTGATGATATTGCGCTGATAGCGGTCGATCTCGCGGAGCGCGGCGTACAGCGTGGTCGACTTGCCAGCCCCGGTCGGCCCGCAGCAGAGGAACATCCCGTGCGGCTGCGTGACGATCCCGCGGACCTCCTCGACGAGCTTCGGCCGCATCCCAAGCTCCTCGAGCTTGGTGATCGACGAGCTGTTGTCGAGGATTCGCATCACCAGCTTCTCGCCGGCCTTCGAGCCCGAGGTGGCGACGCGGAAATCCAGGTCGCGCCCCTGGAGCTTGGCGCCGAACGACCCGTCCTGCGGCTTGCGCTTCTCGGAGATGTCCATCGCCGAGAGGACCTTGAAGACGTTGACCACCGCGTCGCCGGTCGGGCGGTCGAACGGCTCCGCGGCGTGGAGGATCCCGTCGATCCGGTAGCGCACCGAGACCTGCTCGGTCGTCGGCTCGAGGTGGATGTCCGTCGCCCGCCGGAGCACGGCGTCATACACCAGCTCCTTGGCGGCCATGTACGACCGCGACTCCTCGGCCTGGCTGACCCGAGTGGGGTCCTCCTTGGCCGAACCCTGGGTCTTGCCGACGAACTGGATCGGCGGACCCGTGCGGTCCATCGTGCCGACGTCCTTGTTGAAGATCGGCCTGACACCCAGCTTCGCCAGCAGGTCGTTCGCCACCTCGCCGAGGTGGTAGGACGTCAGCACCTTCTGGTCGTCGGCGACGGTCTGGTTGCGGACGTAGATGTAAATAAACAGCGGGGTGAAGTAGGCGAGCAGCAACAACGTCAGGCCCAGGATGTAAATCGGCAAGAGCAGCACGAGGATCAGCCCCAGCGCGCCCGAGAAGAACACGGCGCTGTTCCACGTGCCGAACTTGAGGTTATTGAGCTCCTGGGTGTCGTGCTCGACCCAGTCGGTCGTCCAGACCCACATAAAATAGATCAGAAGGACCGGGACGAACTTGAAGAGGTTCAGGTACATGCCCGGCCCGCGGACGTAGGTGGGTCCCGAAGGGGCGGGCGCGGCGGCGGCGGCCTGCGCGAAGAGGAAGGAGAGGCCCTCCGCGGCCTCGGCGGCCGTCGCCAAACCGAGCGACACCACGAGGAAGACCAGCAGCACCTGGGACGGGCGGATCATTGATGAACTCTCTCCGGGTCGTTGGGTCGCTCGGATTCCTGGAGGCGGTCACTGCTCGAAGGGGACGCCAGCTCGGCCGTCGTCAATCGGTCGGTCGCGGGGAGACGGCCTGGCACCCGATTCCCGCTCAGCCCGGATCGCGGCGACGGCCCCGATGCCGGCGCCCGGCGGCGCGGATCGAGACCGACGGCATCCTGGCTTCGCCGATGCGCCCGGCCAGTGCCGTTGCCGGGGCCGATCGTGGCGGCTGGCTCGTCGCGACGGGGCAGCCTCGGTTCCCCGCAACCCTTCCGCCGGGGCCCCACCGTGGTCGCCGGGCGTCATCGAAGACCGCGGCCGGACCGGGATCACCCGATCCTAATGCCTTTCGCACGCAATTGAAAGCCTCGGGATCGGAAGTCGCGCCGGCCCCGGCGCGCCCCCCCGCCGACGGCCGACTCGCCCGGACCAGAAGGGGGCCGCCTCCGAGATGCCGGTCCCCTTTTCGTCCGGGCCCCTTACAGAATGCCCTGCTCGGGCAACTGGATTCCCTTGAGGGCCATGCGCAGTGTCTCGGGATTCGGGGCGAACTCGAAGGCCGTCGACCGCTCGATCTTCTCGGCGACGACGAGCTGACGCAGGCTCTCGGTGAAGTCGACCATCCCCTCTTCCTTACCCATCCGGATGGCCTGCGCGAGCTTGATGTCCTCCTGGTTGAGGATCAGCTTCTTGACCGTCGGGTTCATCCGCATGATCTCGACCAGGGGCACGCGCGTCTGCCCTGTCGAGGCCGCCCAGTCCTTGGTCGTGGGCAGCAGCTTCTGCGCGATGATGGCCTTGAGGTTGAACGCCAGGTTCTGCCGCATCGCCGAGTGCATCTCCTCCGGGAAGAGGTCGAGGATGCGGCTGATCGTCGACGGTGCGCTCGAGGCGTGGATCGTCCCGAATACCAGGTGGCCCGTTTCGGCCGCGTGCAGGGCCGCGCTGAAGGTCTCCTGGTCGCGCATCTCGCCCACCAGGATGATGTCGGGATCCTGCCGGACGGCGTGCTTCAGCGCCGTGTTCCAGTCGATGACGTCGATGCCGACCTCGCGCTGATTGATGATGCACTTATCGTCCTTGAAGGTGAACTCGATCGGGTCCTCGATCGTGACGACGTGGCACCGCTCGTTCTTGTTGACGTACTGGAGCATCGAGGCAATCGTCGTCGACTTGCCGCTACCCGTGACGCCGGCCAGGATGATGATCCCCTGGTCGGTGGTGACGATCTCGGCGAGGACCGGCGGCAGGCCCAGGCCCTCGAAGTCGGGGATCGAGGTATTCACGCGGCGTGCGACCAGGCTGAGCCGCCCGCGCTGCTTGAAGAGGTTCACGCGGAAGCGGGTCTCGTCGCCGTTGGCATCGGTGATGATGTGGGCGAAGTCGGCCCCACCGGTGGTATCCAGGATCTCCTTCTGGCGGGGCGACAGCAGCGGGAACATCAGCCGTTCCATCTCGGCGGCGGTGAGCACGGGCAACTGCATGGTGCGCAGCACGCCCGCCAGCCGCATCGCGGGGGGCAGGCCGACCTTCAGGTGGAGATCCGAGCCCTTGTACTTCATCACCATCCGGAAGAGCTTGTTGGCCTCCGGCTCGTTGGGCATCGATTCAACGGGGGTTTCGACGGCCGTCGCCATGGGGATTTGCTCCTGCTCGGGTCAAGCGGTTCGATGCGGGGACTGGGGACGGTTAAATCGGATCGAATTCTCTCGCGAAATCGGTCGGGCTCAACCGGGCGAGCGGGCGAACGAAGGGCCCGCGGCGGCCCCGCCGGCCGCCGGGGAACGCGCGGCGACGCGGCGGACCGCGACGCCGTGCTGCGCCAGGTAGTCCTTGGT
The DNA here is from genome assembly GCA_027452145.1 of Planctomycetales bacterium. Taxonomy (GTDB): domain Bacteria; phylum Planctomycetota; class Planctomycetia; order Isosphaerales; family Isosphaeraceae; genus JAKAUH01. Next base: position 9,167 of record DAIDHB010000223.1, read on the forward strand.
CTCGGCGATCGAAAACTCGCCATAGTGGAAGATGCTGGCCGCCAGCGCCGCGGAGGCGCCGGCCTCGAGCAGGGCCGCGCGGAGGTGCTCGGGATGCCCGGCGCCGCCCGATGCCACCACGGGCACGCCGACCGCGTCCACGACCGCGCGGGTCATCTCGAGGTCATAACCGTTCTTCGTCCCGTCGGCGTCCATGCAGGTCAAAACGATCTCGCCGGCGCCCAGCCGTTCGACCTCGCGCGCCCAGGCGACCGCCTCGAGACCGGTCGGCACCCGGCCGCCGTTGATGTGGACGTCCCAGAACTCGCGGCCGTCGCGGACGACACGCTTCGGGTCGATATTCACCACGATGCACTGGCTGCCAAAACGCCGCGACGCACGGCGGATCAAATCGGGGTCGCGGACGGCCGACGAGTTGATCGAGACCTTGTCGGCACCCGCGTTCAGGAGCGTCCGAATGTCCTCGACGCTGCGGATCCCGCCGCCGACGGTCAGCGGCATGAAGCAGACCTCGGCCGTGCGCCGGACGACGTCGAGGAGGATGCCGCGATCCTCGTGGCTGGCGGTGATGTCGAGGAAGACGAGTTCGTCGGCCCCCTCGGCGTCGTAACGGGCCGCCACGGCGACCGGGTCCCCGGCGTCCCGGAGGTTCACGAAGTTCGTGCCCTTCACGACGCGGCCGTGATTAACGTCGAGGCAGGGGATGATCCGCTTGGCCAGCATGCTCAGACTCGACCCGACCTGGTGAAGTCGGCCGCTCCGTCGACGGGGCCGGCGAACGACACGAGCCCGATCCCCACGGGCTCCGCGCGCCGGCCGGCCAGTCTGTATCTTATAATACCATGATCTCCGATCCTAGAGCCCCCCGGAAAGAGGCCGGGCCCGGCGGTTTCTTTGTTCTGGAAGGGACAACCATCGCCGAGCCGGGTAGAAGCCGGGCGCTCCGACACTCCTCGCCGAACACCACCTGAGGCAGGGTCAGCCCATGCGGATCGGTCCTTGCTCCTCCGGGGCGTCCGGCGATGATGCTCGGCGAGAAGTCTCGGAAATCGACCACGAATGACACGAAGGGCACGAATCCGGTGGACGCCGAGGGGGTCTCGATTCGTGGTATTCGTGCCATTCGTGGTGACGATTCCATTCCTCGGCAGAGTCAGTTCCCCGCGCCGAACAGTCCGTCACCCGGATGCGCATCGCCCCCGGGTGGGCGTTCGGCGGTGGTGTTCGGCGAGGAGTGTCGGCGCTCCAGCCATCCGACCCCCGCGTGGCCGCCCATCGGCCGCTGGTTTCGAGTAGCGGCCCCTCGACCCGGCCGAGCCCACCCGAGCCGGCGGCGACCAGGTTCGGACCGTACCCGACGGCGGCCCCGCCGACGAGCCCCGACCCTCCGCCGCCGGGGCCCACCGGATCGGATCGCATCGCATCCATCGGGCCAGTCGCCGAAAGGAACCGTCCGACGGTCCTCGATTCGGCCGACCCCTTCCGCGTCCGCGGGTGGGGCCGCAACTTCGCGGACCGGCGCACGACGAATACCGCTCGCACACATGAGACCGGCGCGTCGCCGGCTCAGTTCCGGCGGCGGAGCCTTCGCGCCCATTGCCTGAGCCGGCGCTGCCGGGCGAAAACACGCCCAGGCCGACACGGCGCACACGCATCGGCGCAGATCGCCATTATCGTGTCGACGCGATCCATCGGAGGAGTGCGGGCTAAGGCCGGGGCCGGGCCATCGCCGCCGGTGAGACCTTCCATCTCGCGGTCGTTCGTGACAGTCTATTGGGAACCTGGAACACACGACCTTCCCGATGGAGAATGCCTGCATGTCCAAGCCCATTCGCGTCGCCGTCACGGGTGCGGGGGGCCAGATCGGCTATGCCCTGCTGTTCCGCATCGCCTCGGGCGCCGCGTTCGGACCCGACCGCCCGGTGGCGCTGCAACTGCTCGAGATCACGCCGGCGTTGCCCTCGCTCAATGGCACCCTGATGGAGCTGGAGGACTGCGCGTTCCCGCTCCTGGCCGACATGAAGGCGACCGACAAGCCCGAGGAGGCTTTTGCGGACGCCGACTGGGTGGTACTCGTCGGCGGCCTGCCGCGCAAGGACGGGATGTCGCGCGCCGACCTCATCCGCGCCAACGGCCCGATCTTCACGGGCCAGGGCAAGGCGATCAACGAGGCGGCCGGGCCGAACGTCCGGATCCTCTGCGTGGCGAATCCCTGTAATACCAACGCCCTGATCGCGAGGTCGCACGCCCCCAAGGTGCCGGCCGATCGCTGGTTCGCCATGACCCGGCTGGATCAGAACCGCGCCGCGTCGCTCCTGGCGAAGAAGGCGGGCGTGCCCGTGTCGGCCGTCACTCACATGACCATCTGGGGCAACCACAGCGACACGCAGTACCCCGATTACAAGAACGCCCTGATCAATGGCCGGCCGGCGACGGAGGTCATCACCGATGCCGCGTGGTTTGCCGAGACGTACATTCCGACCGTCGCCAAGCGTGGCGGGGCGGTGATCAAGGCGCGGGGCGCGTCGTCGGCCGCCTCTGCGGCGAACGCGGCGCTCGACAGCCTGCATTCGCTGAGCCATCCGACGCCGAAGAACGACTGGTTCAGCACGGCCATCGTCTCCGACGGCAGCTACGGCATCCCGGCCGGGCTGATCTACAGCTACCCGCTGACCTCGCCGGGCGATGGGACCTGCTCGATCGTCAAGGGCGTGCCGATCGACGACGAGGCGCGCAAGCGGCTCGATGCCTCGGCCGCCGAGCTGACGTCGGAACGCGACGCCGTCAAGGACCTGCTCGGGCCGGCGCTCTGAGCATTGCGGCACTCATGCCCGTTCCCATCCCGACGCATCCCGGCATTTCGCCCGGAAGCCGCAGCGCTTCCGGGCGACGGCGGGAGTGTTCGTGCATCAGCGGACGGGCCAGTCGGAGGACGCGGTGGCGCCTCGGGCGTTGGTGTCGAGGCCGATGATCCGACTGCGGGGTCGGCTGCGGTCAACCATCACCGGGCCGGAGTCGGTGGTCTCCGTGTAGCCGCGGTGCCCGACCGAGTCGACCGCCTCGACGCGGATGTGGAACCGGGTCGGCACGGTCGTCGGCACGGTCCAGATGTACCGGCCTGAGTTCTCCTGTCCCTCGACCAGCGGCTGCCACGACGCGCCGGGGTCGTCGGCCCGCCAGAAGATCGAGACCGACCGCGGCGCCAGGTGGAGATCGGCGGCCCGCCAGGTTATGGCGACCTTGCCCGAGTGGGGGCCGTTGCCGACCTGCACCGGATCGAGCTGGACAGTCGGCGGTGTGGTGTCGACCTCGACCCAGCTTCGGGGCGGTTCGCCGTCGACCGGCGGCTGATCACCGAGCCCGGCAGCGGATCGGGCCACGAGGCTGATTCCGAACGTGCCCTCGCCGCCCAGATCCACGTCGATGGGCGAGACGCGGTCGGGATCCTCGGAGACACGGCCCCACTTTCGGCCGCCGTCGCGGGTGACCCAGAGCTCGACCGTGGCGGGACCCCTGGGGCCGGCGTCGTCCACGGCGTACTGGAGCTTGAATCGCGGACTGCCGACGAGCAGGGTGCCCGGTCCGGCGCCGGCGGCTCCGTCTCTGGTCGGGTCGGGCGGGGCGGTCCGTGCAGCCTTCGGCGAGTTCGCCGCGCCCGGCGTCAAGGCAGCGTCAGTCTCGGCGAGGCGGGGAGCATCCGACGTGGGGAAGATGTCCTGCGCACCGGCCGAGGCGGCCCTGGCCGGCTCCCGCGGCGACCTGGCCCGGGCGCCGGGCGAGGGACGGGCCGGGGGTAGGCCCGGGTCGGTCTCCCAGTCGGCTGCCGGCGGGCGGGCACGCCGACCGGCGGCTCCAGGCGCCCGCGACGTCGGGGCCGGTTCTCGGTCGCGACGCGCCGTGGCGGCCGGCCGGCCCGGCGGTTCTTCGTCGACGGGTGAGAAGCCCGGGCCCGCCGCGATCTGCGGCGGCGGCGGTCCGGCGTCGGGCAGGCGATCGATCGAAGGCTGGTCGGCAGTCTCGGTCGGCGACGGGCCAGCCTCCGGCGCCTCGCCGGTGCCATCGGGCAGGTTGGTGACCATCTCGGTTACGTTGCCGGCCCGGTCCGAGACCGACATCCGCACCTTCAGTGGTTCGGACGTGCCCGCGTCCCATGCCCGCGCGCCGATCAGCTTCGGATTCGGGATTGGCACCCGGTTCCACACCCCCACCCCCTCGACCTGGTACTCGAGGATCAGCGAGCGGAGGTCCAGATTCCGGTCCTTCGCCTCCCAGCGCACCCGCGCGACGCTCCCGCGCCTCGAGTCGGGCTCGAGAGACAGCATCGGCTTCTCGGTGTCGATGACCACCTTCATCCTCGGAGCGACGTGCGAATCCAGGCTGGGCGAGACCTTGTTGTCGACCGTCCGGGTCTGAACCGTGAACCAGAACTCGCCGTCATGCGCGGCCCGGTACGAGAACGCCGGATGCGACGGGTCGGTCCGGCTCGTGGGCACCCAGGTCTCCCCCTGGTCGTCCGAGGCGAGCAGGATCACCTCCTTCACCCGGTCGCGATGGTCAGGGCTGAGGTTGATCGGGATGCGGAAATTCCGCTGCTTCCAGTAGAGCAACTTGGCCCCGGAGGTCGCTTGCCCCTGGCCGGCTGTCTGGGCGCCCGAGGGAGCCGCAGTAAGGCCGAACAATAGCAAGGAGGCGCCCAGCATGCCGAGGCCCAGGGATCGAGCCGTCGCGCTCGTCCTCTCCGGTGCCTCGGGCCTGTCCTGCCGGTTCCGCCTCACTTGTCTTGTCCCCCCGCCCCTGCATCCCGCCCAAACACCCCCGGTCCGCCTCGCTGCCCTGGGGCACGGGCCGGCTCCCGGCCTCGCCCCGATTCCCCTGTGGACCGCACCGACGGCGCGCGGGGTAGGGGTGATGCCGTGTTTATCGACGCCGATTCGTCTTCCGCTTGAAGCGAATCAACCGGATCGCCCGATCACGCGGACTGATCCGGCGCGTCGCCGCCGGAATTCGGTCGTTCTGGGGGAAATACGGCGACCGGGAGGTATGTGGCGACTCGCCATTCAGGCGCCGCGGTGGTGGCGGATGATGGCAGCGTACTGAGCGGCGAGGTCGCGGATGCGGCCGAAGTCGCCGGCAGCGATCGCCTTCGGGTCGACCAGGGCACTGCCGACGCCCAGGCAGCAGGCACCGGCCTGGAGGAAGCTCTGGGCCGTGTTGAGGTCGACGCCGCCGGTCGGCATCAGGCGGATCTGTGGCAGGGGACCGCGGATGGCCTTGAGGTAGGCGGGGCCGCCGACGTCGGCGGGGAAGACCTTGACGACATCCGCACCGTGTTCCCATGCGGTGAGGATCTCGGTGGGCGTGAAGGCGCCCGGCATGACGGCCTTGTCGTAGCGACGGCAGAGGCGGATCACGTCGAGGTTGAGCGTGGGCGAGACGAGGTACTCGGCCCCGGCGAGCAGGGCGGCGCGGGCGGTCTCGGTGTCGAGGACGGTCCCGGCCCCGAGGACGACGGCGTCGCCGACCTCGCGGCGGACCTCGCGGATCACGTCGATCGCGTCGGGGACGGTGAACGTGACCTCGGCGGCGGAGACGCCACCTTCGGCCAGGGCCTGGACGACCTTCAGCAGCGACTCGCCCGACTCGGCGCGGACGACCGCCACGATGCCCCCATCCAGGATTCGCCTCATTGTCGCGTCGCGACCCATATGCGATGAGCTCCGGTCTCGATAAGGAATGCGGAAGATCGGCTGACTCCCTCTACTCTACATCTGCCGCGCCCTGCCGCAAGGCCGCCGGGACGGCGGAGTGGTCGGGCGATCTCCTTGAAATCTCGGGCGTTTCGTGTCCTGATGGGTGTGACGGTCCGGAGCCGTCGCTGACGTCTCTTGTTGCGACGGCGGGACGCTTTACTCCGGGCGAACCGGCCCCGGATCGCCTCGACCAGGGAGTTCACGACGCCATGTGGATCCGCCAGTGCGATCTTGACGCCGGTTCCGACTTCCTGCCGCCGATCCCGTCGCGGATCGCCTCGAACGAGGAGTTCGTCCCGCCGCCGCAGTCCGACGAACAGA
>DAIDHB010000224.1 GCA_027452145.1 Planctomycetales bacterium
AGGTCGGGCATTCCTGCCCGCCACCGCCCGCCCGCCCGCCCGTGCAAGTCAGGCGGAAACCCTGATCGACTCTTGCGACACTGGCAAGGAGTCGGGACGGGCCGGCCGGAGCCGACTCCGCCGACCTGACATCGATCGATGGACACCGTAGTGGTCCGTCCGGGCCAATGTGTCGGGGAGAAGCGTCCGGCCCCGCCACCAATCGCCGGCCGCCGGAGTCCGTCGGGCTCTCAGCCTGACCCGGGTGGACGGACCGGACCCGTGTCAGCCGGAGAGGCCGACCTACCGCGGTCGGATCGGTCGGTACCCCGCCGACCCTGGGACGCCAGCGACCTGGCTCCGATCGCCGGACGCTGCCCTCGGCGAGAATCGTCCTTGCGGCGGTCGGCGATTCCCTCCCGTCGAATGGCAGGAACGGGCCGAGCCCCCGCTGCGTTTCGGATCGCCCTGCGGTTCCTATTTCGCGTCCGCCGGTGCCATGTCGAGAGCGGCGAGATGGAAGGTCACCCTGGCGTCGCCGTATGAGGCGGTCATGGAGAACTTGCCGCTGCCGTAGTAGACATGGACGCTGTCGCCTCCCATCTTGTTCAAGGTGGATTTGCCGTCGACATCGGTCGGGGTGGTCGTCGGCGAGGCACCCGACGGTTCCGACTGGCAGACCGTCCCCTGGGGGCACGTTGCCACCCAGGTCACCCGGGCCCCGGGGATCGGTTTCCCCGAAGCGTCGGTCAGGCGCACCACCAGTGGCTGGAATCTCGCCGTGCCCCCGGGAATGCGGTTCGCGACTCGCGCGACTCGCGCGACCCGCTGCTTGTCGCCGGAGACCAGCGTCATCACGGCGCCCGGGACCGGCGGCGGGGGCGGAGCCATGTCGAGCGCGGTGAGATGGAAGGTCACGCTGGCATCGCCGTGCAGCGCGGTTACACGGAACTTGCCACTGGCGTAATAGACATAAACGCTCTTGCCGGACATCTGGTTCAATGTCGCCTTGCCGTCCGCGTCGGTGACGGTTCTCGCCAGGCCGTGACCCGCCGGATCGAGCTGACATGCCATCCCCCTGGGGGCCTGTGCGACCCAGGTCACCGGTGCCCTGGCAATCGGCTTGCCCGAATCGTCGACCACCTGAACGACCAGCGGTTCGAATCTGGCCCGGCCTCCGGGTATCTCGTATCCCGCTCGCGCAACCTGCTGGTTGTCTCCGGAGATCCGCGTCATGGTTTGAGCCGTTCCCGGATTTGCCGTTGTCGTTGCGACGACGGCGACCAGGACCAGCAGGCGAGCTGGCGATTGCATGCCTCTTGCTCCTTCCGATTCGACACAGTCCAACCTGATTTCATGTCTTCTGGGGGGGCTCTGACGATGGCTCGCGGCGGAAGCGATCCGCCAGCGGGCGGCTCGCCTGGACCAGGTGCCGGCCGGCGACCTCGGCGATGGCCTCGGCGCAGACCCGTTCCAGGTCGGCCCGCAGGCCGCCGGTCGGGTCGAGCTGTTCAAGCACCTCGTTGAGCTTGACGCTCCGGACCAGCTCCCAGACGGCCGCGGCCCCGAGGGAGTGAGCCCGGCGCCGCGCCTCCGCCTGGAGACCGAGCAGCATCCACGCCGCTTCCCTGGTCCTCCGGTCCGTCGCCTGGGCCGAGATGCGGGCCAATCGCTTGTGGTGCGAACGCCTGGCCGTGCGTGAGGACATACCATCCTCCTGGGCGGCCGGAACGTCCCGGCCGGATGATCGCGCCCTCCACTGGCCCGAAGGCCGTGCGGGCACCGGGATCTGTGCGTTTACCCTCTCTCCGCATCGGACCCGCCGCTGGCCCCGGGCCGTCCGGCACCTCCGGATTCTGTCGTCAGACCAGCCGGACAGTCATACTCACTCATGACAGCGCGACCTGTCGAAACCTTCCTGGTTTGCGAAATCCTACCGGGCGCCGACCGTGCATCCACCTTCAGGTCCAGGCCGCCGCTCAGCCGAGCAGCACCGTCGGGCACCCCAGCACGATCGTCCCGCCGTGTGCGCACATATCCCCCATCCGCGCGGCGGGCTGGCCGCCGATCAGGACGGTGAACGCCCCCATCGCGATGACGTCCGGCGGGCCGACGCAGACGGCCATGTCGCCGACGCGGGCGGCCGGCAGGCCGCCGATCAGGACGGTCGGTGCGCCCGGCCCGGCGATCGGGCCGCCGACGTGCGGGATCGGCGGGACCCCCGGCGTGACCATCGGGCAGACGTGCATGTCAGTAAGTCGGGCGGCGGGCTGCGGCATGATCGGCCCCTCCTGTCCTCGCCGCCGTCGCGGGCCGCTTCGGGGCGGCCTCCGGCCACGGACGTCGACCCTCGGCGACCTCCAGCCCCGTGCGGAGGAACGCCGCTCGCTTCGCGTCGGCCTGCTCGGGCTCGCGGATCACCGCCGCGAGCATCATCGCGTTCGCCACCATCTTCCCGGTGATCTCCGCGGGCGGGGCCACCTCGGGATATTCGGGCGGGGCCAGGCTCCCGCCGCTGAAATACGCGGCGGCCGCCGCGCAGCCGACCGGCGTCCCCATCCCCACCTTCTGCGACGCCGGGAACGCCGCCCGGCGGTTCGCGTCGGTCGGGTCGATCACCCAGGCGCGCGCGGACTCCAGGGCCGCGGCCGCCTCGGGCGACGGCTCGGACCCCATCGCCTCGGCGGCGATGAGGCAGCCCCACCACACCGCCTCTCGCTTCGGCAGGGCCTGCGCGAGTACACGCAAGGCGTCCAGGTGCAGCCCCTGCGCGGCCAGCGCGTCGAGATACGCCCTCACGGTCATGCCGTCGGACAGCAGCCCACGCGCCTCGTCGCTCGGCGCGGCGGATTCGCAGACCCCGGCGGCCGGGTCTTCCAGGCTCTTCCTCGACTGGTCGGGTGGCATGGCCGTTCGTTCATTCGTTCGGTTGAGGGTGGTGAATCGCGGGGCCCCGGAGGCCCGGCCCGGGACGAACGCCCGCCGGCGGCGACTCGGATCATGCGAAGGAGTCGCAGGGAAAAAGCGGAGCGCAGCGAGCAAGCCACAATAGATATGGGCTAATTCATCACTTGCGCCTGTTCGCTCTCTTTTATCCGGCCTTCGAAATCGGTTTCTTCACAATCCTTCAGCCGATCATGGTGATCCCGCCGCTGATCTGCGTCATCGCGTCGCCACTGACCTGGACCATGGTGCCCTGGACCTGCGTCTGGACCTGGCCGTTCACCTTGACCATCAGCCCCTGGATGGTAACCCCCGTCTGGTCGATCGTGATGCTGTTGGCGCCCACCTTCAGGGTGATCGACTGCATCGCCTCCGTCGAGGCGGCGCCCAGATCGAGCTTGGTCGTCTGGTTGCCCATGCTCAGGGTGAGCGTGTCATTGCCCATGCCGAGCTTGACCTCGCGATTCCCCATGTTGATCTCGTGCGTGTCGTTCCCCTTCTGGACGGTGATCGTACGGTTCCCCATCTCGATCGTGACGGCTTCATTGCCGGTCTTGACCGTCTCGGTGCGATCCTTGTAGACCGAGATCGTCTGGCTGCCGCCGCTGGCCTCGGGATTGCCGACGGTGAGCGACTGGTTATTGAACACCGAGATCGTCTGGCTGCCGTCGGCCGCCTGCGCCTTCCCGGCGCCCACGCTCAGCGCGTGGTTGTTGTAGATCTGGACCGTCTGGTCGCCCTTGTCCTTCTTGTCGAAGCCGACCTTGAGCGTATCGTTGTTCTCGACCACGCGATTGAAGTCCTTCTCGGCGTGGAAGTACACCTCCTCCGAGCCCTTCTTGTCCTCGAATCGCAACTGGTTGAAGTTCTCGGGCGAAGCTTTGAGCGTGCTGCGGCTGAGGTAACCGCTCTGGGTCATGTTCTGGTTGAGCGAGTAGGGCGGCATGTCGTCGGCGTTGTACACGCTGCCGACGACGATCGGCCGGTCGGGGTCCCCCTCCTCGAATGCGACGACCACCTCCTGGCCGACGCGGGGGATGTGAATGATCCCCCACTGCTTGCCGGCCCACGGCGTTGCGACCCGGATCCAGCACGAGCTGTTGGCATCGTGCTTGCCCTGGCGGTCCCAGGGGAACTGGACCTTGATCCGGCCGTACTTGTCGGTGAAGATCTCGTCGCCGGGGTTTCCGACGACGGTCGCCGGCTGGGTCCCGTCGATCCGAGGCCTGGGGATCGTCCGCTCGGGCCGGTAGGGCAGGGCCGCCGGGATGCACTGGAAGGAGTTGGCGTAGGTCGTGATGGCGTCGCCCGTGATGTAGGCATCGCCCGCGTCGGCGGAGTGCTGTACCTGCGTGACGACGTAGGCGCCGTTGCCGTCGAAGTGGCGGGTGAGGTTGAACTTCCCGCCGGCGGTGAGCTGGCGGCAGGTGCTCTCGCCCTGGATCAGAAGTGTGGCCGCCGTCTCCTCCTGCATGCGGATGGCGACGGTCCGATCCTTGTCGGTGAAGATGTGCTGGACGTCGGACGATCGATCGCCGCCGCCGGGGCTCACCCCGTCGAACCGCTGGGCGTACGCGCCCGGGTAGTCGTAGATCTCGAACTGGTCGTTGCCTCCAACCTTCAACTTGTGGCTGACGGTGCCGACCTGAATGGTCTCCAGGGTTGGCTTGGTCGCCTCGAGGTTCTTGCCGGGCAGCTCGAAGCACGAATCCCACAGCCGATATTTGCCCGAACGGAGCATCTGGGACTTCTCCCAGACGTGAATGCGGTCCTCGGGTCGCGATCCCCCTTCGATCGTCTCGTAGATCAGCGAGCTGGGTCCCGGCACGTCCGCGAAGCTCTGCGGCATGTCGGCGACGACCATCTGGTGCGAGCCGTCGGCGTGGGTGAAGAAGTAGAAGATCCCCTCTTCCTCCATGAGCCGGCTGGCGAAGGCGAAGTCCGACTCGCGGTATTGCACGCAGTAATCCCGCGGGAGGTAATTGCCCTGGAGCTGATAAGTGACGGGAAAGCCCTTGAGCACCTGCTTGAGGATGTCGGTCACGGCGATCTGCTGGAAGATCCGGCTCTGATGGATGCGGGTGAGCGTCCAGAAGTGTGGGACCACCTCGGCCCGGTAGTGGGTCAAGGTGCCGCCCCCCTGCCCCGAGGCGCTCCGGCCGGCCTGGGTGAACCGGCTGACGATGCCGTTGATGTATCGCTTCGTGCCGTCGGCGGGCGAGACCAGGGTCGCGGTGACGCTCTTGCCCAGGATCTCGTCGAACTTCACGGTGGTGGTGGACTCGGCCAGCATCTCCAGTTCGAAGTGGAACGGTCGGGAGACGGCCTCGATCCCGGAGATTCGCTGGAGCAGCAGCACGTCGGTCCCGAGGGGCGTTTTCACCGAGATCGATCGGTTCGCCTGGCTGTACTTGGGCATGGCTGCCTCGCGGATGACATCGCCGGGTCGGCCGGTCTCGGACGACCGTCGAGGTGGGCCCGGCACCGGATCGCCGGGCCGCTGAATTGCGATAATGATTGTATCCCCGCCCGCGCGCGATGCAAGCCCCCCGCCCGGCTGTCGTCGCCGCGGCGACCACGACTCTGAATCGGGGGAGTCGCCCGGTCGAATGGTCAATTCGCGACCTCGACCGGCCGGCGCATCGGGCGTCTGCGGTGACGCCGGCGGGGACCGACCGGCAAGCGTCGGCGGGCTCGTGAATCAGGCCGGGTCCGTCATCGCCCCGCGCCGAGGCGACCCGACCGGGGCATCGAGCCAAAGCGATGCCGAGGAGCCCGACGGAGGGTGGACCGTGGAGCGATCTGGGAAGTCGATCCATGGCCGGCATTCACCGGTTGGTGCCGGCGAATGCCGCTTGCCTGGGCCGGATAGGAGGACTGGAGATGAAGGAAATCCCTGGCTCTCAGGGATTTGCGCCGTTATCTCCGGCGTGTGAAGTCAAATGCCCCCCGTAGGACTCGAACCTACAACCCGCTGATTAAGAGTCAGGCGAGTGGAAAGCATAAGGCTGAATCCGGCAAGGGGTTAGGGATTCCGACCCCCGCCGTTGGCCCCCGATTGGCCACCGACACTCGTCAGACTGACCCCGACCTTGCCCGGATCGTCGATGCATGGCCGACGCTGCCCGAGGCCGTCCGCGCGTCGGTCCTGATGCTGGTCAAGGCCGCCGCGAAGTGAGTGAATGCACCGACCTTTACCGTTCCCGCATGGGGAGAGCATGCATGCCCCGCCGCAAGAGCAAGAGCAAAGGCGGCCGCCCGAGCCGCTGGATTCCCGCGGTGGCGTTCGCGCTGGGGGAAGCCGTTGGCCGTGGCCTGCCCCTGCCCGCCGCCGCCAGGCGAGCTAGGATCGGTCGATCGACGCTCCATCGGTGGCTTGCGGCCGCCCGAGCTGGCGACCCCGCGTTTGCGCCGCTGCTCAAGCTGGTCGAGCCGCCGTTCCCCTGGTGAGTTTTGAGCCGTCAACGTCCGTCTCAAGGGGCCGATACTTCGGGAAGCCGCCCGAAATTCGACCCGCCGGAGAGGGGGGTTTTGCATGGTCCGGGGCGAAGGGGCAAATCTGATCGAAAACCCCTGATCGCCGGGCAAGGTTACGGGAATCCTTTCGCCTGCCCTTTCCGTTGCCCGCAGGCAAACAGCGACCCGAAACCCGACCCGCCGCCCGAGGGGGTTTTCCGATTTCCTCGCGCGCGACGGAGTTTCACCGAAAAACCCCCGGGTCCGGCGCGTCGGGTTGCGGGACTGGCCCCGGCCGGATTGCACCTGATCCCACCTGATACGAACCTCTGAGCGGCCCCGGTGCGCACGGAAACCCCAAGCCCCTTTTGACGATTCCCGCCGCCCGCCGGACTGCGAGAACCCGGCCAGTGGGATTCTACGGCCAGCAAACCGCGCGGAAAAGCTGCCGTTTCCTGCGGTTCCGCGCGGTTCTGCGCCCCGGTACAATGTTGGGGGCTGAGGGGCAGTGCGCCGCGAAAACCCCGGGGGATATGGGGGGCAGTGCGCCGCGACCCCGCTCTAACCTACCTGCCTGCCCGCCGACCGTGTACACTAGTTCCGTCGGGTGGCTCCCAGTCTGGCCAGACGGGGAGCCCGAAGCGAACCGGCCGGCGCGGACCCCAGACCGCTGCCGGTCGGTTCGGCCCGCGATCTGGGGGACATCATGTCTGCTGACCTGAGACCGTACCGCCCCCGCGGCGGCGGGGTGGATACGTTCGATCCGTCCGACTGCCCAACCGAGCATCGTTTCCACGCCTTCATTCAGCGCTATGACGAATTCCTCTGGCGCGTACCGAGGCCCGGCGGAAAGGCCGCATGGATCTGGTGGAGGGAACTCAGTCCCGGATGCCCGAGGGCCCTCATTGGGGACGAACTGCCCCATTCCGAATTCACGCTCCGGCGGGCCGCGCAGTGGTTTTCTGACAACGGTCAGGCTATCCCGCCAGTCCTGGCGGCAGACATCGCCAGGGAGAGGGAGGCGCAAGCCGCCGCCTCGGTCGGTCCGGCCCCGCCCGTTGGCCCGCCAGCCATTCCGGTCGATGCCAACCCCGCTGGCCCGGCCGATCCTTGGAAGGACGCGCCGCGCGTCATCATGGGGCCGTTATCGCCCCTGTTGGGAGATCCCGATTGGATCGTCGCTTTCCGCTGGATGACCGAGAGATTGCTGGGGACGGCGCGGAAGCTTGCCCGTCATGGTTCGATGTCGCCCTACTGCCACATGCTCATCGAGACCGAGTGGAAACCGACACTCGATGGACTCGCCGCGCACGTATGGAAGGTTAGGGAGGATTCTCGCAACGGGCCGCCGATCCGAATCGTTGCGCTTCAGGGCAACGTTCCCGATGCCTACCAGTTGGCCTATGCGATGCTGGGGGAGATATCGCGGAACGACCGGCCCGGCGTGGCGCCGATCCCGATAACCACCTTGGAAGCGATCTACGAGCTGTTGGCCGACTGGCAGGCCCCGGCCGTTCCGTCGCCCTCGGTCGGATCGGACGGCCGGACCAAGGCCGCCGCCGATCATCCGGCCCTACCGCCCGAAGCGGAGCCGGCCCGCCTGTCGAACCGGTCAGGAACACCGGTTGGACCACCGATTGAGCACGCCCCCGCCAGCCCGGCCGGGAGCCCTCGGGCGGACCGCCAGGCCGCCGGCGCGGACGCCAAACCGAAGCGAGCCCGCCGCCCGAGGCGGATCAGCAAGGTTCAGAAAGCCATCGTGGTCTTGAACTACCGCGCGAAGAATGAGCGAGAATCCATCCGGGTTGAGGACATCGCGCGAGAGGCGGAATGCAGCGCTCAAAATCTGTACAAGTCGCTCGAATTCAAGCGGGAATGGGATGCTGCCCGAGCGAGGCGAGCCCGGCGCGGTTGGAAGATCGAAGGGGTTGCCGACTGCCCGGACGACTCAACCTTAGACGTGGGTTGAAAGTTGAATCCGAGGTTGAATCTCAGATTTTCTTCCCTTGGCCCTCGAATCACTTCCGTCATCCTGGCCCCGCCGCAAGGTTGAAACAGCCCTGATCCTACGGGACGCCCGCGATGGTCGCGGATGCCCCGAGGATCAAACAGATGAGTAAGAATCGAAAACAACGGCCGCAACGCCCCGAGGATCAGGCGTCGAACTGGTTCCTGACCCTCGAAATCGCCGAAGCGAGGGGGGATGTTGAGGCCGCCGCCGAAGCCCGCCGAGAGCTTGAACGCCTCGGGTGGCGAGTGACCCGCTTGAAAGGCCGCCATACGCCCCGCCAGGCCGCCCCCGGCCGGGAGGGTGGCCAATGACACGCCCCGCATCCCATGAGCCCGCTGGCCGTTCGCCCGAGGCCGCCGCGCTGCCCGAGGGGGTGGCGACGTTGGCCCAAGCCCTGACCGAGCTGGTCGCGATCTTGCCCGGACTCCGCCAGGCCCTCGAACGCCAGGCCGACGCCAGGCCCCGCATCGAGCCGATGGCCCTGCGAATCGACGAAGTGGCCGCCGCCCTCGGGCTGAGCCGCCGCGCCATCGAGAGGGAACGGGCCGCCGGTCGGTTCCCCAAGCCCGATGCGATCGTCGGCAAAATGCCCCTTTGGAAGCCCGAGACCGTCCGGGGTTTCCTCGAAAGGGGTGGCCGATGAGACTCACCGACCATGACCTTTGGCTTCTTTCTCGGCTCGATGCCATCGAGGCCCCTCCCTCGGATGCCGAACTGGCCGCCGCGTCCGAGTCAGTCCGGCCGGTTGCCGAGTTGCTGGCCCGGACGCCGTTCCCGGACCGAGGCCCGATCCTCGATGCCTACCTGGCCGGCCGCCCCGATGGGGACGCCATCATCAAGGCGATGGCCGGGATCAAGCCGGACGGGCCGCCGCCGGCCGCCGGATCGGCCCCGCCATCGAGCGACTGGCTGCCCCTGCGCCTCGAGGAATTGCCCCCGGTCGAGCCCTTCCCGGTCGATGTGCTGCCCGACCCGGCCGCCCGGCTGGCGACCGAGGGAGCGGACGCGATCGGTTGCCCTCGGGACTTCCTCGGGTTGCCGATTCTGGCCGTGGCCGCGGGGACCATCGGCCGATCCGTCAGCCTGATGCTCAAGTCCGGTTACTTCGCCAGCCCCGTCGTGTTCGCCAGCAATGTCGGGCCGCCCTCGGACGGGAAAACCCCCGCCTTGAAGGCCGCCGCCGGCGCCGTCCGGGAGATCAGCGATCGGCTGGCCGCCGAGCATGCCCGAGCGATGGACCAGTGGCAAGCCGAGTCGGAAAGGCCCGGCCCGGACGCCAAGAAACGCAAGCCGCCGCCCGCGCCCAAGCCGCAACGGATCGACATCGACGATGCGACGATG
The DNA here is from genome assembly GCA_027452145.1 of Planctomycetales bacterium. Classification (GTDB taxonomy): domain Bacteria; phylum Planctomycetota; class Planctomycetia; order Isosphaerales; family Isosphaeraceae; genus JAKAUH01. The sequence continues at coordinate 9,731 of DAIDHB010000224.1, forward strand.
GAAGTGTTGCCCGCGATCCTGACGGACAACCCTCGGGGGCTGGTGATGGTCCGGGACGAGCTGAGCGCGCTCATCCTCGGGTTGAATCAGTACAAGGCCGGGGGGAAAGGGAGCGACCGGGCGAACCTGCTCAAGATCTGGTCAGGGGACCGGATCGTTAAGGATCGCGTGAACCATGACGGGAACATCCCGGTTCGTTGCCCGCATCCGGCGCTGAGCATCGTCGGCGGGATGACCCCCGACATGCTGGGGGAGCTGGTGGACCCGAAAGGGCGGGCCGATGGGTTCCTCGATCGGTTCCTGTTGGTCTATCCCGACCCCCTGCCCGTGGCCGATTGGTCGGACCGCGGCATCCCCGAGGGTGTGGCCGACGACTGGTGTTCGCTGATCGCCAGGCTTTGGATGAGGCCGATGGATATGAAGGACGGCCGGCCGGTTTCTCATGTGGCCCATTTCACGCCCGAGGGGGAAGCCCGATGGGTCGAGCACTACAACGCCCACACCGCCGAGATGAACGCCCCGGACTTCCCTCCGTACCTGCGCGGGCCGTGGGGGAAGTTTAAGGAGTACGCTGGCCGCCTGGCGCTCATCCTGACCCTGATGCATCATGCGGCCGATCCGACCGCCGATCCGCTGATCGTGCCGAGCGTCGGCCCCCGGCGCGTCGATGAGGCGTGGCGACTGGTTGCGTACTTCAAGACCCACGCCCGGCGAGTTCACGCCGCCATCGCTTGCGGGCCGGTCGATGGATCGGCGCGAGCGGTTCGGGCGATCGTCGAATGGATTCGGGCCGGACATCGAGCGTCGTTCACGGAAAGCGAGATCAGCCAGGCCCGTCGATGGATCAAGGGGGACGACCTGGCGGACGCGATTTCCTTCCTGACCGGCCGGGGAGCGATCCGGCCGCAACCGGCCCCGCAACCGGGCCCGAGGGGTGGCCGGCCGCCCTCGCCAGGCTATGAGGTGAACCCTGCGTTGGTCACTAGAAACCCTTGAAACCCTGGAAACCCCGCCCGCCCGGCGCGATACCGCCGGGTTTCCAGGGTTCTCAGGGTTTCTAGTAACCGTCATGGGGTGGACGACATGGGCGAGAGAGAGATGGCGAACGGCGGATACAAGGCGACCGCCCGAGGGAAGCGGCCCGACTGGAAAGCGGTCCGGGACACGATCGACTTGGCCGACGTGGCGACCCGGCTACTCGGTCCGGCCCCGGGCCGCCTCGGGGAGCGATCAGGCCGCCGCCTCTGGTGGCCATGCCCGTTCCATGAGGATCGGAACCCCTCATTCTGCGTCAAGCCGGGTGGCCGCCAATGGCGATGCTGGGGATGCGGCGCGAAGGGGGACGCCATCGAGCTGGCCCGCCGGCTCAATCCGGGATGGACGTTCCCCGAGGCCGTGGCCTACCTGACTGGCCAGCCCGTTCCCTCGGGTGGTCACTCGAAACCCTCGAAACCCCCGGCCGCCGGCCCGGCCCGGCCCGCGATGCCGCCCGACCGGCCGCCCGTCCGGGCCGCTGAGAGGCCGCCAGACGGGCCGACCGGCTTGGCCCCGGCCGATGCCCTGGCGTTGGTCGACGCCGCCGCCGCGCGGCTCTGGACGCCCGAGGGAGCCGAAGCGCTGGCCTACCTCAAAGGCCGCGGTCTGACCGAGGCGACCATCCGGGCCGCCCGCCTCGGGTGGACGCCTCGGGCGATGCTGCCGACCGCCGCCGGGGATCGGTACTGGCGAGCGTCCGGAGTGGTCATCCCCTGGCGCGATGGCGACCGGCTGGCGATGGTCAAGATCCGCCAGCCCGAGGGGAGCCGCCCGAAGTACGCCGAAGCGTTCCGCGACTGCCCGGCCCTCTTTCCAGGCCCCGAGGCGATCCGGCCCGGCATGCCGCTGGTGGCCTGCGAGGGGGAATTCGACGCCCTGCTACTGGGGCAAGAGCTGGCCGGGCTGGCATGCATCGTGACCCTCGGGAGCGCATCGAGCCGGCCCGAGGGATCGATATGGCTGGCGATGCTCCGATGCCCTCGATGGTACGCCGCCCACGATGCCGACCCGGCCGGGGACCGGGCCGCCGCGGAGTGGCCAGCCCGAGCGGTCCGCGTCCGGCCGCCGGCCCCCGAC
>DAIDHB010000225.1 GCA_027452145.1 Planctomycetales bacterium
TGCCCGACGCTCAGGCCCCGTCGGGCAAGACTGCCCGACGGACTTTCCTGCCGGCGTAATAAGGGCGGGATCGCGGCGGGAGAAGCCGGCTCGCGGCGAACTTCAGGAAGCCGGCCGGGGTCGGTATGATGGAGGCTGAGAACCGGAGTCGCCGCTCGCGGAGCCCTGAACGTTTATGCCGAACCGGCTCGAGTCGATCCACATCCAGAATTACCGCTCGCTGGCCGACGTCAAGCTCGACCTGGGGCCGGTCAATGTTCTCTTCGGCCCGAGCGGGTCGGGGAAGTCGAGCCTGCTCGATGCCATTGGATTTATCCAGGATTGTTTTCTTCGGGACGTCGGATTCGCCCTGGCGAAGCGGGGGCAGGGACTTGGTCTCCTGTACGACGGTGCTGGTCTGGGCGAGCCGATCCGGATCGCCTTGAGTACGGACCGAGTCGAGTACGAGCTTACGCTCGTGCCATCGCTCAAGGGTTCGATCAATCCGGTTCCGGGCGAGCGGCTCCGATCGCTGGCCAGGCCCGGATTCTTGCTGGAACGCGAGATCGGGACGGCGCAGGCCTTTTACTTTGGGGGGCCGGGGTCCCAAACGCAGTCCGTGGACCTGCGCGAGCCAAGGAGGCTTGTTATCGCCCATCATCCGGGTTCGCCGCACGCGTTTGAGGAGGACCTCTTTGCTGATGTCGCCCTGTCCGGCCGGATCTATAGTCCCAGGTCGATGGAGCTGGCGGACCTGAAGCAACACGGCTCGCCCGCGGGGACCGAGGGGCAACTGATGGAGCAGGGAGAGAACCTCTGGTCGGTCCTGCGGACGCTGGACGGCCGCCGACTCCTCGATGACCGCTACACCACGATCATGAAGTACATGGCGGAGGCCTTTCCGACCTTCAAGGGTCTCGTCACCGAGGCGACGGCGCCGACGGTCGTCTACGCCCAGTTCCTGGAGGCCGGTAGGCGAAGGCCCGTGTATGCATCGGAGATTTCCGATGGACACATTCAATTTCTCTTGCTTGTGACCGCCCTCTTCTGCGACCTGCGAGGCACGGCGCCACTTGTGATGATCGACGAGCCCGAGACGTCCCTTCACCCCTGGGCCCTGGCCGTGCTCGCGACCGCGATCCGGGAAGCGACCGAGAAATGGGATCGTCAGGTCATCCTTGCCACCCACTCGCCCGTCCTGATGAGCCAGTTCGAGCCGAATGAGCTGCTCGCCGTCGAGTCGAAGGAGGGGCGCACTCAGATCACACGGCTCAGCGAGATGGAAGACATTCAGGACCTGTTGCAGGACTACGCGGCCGGCTCGCTCTACATGAGCGAGGTCATCGCGCCGCAGAGCAAGCCTCCGGAAGTACCAAACGTGTGCCGATGATGACCGACGCTTCCACCTGGTCGTTTTTCAGGATCGCCCTGCTGGTCACCGGCGAGGGCGAAGAATAGTTCCTGCACCAACTGTTCCGCTCCCTGGCGGCCGAGGGGCATTGCGCCTTCAAGGTCCGTGCTCGGGTCTCTCAGCTTGGACCGATCACGTCGCAGAAGCGCAAGTTGAAGATGGTCGGCAAGGGAAAGCCTCTCACGACGAAGGACGACGACATCGGCCTTGAAGCCCGAGGGGCATTCACCGCCGGCTACGATTTCGTGATCCTCATCGACGACCTCGAGCACGATCGCGCCAATCAGGTCGAGGCCGTCTTCGCCCGATACCGCACCGCTCTCGATACGCTCCTCCGGCCCCGGAATCTCGAAGCCCGGGCTTCGCTCCACTTCCTGGTCAACATGCTCGAGGCGTACTTCTTCGCCGATGCGGCCGCGGTCAACGAGATTCCTGGAACCACACTCGCCGATTACCCCGGCGATGTCGAGACGATCCGGCATCCGAAGCGAGAGCTTCAGTCTCACCACCGAGGCTACAACGAGATCGAACACGCCGGCGCGGTCCTCGCTCGTCTCGACGTGCCCCGCGTGCTGGCGAACCCGCGGACCTGCCGGTCGCTCCGGACTCTGTTCGGCTGGTGCTCCCGCGCCATCGGCCGGCCCTTTGATGAGAAGTATCAGCTCGCCGAGGGCGACTACTTCGACCTGACTCGCAATCAGATCGACGTTCTCCCCGCCTCGCCCGCGCCCGCCGGCTGAAGCTCGGCGGCCTCGGCTTCGATCTCGCCTTCCAGCTCCTCGACCGCCTTCGCCTTTGCATCCCGCCGCGCTCGCCGTTCGAGGGTGTAGATCGCCAGGCCCGACAGCAACACGGCGCTGAGAATCAAAAGCCCGTCCCAGTAGGCGACCCAGCCGGCGATGTCGGTGACGGATTCGTCCGTGCTGATGTGGATCGCCAGCATCGCCACGGACGGCAGCAGGTTGCCGAAGGCCCAGCCGTCGCCGAAGAACGCGTCGCCCAGGATCATCCTCGCGATCATCCAGCCCGCGATCGTCATGAAGAACACCACGAGGGTGACGGCGACCGCCGTGCCGCGCGAGCGGATCCACGTCCCGACCGCCGCACCCAGGCTGACGATCGCCGCGCCATGCACCAGGATCGTCGCCAGCACCAGGGCCGCCAGGCCCAGCCGCGAGGCCAGCGGGCGCACCGCCGGGATCACGGTGGCCGACGCGATCTCCTCGGGGGTTGCCGCCCGGACCGTCATCCGGTTGGCGGCGTTGGTCTCGACCACCTGGACGTCGCCCCACGGGTCGACCGACAGGCTGGCCGTGCCGCCGTTGTTGGGCAGGTTGAAGACCTTGTTCAGCATCTCCGCCGGCGGCCGGACCAGGGCCAGGGCCATGAGGATCAGTGCGATTCCGATCGACAGCAACGGGACCAGGCGGAACGCCGCCCACCACCGAGCCGCGAAGAGTCGCCACCCGGAGCCCGCGCCGGCGTCCCGGTGGCCCGCGATCGATGACGGCGATCCGGGCGCCGGCGCCACGCCGGTCCCGAGCCATGCCGCCAGCGGGCCAAGCAGGATCAGGCCGATGATCATCGCCGGAACCCCGATGATCGGCACGACCCCTTGCCGCAGTTCGGCGTTGACCCAGCTCGCGCCGGTGCCGATCGTGATCGCACAGTACCCGCCGGCGACCCCGCCCAGGAATGCGAGGAACAGCACGACGTCGGAGAGCACCGGCGTCCGCCGCGGACGGTCCGAGACGCGGCCCAGGCAGTCGTCGAAGGTGCGCATCGTCAACCAGACCAGCCCAATTGCCGCCGCCAGCCATTCGACCATCCAGAACCCGGTCCCGTAGAGGAGACCCTGGGCCCGCGAGGGGCGCATGTGGCCATTCCCGAGGAACTCGATGAGGCTCCCGATGGCCACGATGGGGCTGGCGCACATCAGGCCGCCGGTCCAGTTCGAGCGCCAGGGGGCGTCCATCATCCCGATCAGGATCGGCCAGCCAGCGCCGACGATCAGGGCAAACGTGACGCTCATCCCGATCGCCCGGCCCTGGCGCCTCGACCAGGTGCCCAGCGCCAGGCCGACGCTGGCCAGCAGCGCGCCGTGGGCCAGGATCGTCGCCGTGAGCAGCCCGGCGGCCAGCAGGGACAGCGCCAGAGGCGGCTCGTACCTGTTCCGCCAGATCACCATGGCCGGCGTCGTCGTCGCGGAGGCCGCCGAGGGATCCGGGCCGCGCGAGGCCGTGGCCAGGGCGAGTGCCAGCAGCGCCGGGCCGAAGGCCAGCAGCGGCTGGTTCCGCAGCGCCCCCAACCACTTGCCGAGCACGATCTCGGGGGTCGACAGCGTCGTCGCGGCCAGCAGGTCGAGGCTGCCCCGCTGCCGTTCCTCGGCCATCGACGTCGGCGCCATGGCCGCGACGATCAGCAGGCCGAAGATCACCAGGATCATCATGGAGAAGATGCCGGTCATCGTCACCGCGTCCGCCGGCCCATTCCACCGGTTGAGGCCCTCGGTCCAGGCCGTGCTGGCGGCGTAGGCGCAGAGGATGGTCGCCGTGCCGCCGACGATCAGGACCAGGAGCAACAGCCAGCGCGAGGGCCGGGCGCGGTGCCACTCGCGCCAGAGCACGGGGTTGCCGTCGAGCGACGGGCCGGGCAGCCGGCGCACCAGCCGGCCCAGCCGGCTCAGCTTCGGCTCGTGGCTGGCGCGCGGCGCATCGATCCCCCGCCGCGCCACGGGCCGGATCCGCCAGACCGCCAGGAGCACCAGCAGGATCGACGGAGCCAGGCAGGCGCCGAAGAAGATGAGATAGTCGACCAGCTCCAGGTGGTTCGGCCTCGCGTAGGGGACGTACGCGACGTAGAACGGGTTCGCCAGCAGCGGCCACTCGGGTACCGGGCCCACGGCCCCTCCCTGGGCCAGTCCCTGCCAGACCGGCCAGAACAGCAGCGCAAACATCCAGAAGGTGTAAACCACCATCACGACCTCGTGCGGCTTGCGCGCCCAGACCGACAGCGTCAGGGCCATCGTGCAGCCGAGAAGCGCGACGGCCAGGATGATGGCGAAGGCGAGTGTCAGCGCGACCGGGTCGATCCCGCCCAGCAGCGAGCAGGCCGACAGCACGGGCCACGAGCAGGCGACGAGCGCCAGCACGGGGAGCATCCGCGCGGCCAGCTTGCCCAGGACGATCTCGGCGTCCGAGAGGTCCGTCGCCATCACGTGGGTGAGCGTACCCCGGGCGCGGTCGACGCAGATCGCGCCCGCGGTCGCCGCCGGGGCGGCCAGCATCACCAGTGCCAGCTCGACGCCGATGATCGCGTAAAAGTACGACTCGCCCAGCGCGGCGTAGTCGCGCCACGACTGGAGCTGCTGGGCCCGCCATGAGTTGGCGATCAGGGCGATCGCCGCCAGCAGGAAGGCCGCGCCCAGCGCTCGCAGCGCGTAGGTCTGCCAGCGCCTCGAGGCGCCCAGGCACTCGTAATAGAAGACCGGTCCCAGCCCCCAGCGCATCGGACGGGCTCCTCGTAGTCGGGCCTCGCGGGCTCTGTGCCTGCTTCGAAGGAAACGTCATCGGGAGGGCGAGCCTCCCGGCGAGCCGGCATCTCAGGCTCGGCCGGAGCCTCGCCCTCCCACCCAACCGCGACGGCTTCATCGGGAGGGCGAGCCTCCCGGCGAGCCGGCTTTCGCCGAAGGCGACGTGCCATCCCGCCCTGGCAGGAGCCCTACCTCCCCATTCGGTGGCAGGCCCTCGGACGTGGTCGGATCGCCGGCGCGTCGGACAAACGTCCATGGTAGCGCGGCGACCCCGGCGCGGGCAATGGGTTGCCCGCGGAGGTGCGGCGAAATGCGCGGGCTTGCATCGGCCTCGTCGGCTATGATGGGGCGATTCGCCCATCGGTCCGTATCCCGTGTGGCCCTACGATGTGATGGAATAAACGCAGTGAGGATGCGAGGCGCGCGATGCGTTACCCCCTCCCTTCCGATGGCTTTCTTCCCGACTACCTCAACGAGATCATCGAGGGCGAGCTCGCCAAGGGCGAGCGCGTCGTCTGGTCCGGGCAGCCGATCGCGTCGCGGTTGGTCTGGCCGAGCTTCGCGATCGTGCTCTTCGGCATCCCGTTCACGGCCTTCGCCCTGTTCTGGATGTTCATGGCCCGGGGCATCGTGGGTCGAGCTCCCAATCCGGCCGGCGGGGTCTTTCCGGTCTTCCGCTTCTTGCCGCTCTTCGGCATCCCGTTCCTCCTGATCGGCCTGGCCATGCTCTCGACGCCCTACTGGATGTTGCGCAAGACGAGACGCACGGCCTACGCGGTTACCGACCGCCGCGTCCTGCTGGTCGAGGGCGGCCTTCTGGGCGGCATCAACATTCGCTCGCTCGAGCCCGAGCAGCTCCACGACGTCACCCGGACGCAGTACGCCGACGGCTCCGGCAACCTGGTCCTCCAGCGCCAGTATCGCGGGGTCCCGCTGGATCCGACCGATCCACGGTACCGCGGCGTCCCGTTCTTCCAGGTCGGGTTCTACGGCATCCCGGACGTCAAGCACGTCGAGGACCTCGTCCGCGAACTTGCCAGCAAGGCCCAACCGGCCGGCGACGGCCGGGGAGCCTGAACAACAACAACGCCCGAGAATTCCGGAAAAGTTCGAACCGCCGCGGCCCCCGCCGGTATTATCCCAGTGTCGAGGGATGAGACCCACCGGCCAGGAGGATCGACGCATGGCGAGGCGAACCGACGGACTGGTGCTGCGGTCCTTCCGCACCCTGTTCGAGCAGGGAGTGATCGGCGAATTGACCGACGGCCAGCTCCTCGAGCGGTTCGCGACGGCCGGCGCGGATGATGGTGACGGTGACAGTGACGGTGACGGCGCGGCAGAGTCGGCCTTTGCGGCGATCGTCGAGCGCCACGGGCCGATGGTCCTGCGCATCTGCCGGAACCACCTGCGCGATGCCAACGACGTCGAGGACGCGTTCCAGGCGACGTTCCTCGTGCTGGTGCAAAAGGCCCGGGCGTTGTGGGTCGAGGGCTCGCTGGGCCCGTGGATTCACCGCGTGGCCCGACGGATCGCGATCCGGGCCCGCGCGAACGCGGCGCGGCGCCGCGACCACGAGCGCCGCGCGGCCGAATCGCGGCCCGAACAGGCGGAGGGTCCGCCGGCGCGGGACGACGGCCTGATGGCGCTGGTGCACGAGGAGATCGACCGGCTGCCCGAGCGTTGCCGCGTGCCGCTGATATTGTGCGACCTCGAGGGCCTGACGCACGAGCAGGCCGCGCGGCACCTGAGCTGGCCTGTCGGTACGGTCAAGAGCCGGCTGATGACGGGCCGGAGCCGCCTGCGGGCCAGGTTGGTACGCCGGGGTGCGGCCCCGGCGGCGCTGGCCGTTCATGCGGCGCTCGCGGGATCCGGCTCGGCCGGGGCCGGACTGGCGGCGCTCGCCCCGACTGTTCCCGCTCTCGTTCCCACCTCACTGGTGCAGGCAACGATCCGCGCCGCGCGGCTGGTTGCTCAGCATGCCGGTCATCCGGCGGCCGGGACCGTCCCGGCCGCGGTCGCCCTGTTGATGGAAGGAGCATACGCCACCATGAGCTTCACGAAGATCAAGCTCGGCCTGCTGGCCTGCGGGCTGGTTGCCGGCGGCGCGGTCGTCGCGGCGCAGCAGGCGCATCGGGATCCCCTGCCCTCATCCCGGCCGTCGCCATCGCGGTCGTCGGCCGCGAGCGTCGATGAGGCGCGATGGCCTCGGGCGTCATCGGCCCGCTCGAGGGCTGTGTACGACGACGATCCCGCCGTGGCCCGCGAGGTGGCCCGGCTGGACCTGGACCTGCTGGAGTCGGAGGTCGAGTTGCTCAAGGAGCGCGTGGAAAACGCCCTTCGGGAGATGGTCAAGGTGGAATCCCTCGGAGATCAGGGCAACGAGCACTACGGCCCCGAGGAACGGGAGAGAGCTCGCGCCTCATATGAGGCGGCGCGGAGGGCGTTCCTCGAAAAGGCCGCCGAGGGCTTCCGGGCGAAGCGGATGGCCGACGGGGCCGAGGACGCGCCGGCGGATCGGGACAAACCGTCGGCCGCCGCGCCCGCGCCCGGAAATCCCCCGCCCACGGCTTCCTCGCGTGCCCCGGCCGCGGCGGTCGGCTCGGTCGACATGGACGCCGTGTTCAAGCGGTACGAGCGGGTGAAGCGCGTGGAGGACCAGCGGCGCGCCGATGTCGAGGACCGGCGCCGCCAGATTGCCAGGCTCGAAGCCCAGGCCGGGGAAAGCTTCGACCTCCTGAAGAAGCTCGCGCCGCAAAGCGAAGACTACCGGCGCCAGGCCGATCGCCTGACCGAGATCAAGACGCGGATCGACGGCGAGCGGCAGGGGATGGAGCGGGAAATCTCGGCGCGGCAGAGCCGCGACGTGGCGAGCGTGCTCGAGGACGTCCGCGGCGTGATCGCCGAGCTGGCGCAGAAGCGCGGCCTGGATTTCGTGGTGAAGGTCTCATCCGACCCGCGCCCGGACGACAACCCGATGGACGTGATGGCCGCGGCGAAGCGCTCGGTGATCTACGCCAACCCGCGCAATGATATCACCGAGGAGGTCATCCGCGAGCTGAACCGCCGCGATCGGGCGGCTGCGCACGGGGACAGGCGAAGGTAAGCGTTCCCGCTGGACGCCGCCGCCAAATGCCTCGAAGGGGCCCGAACAAACAGCCCGGGACATGGTCCGGGGAACCGGCGAAACCCTCGAAAAGGAGCCCTGAAGGGGCGCGACAAGGGATGGTCCGTGGCCGTCCTTGTGTCGCCCGTTCAGGGCTTTGCCTCGGGGTGGGTGACACGATGGCGGAGAGATGAGGGTTCGTATGGCGGTCCGGGGGCTGACGCCCAGGACCGCGTCCTGTCGCCCATTTCCTGGGCTTCCGGGACAGACTCTCAACGCCCCGCCAGCCCCCTGGCCCGCTGCACGCCGGCGAGGAACTCGCGGCGGTAGCCGCCCGGGTCGCGGGCCGCGGCCGGACCGGCGATCTCCAGGACGCCCGCATACGTCAGGGTCCCCTTGTTCGCCGAGTCGCGCAGCAGCATCCCGAACCCGGCGACCGCGGCGGCGAACTTCAGGTCGGCCGACGCGTCGGCGAACGTCCGGCCCGGGTCGGTCACGCCGATCTCCATCAGCCGGCTGGTGTCGTCGGCCGGCGGCTTGTACCGCAGCTTCACCGTGAACGACTCGTCGCTGGCATTCCCCGACGCGGCCGCCTTCGTGTACTTCAACGGATCGATCCGGTTCGCCCCGTCGGGCGGGACCAGCTCGTAGAGCGCCGTCACGTGATGGCCGGCGCCGACCTCGCCCGCGTCCTTCGTGTCATCATTGAAGTCCTGGTGCGCCAGGATCCGGTTCTCATAGCCGATCAGGCGATACGCGCCGACCTTCGCCGGGTTGAACTCCACCTGGATCTTCACGTCCTTCGCCACGGTCACGAGCGTCGAGCCCATCTCCTCGACCAGCACCTTGTACGCCTCGCGGGGTGTATCGATGTAGGCATAATGGCCGTTCCCCTTGTCCGCGACCCGCTCGAGCGTCGCGTCCTTGATGTTCCCCATGCCGAACCCCAGGACGCTCAAAAACACACCGCTTTTGGCCTTGGCCTCGATCAGTTTTGTCAACTGATCGAGACTCGTGGTGCCGACGTTGAAATCGCCGTCGGTGGCCAGGATGACGCGATTGGTCCCGCCCTTGAGGAAGTTCTTGACGGCGACGTCGTACGCGAGCTGGATGCCGGCCCCGCCGTTGGTCGAACCCCCCGCGCGCAACTGCTCGATCGCGTCGAGGATCCGCGTCCTGTCCAGGCACGAGGTACTCGGGAGCACCAGGCCCGACGCGCCCGCGTAAACAACCAGCGCGACCTGGTCATTCTCGCCGAGCTGCTCCACCAGCCGTTGCAGGCCCCACTGCACCAGCGGGAGCTTGTTGGGCGTCTGCATCGACCCGGAGACATCAATCAGGAACACCAGGTTGCTCGCCGGCCGGCGGGACTGGTCGATGGGCCGCGCCGCGATCCCCACCCGCGCCAGCCGGTGCGCGGCATTCCACGGGCACCCCGCGACCTCGACGTGCACGGCGAACGGATCCTTGCTCGAGGAATCGGGCGGGGCGTCGTCATAGGGGAAGTAGTTCAGCAATTCCTCGATGCGGACGGCGTCGCGGGGCGGCAGCATGTTCTGGGCGAGATAGCGGCGGACATTCGCATAGCTCGCCGTGTCCACGTCGATCGAGAAGGTCGACAGAGGCTCGGCGGTCGCCTGGTGGAAGGCGTTCTCGGCGATGGCGGCGTAGGTCTCGGTCTCGGCCTGGGGCGCCTTCTCGGCGGTCGTGGGCACCTCGGACTTCTGCTTGAGCGGAAGTTCCCTGCTCCAGAGGCTGGCGGAGAGCCCCGCCTTCTTGGCCTCGTGCGCGCCCCCCATGCCGCCCATCATGCCGGCGTAGCCGTCTCTCGGTACGTTGACGCCGGCCGCCGGGGCCGCACGCTTGGCCTGCGCCGACAGCTCGCCCGCGGCAAACGCGGGGGTACCCGCCGGGGCCGCATACCCGACCTGCGGCGGCTGGTCGCGAGCCGCGCGGTTCGGTTGGTCCTCTCCGCAACCTCCCTGGACCACGGCCATCGCGACGAGGGCCACGATGGATGACAGCCGCCTGGGCAGAGAAATGTCGCTCATGGAAATCCTCCTTCAGCGCGCAACGGGGCTGAACTCGACGTGGAATGACGGGACCGAAGAGAAATGGAAAAACCGCTCAGGCCTCTTGGCCTGACGCCGATCCGCCCGATCCGCCCAATCCGTCCGACTTGGTCGGGCTTTCCACCCCGACGCCGTTCCGAACCCGCCCGATCCGCCGCGTTCGGAACCGCGTCGGCGAGGACGCCCCGACCCCCTCCCGGGCCGGAAAGCCTCACCTGACGTGCGAATCCCTCTCTTCTCGCCGACGTGCCAAAACGTCGACGACCGACACGTCCTTTTCTTAGATGTTCCACGCGTCGATCGGTTCCTGCAAACCGCCGACGGGAGCAAAACAGCGCCGTGGCGACGAGAGACGCCCCGCATGCCCCCAACATCGGGCACACGATCGAATCGCCCATCTGCCCTTCGCCGACAGCGCCAAATCCATCGACTGGCGGGAATGTGCCGGTCCCGCGAATCTCGCCGGGAAAATTTAGGGAAAATGGCAAAAGAGAGGGAATAAAAACCAGGTTCGCGGCGTCTATAATAAGGCGGTCAGCTCGTCAGCTCTTTGACAATACGGTCGTCGGTCATGAGGAGATGCCGCCCGGGAGGAACGCACGTTCCCGGGCGCGGGAGATCTCGGGGAACTCGCGCATTCGAGAGCACGCAGACTCGGATGGTGGCCTGCTGGCGCGGTTCCCCGGGGCTGCTCGTCGGCACTGCATCAATGCTGGCGTCAGGCGAGGAAGAAGGGTATATCATGGTCGCGCGCATGCCTGAAGACGCGCGTGCCATGCTCGGGTATGGGAAAGCATGGTTGACTGCGTGGTCGTTTCTGCCGAGGAGTGAGCCGGCCCTGCTGGAGGGCGAAAAGATCACGAACGAACCCAATCTTCACGGAGTCTTCACACTTCGGGGGCCGAAAGCGCGCGAACGAACCCAATCGGTGGGGTCCTCCCTGCTCCTCGGATGGTGGAAAGCGCGCGAACGAACCCAATCGACACGGCTTCTCCACATTCCTAGGGTGCGCGAATTGCGCGAACGAACCCAATCCGCGGGGGGTCTTCCTGTTCCTCGGATGGGAAATCGCGCGAACGAAGCCAATCGCCCGGGGCTCTCGCCACTCCGCCAGATTCCTGAGTCCGGTGATGCGGCCGTGTGAGGTTGGTGAAATGGATGTCGGCGAGAAACGCCGGGTTGAACCGGCTGGCCGATTCGGCCCGGCGATCCGATCGGGGCCGGTCGGAAGACGGATCTCCCTTTTGCGGGGGGAACGCGTGGGCGGCGGGGACCGGGCGCCCACGGCTCGCCTGGTGACGGGTCACTCGTCTCTGACGCCTGCTCCTGCATCGTCAGCCGTCGAGCTCTCGGTCCCACACGCCCGGCGCGGTCGCGCCGGCCAGCGCGGGGGCGGGTCCGTCGGCGGGTTTATCCGTCCCTGACAGCCGCGAGCGCAAGGCGGCGAAGATCCGCTCCTGGTCCGCTCGGGACACCGAGTGCATCCAGAATTTGCTGCTCTCGAAGAGGGCGCGGCCCCAGCAACCCTCGACGAGGAAGTGATCCGGCCACTGGCGATCGTCGTGAATGATCTCGCCGCCCGCGACCCTGGTCCAGGGAACAAAGCTCAGCCGGCCCAGAGGACCGCTCCGCGCGCGAATGCCGCGGTCGTCGATCTCGCACAGGAGGATCGGCGGACGCCAGATGAGGTAAGCTCCGGCGGTGGTCAGAATCAGGCCCGCCGTGAAGAAAAGGGCGGCACCGAACCAGGGACCGGAGGACTGGCCAGGCGCGAGGATCAGGGCCACCATCAGAAGGATCAGGCCGTACAGGAGCAGCGAGGCACCCAGCGCGACGAAGGGGGTGCGCGACCGCTCGACCCGAACGGCGGGCTCGGCCTTCGGCTTCGATGAGGCGATCGTCATCGGACCGCCAGGTTTGCCCCCGCCGAGCCGCTCAACGGACCTGTCGCGAACGACCACGCCAGCGCCGCGGAGAACTCGGCGCAGGACGGAACGCGTCGAGAGCCAGCAGACCATGCTGATGGCGAACACCACGGGCCCCTGGAGCTTGCCGGTCGGGACGTGCCGGCCCGCAATCAGCAGGATGACAAGCATGAGCGGTAAGGACGCCGGGATCGACGCGAAGTCGACGAACCGCGGTGAGACGCTACGCCTCGGCATGGGAAGAATCCTCCGGTCTGGTTCGTTGGATTCTACCAGAATCCGGCCGGCACATCCCGGTGGAATCGGGGTATCTCACGGGCAGGAGAGGCGGTCGGGCTTTCCAGCTCGACACCGATCCGAAGTCCGTCGGGCATTCGTGCCCGACGCGGTTCCGACTCCGCCCGATCCGCTCGGAACGGAGTCGGGCAAGACGGCCCGACCTACGATGCGGTTCCGAACCTGCCCGCCCGATCCGCTCGGAACGGAGTCGGGCAAGACGGCCCGACGGACTTGAAAGGCCCTGACGCCGGCGGGAAAGTAGGTCAGGCTTTCCAGCCCGACGGGACATTGGCGTCGGGTTGATGGATCGCGACGGCTCAGGCCGGGGAGTCTTGCCGTACTCGAGCGACTGGACACGGCGAGACGGATGCGGAAAAAGCTCGGACCCGGGACGGGGTGATCGGCCGGTCCCGATGGTCCGGCTCAGTACGCATCCGCCCCGATCACCTCGCCGCCGGCGCGGGTGCCCAGCGCGTTCCAGGTGGCCATCGCCACGCCCGACTTCACGAAGCGGATCGATCCGTCCAGCAAGAGCACATTCACGCCGCCGGGGTGCATCGAGCTGGCCGCGATGAACGAGTCGACGTTGCCAAACGCCGCGCTCACCGCGCATGACGGCTGATTCGGCGTCATGACGTGATAGTACGGCCCGCCGCGGCCGGTGTCCTGCAAGGTCCAGTACTCGCCCTTGAAGTCCCACAGCGGCGTGCTCGCGGCCCGGCACGCGGCCTGGTCGTTGATCGGTCCGCCGTTGGAATAGGAGGTGATCGTATACACCAGGTTCGGGCCGGGCGTGTTGTTCCCCGAGGTGCCTTTCACCCACTCGCCGAATCCCGCGGTGTTGCTGGTGCCATCCGTGATCGTCGCCATTCGCACGACGCTGCCAAAAAACGGGTTGCCGCCCAGCCACCACGCGGTGCCCGTCTTGCGCCCGGCGGTGTTCCAGCGATTGACCCCGCCGTTGACGGCGTAGTTCACCGTCGTGACCGGGGCCGAATACCCCCCGGCGAGATTCTGGGTGCTGCCCGGGTTCGAATCCGACGGGCAAAGATAGCCCGGGATCGGAGTGGACATCACGGTCGTGTTGGCCGGAACCGCGGCGCCGTTCAGAACGTCGCCGATCAGGAAGTTGTAGGCGTCGTAGACCGCGCGCTGCTCCAGGTAGTTCGTCAGCCGCAGGTGGATCGAGGCCGTCTGCGGCACCCGGCCGCCGCCGGTCGAGTTCCCGTTGATGTCCACGCTTCCACAGGGCGGAAACGCGTCATAAGTCGTATGATACTGGTGCATCGCCAGGCCGATCTGCTTCATGTTGTTGCTGCATTGCATGCGCCGGGCGGCCTCCCGCGCCGCCTGCACGGCCGGCAGCAACAGCCCGATCAGCACGGCGATGATCGCGATCACCACGAGGAGCTCGATCAACGTGAACCCGCGACGAGTCCGACCCATGAGCTGGCCTCCCTCCAGATCATTGTCGAATCGGCCCGGGACCGGACAGGAAAAAAGCGCCGGCGGGGCGATCCGGCGTCATCGAGAGGGCCGGCCTCGTCCGCTCGGGGCGGCGGCGGCAATGGATCCGTGGGGGGCTCGGACGGTCGACCTTGCCATCAGGCCCGGAGGAGATTGGTGACGTGTCGCACGAGAACTCGGTGACGGTCTGGATCGACGGGGTCAAGGCGGGGGACGGCGACGATATCGCCCGGCTGTGGGAGCGGTACTTCGGCCGATTGGTCCGGCTGGCCGGGGCGCGGCTGCCGGCGAACGCGAGGCGGTCGTTCGACGAGGAGGATGTGGCGCTGAGCGCCTTCCGGGACTTCTGCGACCGCGCCGGGAAAGGCCAGTTCCCGCAACTGGACGATCGCGATGACCTGTGGCGGTTGCTGGCGACGATTACCGTGAGGAAGGCGCTCGACACCATGCGCCGCCAGTCGCGGCAGAAGCGCGGCGGCGGCCGGGTGCTGGGCGAGTCGGCGCTCGTGGGCAGCGACGGGTGCGGGTCCGGGGATGAGGGCGTGGTCGAGGTCCTCAGCCGCGAGCCCAGCCCCGAGGAGGTCGCGGGCTTCGCCGAGGATTATGCCCGGTTCCTCGAGCGGCTCGATGACCCGACGCTCCGGCAGATCGCCCAGCGCCGGCTGGAGGGATTTTCGAGCGTCGAGATCGCCGCCGAGCTGAACGTCTCGACCAAGACGGTGGATCGCAAGCTCCAGCTCATCCGCGCGATCTGGAGCCGGGATCAGGGGGAGTAGCGGCGAGGGCCGGGGAGAGTATCCGCGATGGAGCCTCGAGGACCAGATCGACCGACGTTCGGCGAGCCGCCGGTCTCGGTGACGGGGCTCATGCAGGTCGACGCGGCCTGCGACCGCTTCGAGGAGGATTGCCGCGCGGGGCGGTCGCCCGACCTGGCCGAGTACCTGGCCGGGGTGCCCGAGGACGTCCGGGCGCGGCTGCTCCGCGAGCTGCTCGGCCTGGATCGCGAGTACCGCCATCATCGGGGCGAGCGCGCCGACGCGGCGTTCTACCGCGAGCGGTTCCCCGAGCATGCGGACGTCGTGGATTCGGTGTTCCGATCGCTGACGCTCGCGACGGACCGGGGCGGGTCGAGCCGCTCCGACGAGCCCGGCGGCGACACGAGGCGGATCGTGCCGCCGGCCAAGGGCCGCCCGGACGAGCCCGAGGAGCGCGGAAGTGACGACCTGGGCCCGGCCGGCTACGAGGTGATCCGCCTGCTGGGCCGCGGCGGGATGGGCGTCGTGTACGAGGCCCGACAGGTTGCGCTCGACCGCCTGGTGGCCATCAAGCTGGTGCGGTCGGGGAGCTTCGCCGGCGAGTCGGAGGTCGTCCGGTTCCGCAACGAGGCCGAGGCGGTCGCGCAGCTCGACCATCCGCACATCGTGCCGATCCACGAGGTGGGAAGCCACCGCGGGCGGCCGTTCTTCAGCATGAAGCGGATCGCCGGGAGCAGCCTCGATCGGAAGCTCGCCGAGTACGCCGAGGACCCGCGCGGCTCGGCGCGGCTGGTGGCGATCGTCGCCTCGGCGATCCACCACGCGCATCAGCGCGGGATCCTCCACCGCGACCTGAAGCCGGCCAATATCCTGATCGATGAGGCGGGCGACCCGCATGTCACCGACTTCGGCCTGGCGAAGCGGATCGATGGCGACGGTCAGGGCGACAGCGAGCTGACACACTCGGGCATGCTGGTCGGCACGCCGAGCTACATGGCGCCCGAGCAGACCACGCGGAGCCTCGGGGCGGTCTCGACGGCCACCGATGTCTACGGGCTGGGGACGATCCTGTACGCGATGCTCGCCGGCCGGGCGCCGTTCACCGGCACGACGCTGGTCGAGACGCTCGACCTGGTGCGGACGCAGTACCCCGAGCCCCCCTCGCGGCTGAACCCCAGGGTGCCGCGCGACCTCGAGGTCATCTGCCGCAAGTGCCTGGAGAAGGAGCCGGCCCGGCGGTATCCCAGCGCCCAGGCGCTGGCGGACGACCTGGGGCGCTGGCTCCGCGGCGAGCCGATCGAGGCCCGGCCGGTGGGGCCGGTCGTGCGGGGCCTGATGTGGTGCCGGCGGAACAAGCTGGTGGCCGCCGCCGCGGTGCTGGCATTGGCGTCGTTGCTGGGCGGCCTGGCGGGCGTGACGTGGAAGTGGCGCGAGGCCGAGCGCGAGCGGGCGCGCTCGGAGGGCGTCGTGGCGTTCCTCACCCGCCGGTTGTTCGGCCGGGCGGACGACGAGCTGATCGATCGGGGCAAGGATCCGAGCGTGCGCCAGATGCTCGACGATGCGGCGGCGACCCTGGGCGGCTGGCTCGACGGCCAGCCGGACGTCGAGGCCCAGGTGCGCGAGACGATCGGCGGTGCCTACCTGTCGCTCGGGCAGTACCAACCGGCCGAGGTCCAGCTCAAACGGGCCATCGAGCTGGCAGAGCGCTCGGGCGGGCCCTCGGATCGGGTGGTGCTTCGCGCCCGGGGAATGCTGGGAACGCTCCTGGACCGCACCGATCGCGGCGGCGAATCCGAGGAACTGCTCCGCCGCGACCTGGCCGACTGCCGGCTCGCGCTGGGGCCGCTCGACCCGGTCACGCTGGACGTCGCCGAGCGGCTGGGCGAGGTGCTCCGGCACCTCGGCCGGCTGGATGAGGCCGAGGCGCTCTTGCGGCGGAACCTCGCCGACCGCGAGCGGGTCTTCAAGCCCGATCATCCCGAGACGCTGCGCTCGGTGTACCTGCTGGGCCGGCTGCTGCTGGAACGGTCGCAGCTCGGCGAGGCGAAGGACCTGGCCTATCGGTACGCGCACGACATCCAGTGCGCCCGCGGCATGAACCACCCCGACCGGATCGTCGCCCTGACGAACCAGGGGGATGTGGCGCGCGCGGCCGGCCGCCACGACGAGGCGCTGGTGTATTACCGCCAGGCCGCGGTCGAGGCCGGTCGCATCCTCGGCGCCGAGCACCCGGCGACGCGCTCAGCCCAGGCGAACCTGGCGGCGTTTGTCAGCATCTCCGCCGAGCCGGGCGGTAAGCGGCCGTAGCCGCCGGCCGGCCTTTCACGGCGAGCCCGCGGCGTCCAAAATGGAACGCACCGGCCGTCATGGGGTATAAAGGAAGGGATGAAGATCCCGTCGGCCGGTGCGAGCGGTCGGTCGGTCGGTCGATCGATCGATCGTTCCGGTGCGGCGAGTTAGCTCCGACATGTCCGCCGCGCGCGGTTGCGTCGTCCAGAAGGGTCCGGTAAGAGTCTGTCCCGAAGGACCGGTCCGCCAGTTGTAGGGTGGGTGAAACCCACCGAGGGAAAGCCGTGGCCAATGGTGGGCTTCACCCACCTTACGAGACGGCGGCCCTCGAAAGCGACCAAGTTTGGCTATCGTCCGAGCCGGAGAGAGGCGCGCGCATGAATGTCACGTCCGCGGAGGCCACGCCCCCCGCCAGCCGGGAGGTCGAGCCGTCGACGACCGCCGCGGTGTTGATCGATCCCCGGGGCGACGGCCCGATCCGCGCCGACCGGCTGGGCCTGGAGGGACTGGAGGCCTGTGCCGCCCGGCTGGTCGCCGCGTGTCCCCTGGCTCCGCACCGGCGCGCCCGCAGCCCCCTGCTCCGCCGGTTCGTCGAGAACCGGCAGGTGCTGGGCGAGGTCCACCGGCGGCTGCTCGCGCTGGGCGGCCGCCGCAACCTGCCCGGCATCGACGCCGAGTGGCTGGTGGACAACTTCCACATCATCGCGGACTCACTGCGCGAGGTCCGCCACGACCTGCCGCCCGGCTATGATGAGCTATTGCCCAAGCTGGCCGCGGCACCGCTGGCCGGCTATCCCAGGGTATTCGCGCTGGCCCTGACCCTCGTCGCGCATTCCGACAGCGAGCTCGACGAGGCGCGGATCGTGCGCTTCGTCCGGGCGTTCCAGCAGGCCAGCCCGTTGACGATCGGCGAGCTGTGGGCCTTGCCGACGATGCTCCGCCTGGTGTTGCTGGAGAACCTTCGCCGCCTGGCCGAGCAGATGATCTGGGGCTGGGAGGAACGCCGGCGCGCCGAGCGCTGGGCGGCCGACGTGCTGGCCCGGGCGCACGCCCGCTCGCTCGCCGGCTCGGCCGAGGATGTGGAGGACGGCGGCGCCTCGATCGGCATTCCCGGCGCGGAGCGCCCGCCGGGATCGGGGCCCGAGCCGCTGCCGATGCTCGGCAAGCTGACGGACCCGTTCGTCGTCCGGCTGATGCAGCTCCTGCGCGACCAGGCGGGGGCGAGCGAGGCGTTCGACCACCTCGAGTCGGCGCTCGACGCGCAGGGCACCGATCCCAACGAGGTCCTCCGGCGCGAGCATCATCGTCAGGCGGGCAACCAGGTCACCGTGGGCAACTGCGTGCTGAGCCTCCGGCTGCTCTCGGCGATCGACTGGAACACGTTCTTCGAGCAGAGCAGCCGGGTCGAGGCGATCCTCCGCGAGGACCCATCGGGCGTCTACCCGAGGCAGGATTTCGCCACCAGCGACCGCTACCGCCGGATCGTCGAGACCATCGCCCGAGGCTCGGAGGCCGACGAGATCGAGGTCGCCCGCCGCGCCATCGACCTGGCCCGACGCGGAGGCGCGGGTTCAGGCGAGGGCAAAAGCGCCGGGCGCGACCTGGACCCCGACCCGCGCGGCCATGTCGGCTACTACCTGGTCGACCGCGGCCGTCCCGAGCTCGAGGCGGCCTTCGGCTATCGCCCGTCGTGGCGACAGCGGCTGTTCGGCTGGGTGCTGGGCCACCCGTCGTGGGCGTATTTCGGCTCGATCGGCGTGCTCCTCGCGGCGCTCGCGGCGCTTGCCCTGCGGGCGGGGCTGGGGGCCGACGTGTCGTCGTGGTGGATCCTGCCGGCGCTTCTGGTCCTGCTGCTGCCGCTCTCGGAGCTGGCCGTCGGGCTGGTCAATCACGTCCTGACGCTGCTCCTGCCGCCGCGGGTGCTGCCCAAGCTGGCCTTCAAGGAAGGCATCCCGCCCGAGCACGCCGCGTTCATCGTGATCCCCGGCATGCTGACTCGCCCCTCGAGCGCCGCCGTGCTGGTCGACCGGCTGGAGACCCATTATCTCTCCAACCCCGATCCTAGCCTGCGCTTCGCCCTGCTGACGGACCTCGCCGACGCGGCGTCGGAGGTCATGCCGCAGGACGACGAGCTGGTCCGCGACGCGCTCGAGCGCATCCGCGCCCTGAACGATCGCTACCGCGACGCCGACGCGCCGCGGCCGATCCCCGGGCATCCGGACCCGGCGGACGGCAACGGCAACGGCAATGGAGATGGAGATGGAGATGGAGAAGGCAACAGAAACAGCCACGCGGCCGCGTCGAGGGCCCTCGGCGCCGACCGGTTCTTCCTGTTCCACCGCCGGCGGCTGTGGAACGAATCGCAGGGCTGCTGGATGGGCTGGGAGCGGAAGCGCGGCAAGCTGATGGAGTTCAACCGGCTGCTCCGCGGCGCGCGGGATACGACGTACAACGTCACGAGCGCCGACCCATCCGATGTGCCGCGGGTGCGGTATGTCATCACGCTGGACGCCGACACGCGGATGCCGCGCGATGCGGCGGCGCGGCTGGTCGGGGCGATGGCCCATGCGCTCAATCGCCCGCGGTTCGACCCGGCGCTCGGGCGCGTCGTGGCGGGCTACGGCGTGCTCCAGCCAAGGATCAGCTTCCACCTGACCGCCGCCACGCGCTCGCGGTTCGCCGCGCTCCTGGCGACCTCGGGCGGGATCGATCCCTACTCGACGGCGGCGTCCGACACCTACATGGACCTGTACGGCATCGGTACGTTCACCGGCAAGGGGATCTATGATGTCGATGCGTTCGAGGCCGCGACGGGCGCGGCCTTCCCCGAGAATCATGTTCTCAGCCATGACCTGATCGAGGGGAACTTCGCGCGGTGCGGGCTGCTCACGGACACCGAGCTCTTCGACGACTTCCCCGCGCGGTACAACGCCTATGCCCGCCGCGAGCACCGGTGGGTCCGCGGCGACTGGCAGCTCCTGCCGTGGCTGGCGCCCGAGGTCCCGGTGGCGGCGGCGGAAGGTCCGGCAATTGGTGGCCGGAAACCGGCCGGGGCGGAGCGTCGTCGTCCCAACCCGCTGCCGGTGCTCGAGCGCTGGAAGCTGCTGGACAACCTCCGCCGCAGCCTGGTGCCGCCGGCGCTGCTGGTCCTGCTGGTGCTGGGATGGACGGTGCTGCCTGGATCGCCCTGGGCCTGGTCGGGCGTGGCGCTGGCGGTGTTCTTGCTCCCACTGTTCCAGGCGATCCTCTCGATCGCGATCGGCAGCATCCGATCCGAGTCGCTGTCGCCCCTGCGCAAATCGCGCGAGACGTTGCCGGCGACGCTCGGGCAGGTCGCGATGGAGATCGTCCTGCTGGCCTATCGCTCGGGCGTGCTGGTGGACGCGATCGTCCGGACGCTGTCGCGGCTGTTCGTCAGCCGCCGCAAGCTTCTCGAATGGGAGACCGCCGCGTCGACCGAGCAGCGGCTCGGCACCAACCTGCCGCACTTCATCAAGGAGATGTGGTCGGCCCCGGCGCTGGCCGTCGCGATTGCCGCGGCGGTCGCCGCGCTGGATCCCGGGGCACTCATCCCGGCATCGCCGTGGCTGGCCGCGTGGTTCGTCTCTCCGTGGGCCGCGTACTTCCTCAGTCGGCCGGGCGTGGTGGCGCACACCGTGCTGACCGAGGACGAGCGGAGAAGGCTCAGGCGGGTGGCGCGCAAGACCTGGCTGTTCTTCGAGACGTTTGTCGGCGACGCCGATCACTGGCTGCCACCCGACAACTTCCAGGAGATCCCCGATGGGCGGATCGCCCACCGGACCTCGCCCACGAACATGGGGCTGCTGCTGATCTCGACGCTCTCGGCCAACGACCTGGGGTATATCGGCCTGCGGCGGCTGGTCGAGCGGCTGGAGAAGACGTTCGAGACCCTCAAGGGTCTGGAGAGGCACTGGGGCCACTTCTACAACTGGTATCAGACCGAGACCCTCCAGCCTTTGCCGCCGAAGTACCTCTCGACGGTCGACAGCGGCAACCTGCTGGGCTGCCTGATCGCGCTGGCGAACGGACTGCTGGAGAAGGCCCGGACGCAGCCGTTCGGCCCGTCGATGATGCGGGGGCTGGATGACACCTACGGCCTGACCTGGGATCGCCGGCTCGGCGCGATTCCGACGGCCGCGGACAACCGCCTCGCGTCGCTGTTCAAGCAACCTGCGCCGGCCGACCTGGCGGGCTGGGACGCCTGGCTGAAGTCGGTGGAGGCGGCGGCCGTCGAGCTGGCCGGCCCGAGGGCCGAGGACGCCGCGATTACGACCTGGGAGGACCGGCTGGTCGAGCAGGTTCGCGAGTGGCGGGCCGACCTGGCCTCGCTGGCGCCCTGGCACGAGGCCCTGCTCGCGATGCCCGAAGGCCCGCGATTCGCGTCGGATCGGGCCGCGATGCGCTGGGCGGCGATCCGCCCGACCCTGGCAACACCCGCCAGCCTGGCGACCGTCGTCGAGCAGGCCGGCAGGCTGGGCGCCGAGGTCGACGCCCTCGCCTCCGAGGCGGCCGATCCGGCCGTCGCGGCGAGCCTGCGGGCGATCGCGGCGGCCGTGCGCGAGCCCGGCCCCGCCGAGCTGCTCGGCCGTCTTCGTGCCCTGGCGGATGCGGCCGAGTCGCTGGCCGACGAGATGGACTTCCGCCCGCTCTATCGCCCCGAGCGGCAGCTCTTCGCCATCGGGTACAACCTGGTCCACGGCCGGCTGGACAACGTCTGCTACGACCTGATGGCCTCGGAGTGCTGCCTGACCAGCTACCTGGCCGTCGCGCGGGGCGAGGCGCACCGGCGGCACTGGTTCCAGCTCGGCCGTCCGTTCATCCGCGCGGCCGGGCGCACGGGGCTGATCTCGTGGGGCGGCACGATGTTCGAGTACCTGATGCCCCGGCTGATGCTCCGCAGCCTGCCCGGCACGCTGCTGGCCGAGGCGTGCCGCACGGCCGTGGCGAGGCAGATCGAGTACGGCCGCGAGCTCGGGCTGCCGTGGGGCATCTCCGAGTCGGGCTTCTCGGCGCAGTATCTCGACGGCGACTACCAGTACCAGGCGTTCGGCACGCCGGGGCTGGGCCTCAAGCAGGGGCTCGAGCAGGACCGTGTCATCGCACCCTATGCGACGCTGATGGCCACGATGCTCGAGCCGCGCGAGGCGCTGGCGAACCTCTGGCGATTGACCCAGGAGGGCGGCGAGGGCGAGTACGGCTACTACGAGGCGATCGACTACACCCCCGAGCGGATGCCGAAGGGGAAGCGCTCGGTCGTCGTCCGGTCGTACATGGCGCACCACCAGGGGATGGCGTTCGTGGCGCTCAACAACGCGCTTCACGACGACGTCATGACGCACCGGTTCTCCGCCGAGCCGATGGTCAAGGCGATCGACCTCTTGCTGGAGGAGCGCGTGCCGATCGACGCGCCGATCGTCGAGTCGAGCGCGGCGGCGCATCCGGCGTCGACCCCGGGACAGGCCACGGCGCCCACGGCCGCGGCGGCCTCGACGACGGGCGAGGATGATGCGGGAGCCGGCCCCGCGGCGGCGGCGCCGATGAGTCGACGGCTGACGACGCCGTTCACCCCGGCGCCGCGCACGCACCTGCTGTCGAACACGCAGTATCACGTCCTGCTGACGAATGCCGGCTCGGGCGTGAGCACCTGCCGCGGCCTGGACATGACCCGCTGGCGCGAGGACGCCGCGCGCGAGAATTCGGGGCAGTTCGTCTACATCCGCGACGTGAACCGGGGCGCCGTCTGGTCGGCCGGGTTCCAGCCGGTCTGCCGCGTGCCCGACTCCTATGAGGTCGTGTTCGCCGCCGACAAGGCGACGTTCCGCCGCCGCGACGGCGGGATCGAGACGGTCATGGAGGTGATCGTCTCGCCGGAGCACCGCGGCGAGATCCGCCGGATTACCGTGATCAACCACGACACGGCGCCCCGCGAGCTGGAGCTGACGAGCTACGCCGAGATCGTGCTGGCGCCCCGGGGCGCCGACCTCGGTCATCCGGCCTTTGCCAAGCTGTTCCTCGAGACCGAGTGGCTGCCCGGCCCCGGCGCGATCGTCTGCCGCCGCCGGATGCGCTCGGCCGCCGAGGCCCCGCTGTGGGCCGTGCACGTCTCGGCCGTCGACCGCTCGGCGAGGGGCAGCAGCGCGATGGGCGACATCCAGTTCGAGACCGACCGGGCACGGTTCCTCGGCCGGGGGCGCGGGGTCTCGGCCCCTGCCGCGATGGAGGCGAATGCCGTGCTCTCGGGCGCGGTGGGCCCGGTGCTCGACCCGGTCGTCAGCCTGCGGCGTCGCCTGCGGATCGAGCCGGGCGGGACGGCCGTCGTCGCGTATGTCACCGCGTTCGCCGAGTCGCGCGACGAGGCGGTCTCGCTGGCCGACCAGTTCCGCGATGCCAGCGCCACGACCAGGGCCTTCGAGCTGGCCTGGGCGCACAGCCAGGTCGAGCACCGGCACCACGGCGCCGGCGACGACACGCACCTGTTCCAGCGGCTGGCGTCGCACATCGTGTTCGCCGGCAGCGCGCTGCGGGCCGAGCCCTCGATCCTGGCGCGCGACCAGCTCGGCCAGCCCCAGTTGTGGCGGTTCGGCATCTCGGGCGATCGGCCGATCGTGCTGGCCCGGATCGCCGGAGCCGGCGAGATGCCGCTGGTGCGCCAGCTCCTGGCGGCGCACGCGTACCTGAGGCCGCGGGGGCTCGAGTTCGACCTGGTGTTCCTCGACGAGGAACCCGGCAGCTACCTCGACGAGCTGGCCCGCCAGCTCCTCGACGCGGTGCGCGCCGCCGGCGGCGCCGAGCGGATCGACCAGCCGGGCGGCATCTTCGTGCGCAAGGCCTCGCAGATGAGCCAGGATGAGCACATCCTGCTGGAGGCCGCCGCGCGGGCCGTCCTGGTGGGCGAGCGCGGGCCGCTGGCGGGTCAGCTCGACCGGACCGAGCGCCACGCCCCCCTGCCCGGCCGGCTCGTCCCCTCGCGCGATTCCGGAGGCTGGAGCGACGAGCCCGTCGCGGCGCCCGAGGGCCTGCTGTTCGCCAACGGCCTGGGCGGGTTCACCCCGGATGGCCGCGAGTACTGCGTCCTGGTGCAGGGATCGCCGCCGCCCGAGCGGGGCCGCAACGGCCCACCCCCCACGGTCGCCCCGGCCCCCGCGCTGACGCTCCGCCTGCCGCCGGCTCCGTGGGTGAACGTCGTCGCCAATCCCACGGTCGGCTTCGTCGCGACGGAGGCCGGCTCGGGGTTCACCTGGGCCGTCAATAGCCAGGCCAATCGCCTGACGCCCTGGAGCAACGACCCGGTCTCGGACCCGCCCGGCGAGGCGATCTATCTGCGCGATGAGGAGACCGGCGAGGTCTGGTCGCCCACGCCGCTGCCGGTCCCGTCGCACCAGCCGGTGCTCATACGCCACGGGCACGGGTACACGGCCTACGAACGCAACGCGTTCGGCATCGCGCATGAGCTAACCCTGTTCGTCCCGGCCGGGGACCCGGTCAAGCTGATCGTGCTGAAGCTGCGCAACGCGACGAACCGCCCGCGGAAGCTCTCGGCGACGTTCTACGCCGAATGGGTCCTGGGCCTCAATCGCGACACCGCCGCGATGCACGTCGTCACCGAGCTCGACGACGACACCGGCGCCATCCTGGCCCACAACCCCTTCCGCGCCGACCTGTCGACCCGCGTGGCGTTCGTGGACGTCGACCGCCGGCCGCGCACGGTCTCGGCCGACCGCCTGGCGTTCCTCGGCCGGCACGGGTCGCTCGCCGCGCCCGCCGCGATGGGGCGGGTGGAGCTCACCGGCCGCGTCGGCGCCGCGATCGACCCGTGTGCCGCCGTGCACACGTCGATCGAGCTGGCGCCCGACGGCGAGGCCGAGGTCGTGTTCCTGCTGGGCGAGGCGGCCGATGTTGAGACGGTTCGGGCGCTGGTGAAGCAGTACCGCGAGCCCGGCCGGGCGGCGCGGGCTCTCGCGGAGGTGAAGGCCGCGTGGGACGACCGGCTGGGCGTGGTGCAGGTCCACACGCCGGACCCGGCGGTCGACCTGCTGGCGAATCGTTGGCTGCTGTATCAGGTGCTGGCGTGTCGATACTGGGGGCGCTCGGGATTCTACCAGTCGGGCGGCGCGTTCGGCTTCCGCGACCAGCTCCAGGACGTGATGGCGCTGGCGCACGCGGCGCCGGCGATCACGCGGGCGCACATCCTGCACGCCGCGTCGCACCAGTTCCTCGAGGGGGACGTCCAGCACTGGTGGCACCCACCCGCGGGCCGGGGCATTCGCACGCGGATCTCGGACGACCCGGCCTGGTTGGCGTTCGTCGCCAGTTACTATGTTGATACGACCGGCGACGCGGCGATCCTCGACGAGCCGGTCGACTACCTCGAGGCGCCCCCGCTGAAGCCCGAGCAGGAGGACAACTACGGCCTGGCCCCGCCGGCCGGCCGGCCGGGTTCGCTGTACGAGCATTGCATCAAGGGCCTGGAGCGCGTCGATCACCGCGGCGCGCATGGCCTGCCGCTGATGGGCCACGGCGACTGGAACGACGGGATGAACCACGTCGGCGCCGGCGGGAAGGGCGAGAGCGTCTGGCTGGCCTGGTTCGCGATCGCCGCGATGCGGCGGTTCGCCGAGCTGGCCGAGGGCCGTGGTGATCCCACGCGGGCCGCCGACCTCCGCCGCCGTGCCAGCGAGCTGGCCGAGGCGTGCGAGAAATCGGCCTGGGACGGCGCCTGGTATCGCCGGGCCTATTTCGACGACGGCACGCCGCTCGGCTCGTCGACGAACGACGCCTGCCAGATCGACTCGCTGGCGCAGACCTGGGCCGTTCTTTGCGAGGCCGCCGATCCCGAGCGGGCCCGCCGCGCGATGGAGGCCGTCGACGCCCGGCTGGTCGACCGCGACGGCCGCTTGATCCTGCTGTTCGCGCCGCCGTTCGACGCCGAGCCGATGGATCCCGGCTACATCAAGGGATACGTGCCCGGCATCCGCGAGAACGGCGGCCAGTACACGCATGCCGCGACGTGGGTCATCCAGGCATTCGCCGCGATGGGCCGAGGGCGCCACGCCGCGGAGCTGCTCGACCTCGTCAACCCGATCCGGCACGCTGCCGATCCGCAGGGCGTCGAACGCTACCGGGTCGAGCCTTATGTCGTCGCTGGGGACGTCTACGGACGCCCGCCGCACGTCGGCCGAGGCGGCTGGACGTGGTACACCGGCTCGGCGTCGTGGCTCTATCGCACGATCGTCGAGGCGATCCTGGGCCTCCGCCGTCGGGGCGATCGGCTGGCGATCGACCCCTGCATCCCGCCCGACTGGCCGGGGTTCGAGATCAGCTATCGATATAAGTCCTCAACCTATCGCATCGCCGTCGAGAACCCGAACGGCCGCGAGTCCGGCCGGGTGACCGTCGAGCTCGACGGCACCTCGCTCGATCCGCCGCTGATCCCGCTGGTCGACGACGGCCAAACGCACGAGGTCCGCGCCCGGATCGAATGACCGGCCCGCGGATCGTCGGGAACCCGGCGGGTCGGCCTTCACGGGGATTTCCGGGGACTTACCCGCAGCCTGAATAATCGCCACCTACAATCGGGATCCCGGGATGCGGAGGGCGAGCGGAGCCGCCGCGTGCCGGGGCCACGCCAGATGACGGGTCGTCGTGCGGTGGGAAGCGGCCCGGCCGGCAGCAAGGTGAAGGAGAGGCCTGCGCGAGCCCGATTATCCGCCCGGGCGGATGCCGTGGTGATGGAATTCAGTTGTGACCGCTTGACAGGAACCGGCTGCGTCGGTCAGTCTTTCCATCGTGATGGTTTCCGTTCACGGCGTTCGGCCGCCCCGGCGGCGGACGCCCCTCTCCTCACGGCAGGCCCGGCGGCCCTCCTCTCCTCGCCGACACCTGCCGGATAGCTCCGCGCTCGGCGCTTCCGGATCTCCCGGTCCACCTTGCGGCCGGCCGAGTCCCGCTCGCCGGCTCCTTCCCCGAACGTCCTTCCTCCATCCTCGAGGCGATCGATGAGATCACCATCCCCGGCCCGCCGCGGCGGGTTTACCCTGATCGAGCTCCTGGTTGTCATCGCGATCATTGCTGTTCTGATCGCACTTTTGCTCCCCGCGGTGCAGAGCGCGCGCGAGGCCGCGCGGCGGGCGCAGTGCACGAATAACCTCAAGCAGCTCGCCCTGGCGGCGAGCAACTACGAGTCGTCCAACGGCGCGTATCCCGGCGGGTCCTATTCGAATTACAACGGCGGGCTGCCGGCCGACAACAACTGCGGCACCGGCATGGCCCCGTGCGACTTCCCCGAGAATTTCAGCGTGTTCGTCCGGATGCTGCCGTTCACCGACCAGGCGCCGATGTACAACGCGGTGAACTTCAACCTGACCTCGGGCAATTTCGAGAACCTGACGATCTGCGGCGTCCGGCTGGCGATCCTGACCTGCCCGAGCGACACCGGCAACGACCCGGTGCCCCTGATCCCCGGGACGGCGAATGCCTCGTTCAACTCGATCGCCACCACCCCCGGCGCGGCGATGCCTCCGGGCAACTGGATCCAGGCTTACAGCAGCTATGCCGGCAACTGCGGTACGTGGGACTTCGGCTACGCCACGTGGAAGGGCCCCACGATCTTCGCGATGTACAACGGCACGATCTACAACGACAGCACCGTGCGGATCTCGGCGATCACCGACGGCACCAGCAACACGTTTCAGTTCGCCGAGCACAGCCACTCCAAGGCCCAGTTGAACGACCCGTATTACTTCGTTTCAGACAACTCGTGGCAGTCGGGCCGGTGGTACGACACTCTGTTCTCCACCCTGTACCCGATGACAATCAATCTCCAGGGAAGCATGGCACAGGCGAACGGCCCGTACGGCTACTACGCGATCACGGTGGCCAACAGCATGCATCCCGGCGGGGCGAACTTTGCCTTCTGCGACGGCTCGGTCCGGTTCCTCAAGAACACGATCGCCTCGTGGACGTTCAACACGGGCAACACCGACTCGTACGGCAACGCCATCCCCGACGGCGCGATCGGGGCCCAGCAGCCCAACGGCGAGATCCTCTACCAGTTCGGCGCCGCCCGGCTGGGTGTGTACCAGCAGCTCTCGACCCGCGCCGGCGGCGAGGTCGTCAGCTCCGATGCCTATTGATTGATCCGGTTCGCAGACCAGACCTGTGCGGACAGAAGCGCAGAGGCCGGCCGCGACGAGACGCCTCGCGTCATCGCGGTCGGCCTCCGTTCCGCGTCCTGTCCTGTCATACCGTGTCATGCCCTGCCTTGTCCTGCCTTGCAATTGACGGGAGCCCGAATCCATGCGATCGAAATGGTGGCCCGCTTTCCTCCTCGTGAGCGCCCTGGCCGCGGCGACGGCCGGCTGCGGCGGCGGACAGGGCCGCACGATACCGACCGCCGGCCACAAGGGCCAGATGACCGAGCTACCCAGTGGCAAGGGTTACTTCGAGATCCGCGCGAAGAATGACAACGCCCCGGCCGGTCGCGGGGGCGCCGGCCGCGCCTCGAAGAAGGCGATCGAGGTCCCGATCGTCGTGCATTTCTACGGCCCCGACGGTACGACCGAGCTGAGCCCTGCGCCGACGGACGTCTCGGTGCGGATCGGCGGCGAGTCGGGCCAGGTCGTGCCGCTCTCGGCGCAGACCGGCGGCGGCTTCGCCTCGGCGCCCGGCCGGTATCCCTCGGCGTTCCGCGGCACCCTCAGCGCGAAGATCGACGGCCAGCCGATCGAGGCCGGCTTCGTCATCCGCTGAGGCGCAGCCCTCACATCATCGGCACACGTCTTCGCTCCTACGGACTGACGACGAGGCGAGGCGAGGCGAGGCGCAAAAAACAAGCCCCGGACGCCGGCCCGGCTTCGGGCGAGGACGTCCGGGGCTTCGGGGCGTGCGTCAGCGCACGCCGAGGCGGATGGTCACCGGCTTACCGTCGAGCTCGACCTTGAGCAGGCCGTCGACTCCGCCGGTGCGGGCAAACAGCGGTGGTCCGGCCGGGGTGACGAGGGCGTCGCCCTCAGGCTTGAGCGCGATCGTCTTGCGGCCAACTTCGAGCGTGCCGGATGCCGGCGCGGGCGCGATCGGCGTCTTGCCGTCCGCGCCCAGGAAGTAGAAGCTCGCCTCACCGCTGACGGTCGCCGATCCAGAGACCGTCTTCTGCACGACCTCGACGAACTGCTTGCCGCCGGGGATGCGGACCAGCTCTCCCTGGTGCGGCGGCGGCGGGCCGGCGTCCGGCAGCGTGCGGGCGCCGCCGCTGCCGCAGCCGGATGACAGGCCGGCGAGGATCAGCCAGGCGGCAAGGCTCGCTCGATTGGACATGGAGTGGCCTCCCGGAATCGAATGATTGCGAATACGGAGAGATCAATACGCGTCCGAGCTGACGACCTCGCCGCCGGCGCGGGTCGAGAGCTGCTGGTACACGCCGAGCATCGCGCCGTTGTTCTGGAGGTAGCTGCCGCCCTTGCTATAAGGGGGCGTCGCGGGGACATACACCATCGCGGTGTTATTCGGCAGGGCGTCGCCGTAGCTGTCGGTGTTCGCGCCGAAGGCCCACGAGCTGATCGAGTTCTTGATGAAGTGGACCGAGCCGTCGCAGAAGGCGAAGTTCGCCCCGCCGGGGTGGTAGCTGCCGGCGTCGGTCGGCAGGTAGTAGCTCTCGCTCGAGAGCGGGATGCCGATGTTGTTCCCCGCGGCCAGGTTCGGCGGGTACATCGAGGCAAACAGCGTGTCGTACCAGCGGCCCGATTGCCACGAGTTGTCCGAGACCGCATAGCGCGGGTCGAGCGTGAACAGGTGCCCCTTGCTGTGCTCGCCGAAGAGGAACGTGTTGCTGGTGCCGTCGGTAATCGCCGAGATTCGCACCGCGCTATCGTTGTAGATCGTGCCGTTGAACTGCGCGAGCACCGAGGCGGGCATCAGGTTGGAGAAGCCGAACGTGAACGTCCCGGCGTTGCCGGCGTAGCTGGTGAAGGCCTGCATCGCGCCGGCCGGAAGCGGGAAGTTCGTGGGGATCTCGTTGAAGCTCCAGCCGGGCAGCACGCTGTTCCCCGAGTTCTGACTGGCGGGGAAGGCGATCTTGTCGTTCTGCACGTCGCTCGGGCAGATCAGCGAATTGACCTGGATGCCGCAGATCGTGTAATTGGCGATGTCGGCCGACGTCAGGCTGAAATTGGTCGCGTTGTAGACCGTGCCTTGCTCGAAGTAGTTCGACATCCGCACGAACACGCTGAAATTCTCGGGGAACGACGCCCAGTGCGGCGGGTTGTACAGCGTCCCCTCGTACGAGCCGCCGGGCAGGCAGCCGTTGGCCGACTCATAATTGGCCGCCGCCAGGGCGAGCTGCTTGAGATTGTTCGTGCACTGGGCCCGTCGCGCGGCCTCGCGGGCGCTCTGCACCGCGGGGAGCAACAGCGCGATCAAAACGGCGATGATCGCGATAACAACCAGGAGCTCGATCAGGGTGAACCCCGATCGGCGTCGTGATGAACGATGATTCATGGTGTGGACTCCTCGATGGGGGGCAGGCCGTGCCGAGCGGCTCGCGCGGTGA
Organism: Planctomycetales bacterium; assembly: GCA_027452145.1. Taxonomy (GTDB): domain Bacteria; phylum Planctomycetota; class Planctomycetia; order Isosphaerales; family Isosphaeraceae; genus JAKAUH01. Next base: position 30,377 of record DAIDHB010000225.1, read on the forward strand.
GCCGTCTCCCCGGTCGAAGCTCGCTCCGGCGATGCTCCTGCGGAGGATTGTAGCCAGGCCGCGTGAAGACCCGGTGTAGGCCTTGCGAAGAGTCGGAAAAGCGATCGGGCCGCGCAGGATGCCCTGCGCGGCCCGATGTCGGTCGCGATGGATGGAAACCGATGTGTTACCGCGCGCCCGGCGCGGCAGGTCGGACGGATTGGTCCGCGCCTACCGCGACGCGGAGGCGGCCGGCTTGACCGCTGTCCTGTTCCTGGCCTTCGAGCGCGACCTGGACCGCGATCGGGAACTCGCCGCCCTCGACCGGCTACTCGACGTGCCGCTGGCGCGCGAAACGGAGGTCCCGTCACCCTGCGAGCCGAACTCGCCCGGGGCGATCGACGAGAGGCCGTTGCCCAGGCCGCCGGCCGCGCCGGGGTTCATGCCGTTCATCGGCCCGTATCCATTGCCATATCCGTATCCATTGCCATAACCGCCGTAGGCCGCCATCGCGTAGGGATTCGCGAAGCCGTTGGTCCCGTAGCCGTAGCCGTATCCATTACCGTAGCCGCCGAGCCCCGTGCCGTAGAAGGCGGCTGCGTTGCCGGCGCCCGGCCCGTACAGCCCCGACGTCCCGGCCAGCGAGGCATTGACGCCGCCGGCCGCGAGCCCGTTGCCGCCGAATCCCTGGCCGCCGAATCCCGGTCCGCCGAATCCCGCGCCGCGGAAGCCGAGCCCGCCGCCGCCGGTGCCCGCCAGCGACGCCGCCGAGCCGAACGAGCCGCCCCCACCCCCGGCGCAGCCGCCGCCTCCCCTGCCCTGCGCGTGGGCCGTCGTCGCCAGCATCAGGCCCGCCGCCACGAACGCCAGACTGGTTCGTACCATCGGATTTCCTCCCCCGGCGCCCGCCTTGCGTGGCAGGGCGTCGGTGATCGAGACCTCGTTCATCCGCGGAGAGACCGCGCCCCCCGACGAAAAGAAGCGTAAAAAGCCGCCGGGACCGCGCGCGGCCGTACGAGATCCGCCGCGGGGATGCTCTGGCGTTAATCCGGAAGCAAGATAGGATCCCCCCCGAGGCGATCGACGCGCACGGTCCCATGGAGCGAATGCCCGATGGACAAGATCATTCCGTTGCCGGATTCGGTCGTCTACAAGCGGAGCGGCCGTTCGTGGATTGTCCTGGAGCAGCGCAACGAGGTCGAGCGCTACCGCAAGGAGTGGGGGAACATCGGCGATTGCTCCCGGGTGATCTGCTGGGACGATTTACCGGCCCACGCGGGCGAAATCGAGGAGCTGATCGCCTATTTCCACGCCCTCTACGCAAGCGAATTCCGCAAGGCCGGGCGGCTGGAGCACGACCTGAGCGGCCTCGAGCGGCTCCGGTCCCTGACCATCCCGGTCTCGTTCATCCCGGGCCTCGACCCGAAGATGCTCCCGCCCTCGCTGGTGAGGCTCGCGGTGTCGGACGGCGGCCGGGCCTCGCTCCCGAAGGGCGTCGCCTTTCCGGGCATCGGGGCGTTTGACTCGTGGAGGAGTTACGGAGATCGCGAGGTGAAATTCCAGCCCGGAACGTTCCCCGATCTCCAGGAGCTCGAGTGTTACCTGGACGCGAAGCGGACGCTGCTCGACGTCATCGCGACCTACCCGCGCCTCGCCCGGCTGGGAATGGGCCCGATCAAGGATCCGAGCGTCCTCTCGCGGCTGGCGCGGGTAGCCGTCGACTTCCTCAGCCTCGAGGGCGGATCGCTCGCCACGCTCGACGGCATCCAGGACATTGCGGGCCTGCGCTACCTGGAGCTTCGCCGGCTGAATCGGCTCGTGGATATCAAGGCGCTGGAATATTGCAAGGATCTCGAGGTCCTCCAGATTCACTGGTGCGCGAACCTGCCAGACCACGAGACCATGCTGCGGATCCCGAAATTGCGGAGCCTCTACCTGTTCCGGTGCAACGCCCTCGACCCGGTGGCGTGCGTCGCGGACGTCGCGGCACGGCCGGGGTTGCTGAGCCGGATCGACGGGTGCCTCGGGACGCGGCGGAAGTAGATCCGGCGAACCGGCGGCCGACGTCGCCCGTTACTGCGAGGTCCGAGTGTCAAGGGCCGCGGATACCGCCTCCGGGTTCTCGGCCGCGATCTTGAGCAGGGCGCGTGCGGGGCCTTCCGGGCGGCGCCGACCCTGCTCCCAGTTCTGCAAGGTGGCAACGCTCACGCCGATCATGCGGGCGAATTCCGCTTGCGACTTGAGCAGCCGTTGACGGATCGCTCGAACGTCCACTGGTGTGAATTCCGTGACCCGGCTCGGTTGAAGTTCTCCTCGGCGGATCTTGCCGGCCTGCCGGACACCCTCTAATAGATTGTCGAAGTCCTGTTTTTTCATCCGAATTCCTCGCGAACCAGGCGGCCCAGGACCCGAAGTTGGTTGGCCGTCAGGTCGTCTCGCTCGCTCTTGCCGTAGGCATGGAGCAGATAGAAGGTCTCGGTCGATTCGTCCCAATTGTCGATGATCCGACATCCGCCGCGCTTGCCCCGATCTCCCGAGTACCACCGGATTTTGCGCAGGCCGCCGCTACACGAATGACTCGACCAGCCTCCGGACGGAGGATCAGGGCCAACTGCAGGGATCGGTAGCCCTCGTGATCCAGGAGTCCCTCGATGGCCTGGGTGAAGATCGGCGTCTCGACGAATCGCATGATGCAGAGTACGCCATTGGCGGATATCCGACAACGGCGCGCACGACGGCCTACCGCCGATCGGAGTCAGCGACCATGTCGGATATACCGCACTCCGTAAACAGGGCGCAATGGGCCAATCGCCGGCGCGAGCCTTCGGAACTGGAAATGCCGCCCTGATGATAGGCCACGGGGGAACGCCGGTTGGAGGTCTCGACCTTTGCATGAGGTCCAGCGGAGGAAAAAGGGGACTGGCTCCCGGCCCGTCCGGACCACAAGATCAGCCTCCGAATGGATCAGGGCCGGGTGCCTGTCCCCTGTTTCCTTGGGCGAGCCGCCCGCCAGCCGCTCTAACCGTCCCGCTCGCCGTGGTCCTCTGGGGCGACTCGTGATTCGTCCGCCTGCATGTAGGGTGAGCAGATCGACCAGGCACGCTCGACATCGTCCGCGGCCGAGGCGATCGATGCACCGGCGCCGCGCAGGGCCGTGGCCAGTCTGGGCCGGCCCCGACCCGCGTCGGCTTGCCCGTCCGCGTCGATCTTCTCCGCGAGCGCCCGGAGGAATGCCGCGAGTGCGTCATACCTGAGGTCGCCAAGGTCACCGGCGAGCTCGGCCAGCGTCCCGGCGTATCGCTCGACATTCTCGCGATGGGTCATCGATACCTCGAGGGCCGGCTAGAGCGCATTGCAGATGGATGGCTCACGATGGGGCCGGGCCGGGCCGGGCCGGCCAGGAGTCTGTGCCGGCAGGGCTCCGAGCCCCCGTCAGGGGGCGATCGCACGTAGCCGGGGGGCGTCAGCCCCCCGGGGTCGGACCGCAGCCCCACACACCAAATCCTCTCGAGGGACCCTCC